>NZ_JBHUUW010000040.1:0-76796 GCF_042670825.1 Streptomyces sp. NPDC057137 | reverse complement strand
GGGGCCACCGGTGCTCCCGGTGGACCCACGCCGTCCCGCGTTCCCGCATTGCCGGCGCGCGGGGCTTCAGTCGCGGAGGCTCTTAGGCGGCGGGCGGCCGCCATTCGACGAGCAGCAGCGTGGCGTCGTCGCGCAGCCGGTTTTCATGGGCGTCGAGAATCGAGTGGATGAGTCGGCGCAGCGCCTCGGGGGCCAGTTCACCGGCCGCGGTCGCCCGGATGATGGAGTCCGTGAAGCGGTCGAGCCCGAACTCCGTGCGGTCGCCGGCCCCTGACTCGACGACTCCGTCCGTGTAGAGCAACACCCGGTCCGCGGGCTCCAGTTGCGCCTCATGGACGGTACGGGGGGTCTCGCAGAACCGGGCGCGCAGCCCCATCGGCGGCTGGGCAGGCCGCTCCAGCTCGCCGTGCAGTACGCGGTCTCCCCGGATCAGCAGCGGCGGCGGATGCCCGCAGTTGCACCAGCGGAAGAGGCCGTTCGCGAGATCCAGCTGGGTGACGATGCCCGTGCAGTACTGATCCGGCAGCCAGCGCGCGAGCGCCAGATCGACGGTGTCCACCAGCGCGGGGAGATCGCCACCGTCCCGCCGGGCGCTGCGGCAGCCCGCCAGCGCGACGGCCGTGGTCAGACCGGCCGCCAGGTCGTGGCCCATCGAGTCGAAGATGTCGACGTGCAGTGTCGAGCGGGTCAGTGAGTGGTCGAAGGCGTCGCCGCCGATCTCGTACGCCGGTTCCAGCACCGCCGTGGACAGCGCGCGGGCGTTGCCGATGGTCCGCGGTGGCAGGAAGGCGCGCAGCATCTCGGCGGGCAGCTGCATGCGCTCCGTACGGGCGTACCGCGCCAGGCTGTCGCTGTACGCCCGCTTCGAGGTGATCGCCATGGCGAGCACGGACGCGATCATCCGGCAGCGGCGCAGCCGTACCGCGTCGATGGTGTCCGCCTTGACGCTGAGCACGCCGAGCCGTTCCGCTCCGTCGATCAGTGGTAGCCACGCGGTGAGCACGCCGTCCTCCGACTCCTCGATCCGCAGGTCGAGCGAGCGATACGCGCGTCCGCCCGTCGTGGCGTTCACATCGAGGTTGGGCATCCCGTCGCTGAGCGGGACGAGCTGCCGTTGCTGGATGTCGACCAGATAGACCACGATCTGATCGAGGCCGAGCGCCGCGGCACAGCGGTTCACCAGCTCCGGAAGGTCCATCGGGGCCGCGGCGTGCGCCTCGGCGAGCAGCTCTTCGAGCAGCCGCTCGCCGGGGTCGGGGGCCGCGCTCTCGCTCGGCATGGCGACCGCCTCCTCACGGCAGGCTCCTACCAGCATCGCAGGTCCCGGCGGGCGGCAGCAGCCGAGCGGACCGGACGACCCGGCACGGGCGACACGGGCGGCGCGGGCGACACCGGCGGCGCGCGCGGCCGGACGGGCTGTGTGAGGGGGAACTCGCCGCGATCGCTGGGCACCGCCGGAGCCACCCTGATAGGGAGGGAGACATGAGCGAAGAGACCCCGATCCCCCCTGTTCTGACCGTCATCGCCGCCAGCACCATCGAGCCGAACGTCATCGGGGAAGGTGTCGCCGACCGGAACTCGTGGATGGTGATCGAGACCGCCGAGCACGGCCAGCTCCTGCTCAATCTGCCGGGCCCGCTGTACCGCGCGATGGAGCAGGCCACCTCCCTGGCCGCCAACGAGGCGGGCCCCGGGCGTCTCGCTCTCACCGAACGCGAGATCGCCGCCTATCGCGAGCGCATCGCGGGTCTCACCGAGGAGAAGTAGCCGGCGCCCGCGACGCCTCTCGCTCGCTCGCGACAGGGTGCGGGGGCACAGCGGTCAGTACGGACGGTCGCCCGCGATGGCGACGCGTTCGGCGATCCGCCGGTGCGTGCCGTAGTCCGCGACCGCGTAGTGCTGCGTGGCGCGGTTGTCCCAGAAGGCGATGTCGCCCGCCTGCCAGCGGAACCGGACCTGGTACTCGGGCACATGAGCCTGCTGGAAGAGCAGCCGCAGCAGCCCGTCGCTCTCCGCCCGCGCGAGCCCCACGATCCGCGTCGTGAACGACGTGTTGACGAACAGCATCCGCCGGCCCGTCTCCGGATGCGTCCGCACCACGGGGTGCTCCACCGGCGGGAAGACGTCCTGGAACCGGGCGAGCCGGTCGGCGGGGGAGAACCGCGCGAAGCCCGGCACGAAGTCGTGCACGGCGACGGCACCGTCGATCCGCTCCTTGACCTCGCGCGGCAGATTGTCGTACGCCACCGCCATGTCGGCCCACATGGTGTCGCCCCCGGCGGGCGGCACCTCGCGCAGTTGCAGGACGGCGCCCATCGCGGGCCGCTCCCGGAAGGTGACGTCCGTGTGCCACACGTTCTCGAAGGTGGGGACGGCCGTACGGTCGAAGCGCACCACGTCCTTGGCGTCCCCGGCCGCCAGCAGCGGATTGGTCTCCAACTCGCCCCAGTTGAGGGCGAAGGCGCGTTGCGCGTCGGAGGACAGACGCTGCCCCCTGAAGAAGAGGACCTTCCACTCCAGCAGGGCGCGATTGAGCTCGTCCCGCACGGCGGGGGACGGCGGTACCGACAGATCCAGCCCGTGGATCTCGGCGCCGATGGTGCGGGACTGCGGGACGAGTCCGAAGAGTTCGTACGGCCGGTCCTCCCAGCCCTCGGGAACGCGGCGCAGCTCCCGATGCCCCTCGTACAGGCCGTCGGCGGGGATGTGGGGATCACGGAGAGCGGGAACGGTGGGAACGGCGGAGGTGTCCGATGTGGATATGGCGGCGGTGGTCACGAGGCTCCTCGGGAGAACGAACCAGTGGGAAGGGAGCGGGCCGACCCGTTCACCGGCGCGCGGGCGCGGGCGGCGGGTACGACGAGGCGGCGGCCGTCAAGTCCGTGACGGTACGGGCGCGGCGCTACCGGAGGTCAGCGACAGCGACAACAACAGGCGGGCGGGGACCCCACCCGGCCACGGCGCAGCAGAAAGCTGAGGCCGCGGGGCGCGCACTCACCGCGGGGGCCGCTGAGACGCGGCTCCACTGCACGGTGGTTCGAGTACGGGCCCATGGCAGGCACCGTACCTCAGCCGGTGTCCCGGGAACATCAGTGGGACGCTCGACGCCCTCGTGCGCGCTCGTGCGCGTGGTCGGGCCCGGGCAGGGTGTGCGCATGGCTCTCTCCGTCGCACACCTCAGTGACCCGCACCTCACCACCGGCCCGCTGGGCGGCGCACCCGTGGAAGGGCTGCGCAGGGCGCTCGGGCGCGTTCTCGTCCTCGATCCGCCGCCCGACTGCGTGGTGATCACCGGGGATCTGGTGGAGCGGGGAGCGCCCGAGGAGTACGCGGTGCTGCGCGAGGTGATCGGGCGCTTCCCGCTGCCGCTGTTCCTCGTGGCGGGCAATCACGACGAACCCGGCGCGCTGGTCGACGCGTTCGGCGGGACCGACCTCATGGCGGGTGCGCATCAGACGTACTATGTCGCCGAGTTGCCCGGACTCACGCTCGTGGCGCTGGACTCCTCCGTGCCCGGTGAGGGCGGCGGGCGGCTCGGCCCGGAGCAACTCGGCCGTCTCGACAGGGCCTTGGCCCGCAGGCCCGACGTACCGGCTTTCGTGTGTCTGCACCATCCGCCGGTGCCTGTCGGTATCCCCTTCCTGGACGGTATGCGGCTGGCGGACGGCGACGCGCTCGCCGATGTGCTCGTACGGCATCCGAACGTGGCCCGCGTCCTCGCGGGCCACGTCCACCGTCCGGTCACGGCGGCCTACGCGAACAGCACCCTCGTCGTCGCGCCCAGCACCCACCTCCAGAGCGGACTCGCCCTGCGCGATGGCATCCCCAACTACCTGCCCGAGCCGACGTCCTTCCTTCTCCATCTCCTCGCCGGCACCTCGTGGATCACCCACACCGTCCCGGTCAGCCACGCGGCGGCCCCGGTCGCCGGCTACTAGGAAAGGTCGGCTCGCAGCTCAGCGCGGCGTGGCGGACTCCTCCAGGACCGAGCGGACCGGCGTGGCGTCCCGCCCGAGCAGCTTCGTGAGCGTGGGTCCGGTGGTGGTGAACTCACCGCGCCGGGAGGCGTGGAACATGCCGAGCAGCATGTTCGCCTGGCCCTCGGGCACGCCGTGCCCGATCAGACCGGCCGTCCACTCCTCGTCGTCGGCGACGACGCGGCGGATGGTGCGGCCGGTGAGTTCGGTGAGGATGCCCGCGATGTCTTCGAGGTCGAGCGCGTCCGGCCCGGTCAGTGGCGGAGTCGCCCCGTCGAACCGCCCTTCGTCCGCGAGGACGATCGCCGCCGCTTCGGCGAGGTCGGCGTGGGTGGTCCACGACACCGGGCCGTCGGCGGGCGCGACGAGTTCGCCGGTTTCGAGCGCCTGGCCCAGGAGGAGCGGGACCGTGCTCGCGTAGAACCCGTTGCGCAGCGCCGTGTACGGCGTGCCCGTCGCTGCCAGGTACCGCTCGGTCGCGGCGTGGTCGGGCATGGGCGCGAACAGCGAATCGGCGCCGGCGGCCTGGTGGCTCGTGTAGAGGATGCGCTTGGCCCCGGCGGCGCGGGCGGCGTCGATCGCGGCGGTGTGCTGGGCGACCGCCGCGTCGCCGGTCTCGCTCGCCGAGACGATGAGCACCTGCGTGGCGCCCTCGAACGCGCCGACGAGCGAGTCGGGGTCCGTGAAGTCGCCGCGCCGCACCCGGACGCCCTGTGCGACAAGGTCAGCGGCGCGGTCCGTGTCACGAACGCTGACGCCGACCCGCTCCGCCGGGATCCGTTCGAGCAGCCGCTGGATGATCCGGGAACCGAGCTTGCCGGTGGCGCCGGTGATGATGATCATGATTCGACCTCGCGTCGTCTCTGATGTTATCGATGGAAACTGAAATCCGATTCCAACGGTAACGCATCGATAGCGGAAACCCGTTATCGTTGATTCATGGTGGAGACGAAGCCCGGCGGGGCCGGCAGGAGCGAGACGCGCGCGAACCTCGTGGAGGTCGCGGCGCGGCTGCTGCGCGAACAGGGTCCGAACGCCGTCACGACTCGTGGTGTCGCCCAGGCCGCCGGCGTACAGGCGCCGACGATCTACCGTCTGTTCGGCGACAAGGACGGCCTCCTCGACGCCGTCGCCGAGCATGTCTTCGCCCTCCATGTCGCAGGAAAGACGCTGGTGGAGGAGAGCGACGACCCCATCGCGGATCTTCGGGCAGGGTGGGACGCGCATGTCAGCTTCGGCCTGGCCAACGCGGCGCTCTTCGGCCTTCTCACCGATCCTGGCCGTGCCACTCGCTCACCGGCGGAGGCCGCGGGGCTGGAGGTCCTGCGCGCCCGCGTACGTCGTGTCGCGGCGACCGGCCGGCTGCGCGTCTCGGAGAGCCGCGCCGTCGCGCTCATTCACGCCGCCGGCACCGGCGCCGTGCTGACCCTGCTCGCCACACCACCGGAGGAGCGGGACCTCGGCCTCGCCGACGCGATGTACGACACGGTGACGCGGTCGATCCTGACCGACGCGTCCGTGCCCGCCGAGGACGGCGTGACCGCGGCCGCCGTCACGTTCCGGACGGTCGTGCCGCGGCTGCCGACGCTCACCGCCATCGAGCGCGCGCTTCTGTCCGAGTGGCTGGACCGGGCCATCGAGCACCGGGCCACGGAGAGCTGAGCCCCTCAGCCGATTTCGAGTCCGCTTCCGAGTCCGCCGCCGAGGCCGATCCGCGCCGCAGCCGCCGACCACGCCCGTCCGTCGCCCTGCGGCTCGTACCGGCGCAACGGCTGTGTCCGCGCCACCAGTTGACGCATCTCGGAGCGGTCTCCGACGAGGCCCTGGGCTCGTGCCTGGACAAGGATGTTGCCGAGCGCGGTGGCCTCCGCCGGTCCCGCCACCACCGGCAACCCCGTCGCGTCCGCCGTCAGTTGGCAGAGCAGTTCGTTACGGCTGCCGCCCCCCACCAGGTGCACCACACGGATGTCGGTGCCGGACAGCTCGGCCGCCGTACGCAGCGTCGCGCGGTGCGCCAGCGCGAGGCTCTCCAGGATGCAACGGACCGTCGCCGCCTGGTCGTCGGGCGGCCGCTGGCCGGTGCGCGCGCAGTACGCGGCGATACGGCCAGGCATGTCGCCCGGCGCGAGGAACGACGGGTCGTCCGGGTCGACCAGCGCGGCGAACGGCCGCGACCGCGCCGCCCGTTCCATCAACGGCCCCAGGTCGGCGGGCAGTCCACGGTCCGCCCAGGTGCGCAGAGTCTCCGACAGCAGCCACAGCCCCATGACATTGCGCAGGAAGCGGTAACTGCCGTCCACCCCCAGCTCGTTGGTGAAGTTCGCGGCCCTGGACGCCTCGGTGACCACCGGCTCGGCCAGTTCAAGACCGGCCAGTGACCACGTACCGCACGAGAGGTACGCGAAGCCCGGCCCGGTCGCGGGGACGGCGGCCACGGCCGAAGCTGTGTCGTGGGACGCCACGGCCGTGACGGGGGTGGACTCCGGCAGCCCGGTCTCGGCCGCCACGTACGGCAGCAGCGTCCCCGCCGCGTCCCCCGGCCGCCGGATCGACGGGAACAGGCTCCGGTCGATGCCCAGCCGGCCCATCAGCTCATGCGACCAGTCACCCGCGCGCGCGTCGAACAGACCCGTCGTGGACGCGTTGGTGGCCTCCGCGCCGACACTCCCGGTGAGCCAGTGCGTCAGCAGATCCGGAATCATCAACAGCGTTCTCGCGGCGGCCAGTTGGGCGCCACCCGAAGCCGCCGCAAGCTGGAAGACCGTGTTGAACGGCAGATGCTGCAACCCGGTGATCCGGTACAGCTCCTCGGCGGGGACCGTCTCCCAGACCCGCTCGCCCATGCCCTCGGTCCGGGTGTCCCGGTAGTGGTACGGATTGCCGAGCAACTGCCCGTCCGCGTCGAGGAGCCCGTAGTCGACCGCCCAGCTGTCGATCCCGATCGACGCGACGTCGTCGTACGTACGAGCCGCGAGGCCGAGGCCGTCGAGCACCCCCTGATAGAGAGCGAGCACGTCCCACCGCAGGCTGCCCGGCAGCCGCACCGGCCGGTTCGGGAAGCGGTGCACCTCGGTCAGGGCGAGCGTCCCCAGTCCCGCCCGGCCCACTTGCCCCGCCCGGCCCACTCGCCCTGCCCGGCCCACCCGCCCCGCCATCACCCGGCCGCTGGTGGCACCCAGGTCGACGGCGAGGAAGGCCGAAGCCGAGGATTCGGTGTACGACACGGCGGTACCCCCTGCTCTCTCGGCTCCCCGGTCTCCTCGCCCCTCAGCGCAGGAACGCCGCGGCGACACCCGCGTCGACGGGAATGTGCAGACCGGTGGTGTGTGTGAGATCGCCGCCGGTCAGGGCGAACACCGCGTTTGCCACATGCTCCGGCAGCACCTCGCGCTTGAGCAGCGTCCGCTGCGCGTAGAACTCGCCCAGCTTCTCCTCCGCCACCCCGTACACCGCCGCCCGCCGCGCCCCCCAGCCCGCCGCGAAGATCCCCGACCCGCGCACCACCCCGTCCGGGTTGACACCGTTGACCCGGATCCCGTGCTCGCCCAACTCCGCCGCCAGCAGCCGGACCTGGTGTGCCTGGTCCGCCTTCGTGGCCGAGTAGGCGATGTTGTTGGGACCGGCGAACACCGCGTTCTTCGACGTGATGTAGACGATGTCGCCGCCCATCGACTGCCCCGTCATGACCCGCGCCGCCTCCCGCGAGACCAGGAACGAGCCGCGCGCCATGATGTCGTGCTGGAGGTCCCAGTCCCGCGCGGTCGTCTCCAGCAGGGGCTTCGAGATCGAGATGCCTGCGTTGTTCACGACCAGGTCCACACCCCCGAAGGCGAGCACCGCCTCGCGGAACGCGGCGGCGATCGCGTCCTCGTCGGTCACGTCGACCGTGACCGCCAACGCCCGGTCCGAGCCGCCCAGTTCACCGGCGACCTCCGACGCGCTCTCCGCGTTCACGTCGGCGACGACCACGCACGCGCCCTCGGCCGCCAGCCGGTGCGCGATGGCCTTCCCGATGCCCGACCCGCCGCCGGTCACCAGCGCGACGCGGGTGGCCAGCGGCTTCGCGGCGGGCATCCGCCGGAGCTTCGCCTCCTCCAGCGCCCAGTACTCGATCCGGAACTTCTCCGACTCGTCGATCGGCGCGTACGACGACACCGCCTCGGCGCCCCGCATCACGTTGATCGCGTTGAGGTAGAACTCCCCGGCCACCCGCGCCGTCTGCTTGTCCTTGCCGTACGAGAACATGCCCACGCCCGGCACCAGCACGATCGCCGGGTCGGCGCCGCGCATCGCCGGCGAGTCGGCGTCGGCGTGCCGGTCGTAGTAGGCGGCGTACTCGGCGCGGTACTCCTCGTGCAGCCGCGCGAAGCGCGCCGTCACCTCGTCGAGCGGCGCGGAGGCGGGCAGATCGAGGACCAGCGGCCGGACCTTCGTACGGAGGAAGTGGTCCGGGCACGACGTGCCGAGGGCCGCGAGACGCGGGTGCTCGGCGCGGGACAGGAAGTCCAGCACGGGCTCGCTGTCGGTGAAGTGACCCACCTGCGGCCGGTCCGTCGAGGCCAGCCCGCGCAGCAGGGGGGCCAGCGCGGCGGCGCGGGCCCGCCGCTCGTCCTCGGGCAGCGGGCCGTACCCGTCCAGCGGCGGCCCGAACGGCTCCGGCCTGCCGCGCTTCGCGAGGAACCGCTCGGCCTCACGGATGATGCTCAGCGAGTTCTCCTCGCACTCCCGCGAGGTGTCGCCCCACGCGGTGATGCCGTGGCCGCCGAGCACACAGCCGATCGCCCGCGGGTTGGCCTCCTTCACCGCGGCGATGTCCAGGCCGAGTTGGAACCCGGGCCGGCGCCAGGGCACCCACACCACGCGGTCGCCGAAGCACTCCGCCGTCAGCGCCTCGCCGTCGGCAGCGCAGGCGAGCGCGATGCCGGAGTCGGGGTGCAGATGATCGACGTGCGCGGCGTCCACCAGACCGTGCATGGCGGTGTCGATGGAGGGGGCCGCGCCGCCCTTGCCGTGCAGGCAGTAGTCGAAGACGGCGACCATCTCGTCCTCGCGCTCCACGCCCGGATACACCTCGGCGAGCGCCCGCAGCCGGTCGAGCCGCAGTACGGCCAGGCCCGGCCCCGTGAGCGTGCCCAGATCCCCGCCGGAGCCCTTCACCCACATCAGCTCGGTGTCGGCGCCGCTCACCGGATCGGGGGCCAGACCCTTGGCGGAGGTGTTGCCGCCCGCGTAGTTGGTGTTGCGGGGGTCTGCGCCCAGACGGTGGGAACGCGCCAGGAGTTCGGCGGCCTGCGGGGCCTGAGCGGCTTCGGGGGAGGGCGTCATCAAGCGGCTTCCTTCGGTCCCTGATCGATGAATGAATCGATTCATTAAGAAGGTAGGCGGCGCCGCGGACGCGTGTCAAGGTGCTGTACGACGCCCTGTTCGCGGCCCTGTTCGCGGCCCAGTACGGCGCTGCGCGAGCCCTCTGATCGCGGCGGCGCCCCGGCCGGGTCACCACCCACGTACTTGAATCAATTCACCCTTCGACTCGCCCTTCGAGACCGGTCGGTGTGCCGTCCGGGAACGGGCCGTTGGGAGTCCGGAGGAAGAGGTCCCGCGAGGCTTCGACGCGACCGTCCGGAACGCGCGCGCACGGCGCGTAGACATCCACGAACAGGGCGCCCCGCGAGCTGTTCCAGCGGGCGTCGACCTTGTCGCCGCTCACCGTGTCCTCGAAGCGGAATCCGCTCTCGGCGCGGCCCGTGCCCCGCCGGTCCCACTCGTGGGTGAGTTCCCAGCCCCGCGCGGTCAGCCGCTCGCGCAGCCGGCTCAGCGCCGCGCGCGCGACATCCTCGGCCACACCGTCGACGCCCCACCGGTGTTGCGGGGCGATGACTCCCGGCTCCGGATCGCCGGTCAGATTCAGCAGTCCACGGTCCCGGCACACACTGCTGTCGAGCGAGTTCCGTGCCACCACGACCGGTTCGGGCAGACCCAGGAGGTCGTACGCGCGCTGCGATCGGTCCTGGATCCGCTCGGCGACCCCTTCCGGATCGGCAGTCGGGTACGGGTCTCCGTACCAGACGCGCCCGACGGCCGGTGCCACGGCGACGATCGCCAGAACGCACGCGAGCAGTCCGGCCGCCCGCAGGGCGCGTGCCGCAGGGCTCCATCGCTCAGGAGCCGCGTCGGCACCGTTCCCGCTGTCCGTACTGTCGCCGCTGGCCCCGGCCATGTGGTTCCTCTCCTCGGGAAGTCGGAAGTCGGAAGGCGATCTTCCCGAGGGACGACGTGGGCCGGGTGCGAGGCGGTTGCCCCTGCCGGGGGTGACGCGCTCAGACGGGAGTTGCCATCGCGATCAGCTCCTGGAGGCGCAGACCGCGTGCCGCGTCGAGGGGGCCCGCGACACCCGAGCGGACCGCGGCGGCGAACTCCCGGCGCAGCACGGGCCAGCACTCCTCGTGGTCCAACTCGGCCGTGTCGTAGGTGAGTTCCCCGGTGGGGCCGTACAATTCGACGCGGGTGCGGGCCCGGTCGAGACCCACCGATCCGGACAACGACGCCTGGCTGACAGCACCGTTGGTGTGCTCGCAGGTCAGTTCCGACCAGCGGCGTGGATCGCCCGAGCCGCGGACCGTGGCGATCGGTCCCACCGCCGCGTCCAGCAGATCGAGCAGATGCGGTCCGAGGTCGAGCAGCGCGCCCTGCGCCAGACGCCAGGGCGTGGCCAGTTCACCCGCGAGGAACGCGCCGTGCAGATAGCACGAGCGCGCGCCGGTGACCTCGAAGTCCCGTGCCCGCCGCAGGAATTCCCGCGTCGCCGGGTGGTACCGCTTGGTGAGCACGAGCTGGGTGACGACCCCGTGCTCGGTCACCGCGTCCACCACCCGTCGTGCCGCGTCGAGATCGGGCCCGAGCGGCTTCTCCAGCAGCATCGGCAGACCGGCGCGTGCCGCGCGTACCGCCAACTCGGCCTGTACGGAGGGGGGTACGGCGAAGGCCACGGCCTCGCAGCGGTCGAGCAGCTCCTCGAACGACGCGGCGACCACGGCGCCGTACGACTCGGCGGTCTCCCGCGCCGCCTCGGGGCGGCGCGCCCACACGGCGGCGAGTGTCGTCTCCGGTCCGGCCGCGAGCATGCGGGCGTGCATCGTCCGGGCCCAGGGACCGGCCCCCACCAGCCCGACCCGGACCGGGGCGGGGTCGGTCGCGGGGTGTGGGTCGTACGGCACGGTGTGCTCCAGCGCGGTCGGGAGAGTGAGTGGTCGACGGGAGGGGCGCGATCCTCACCCGTTCATCGCGGCCAGCCTGTCGTCCGCCCGGTCCGGCGCGTACAGCTGCTCGACCACCATCGTCGCCGCCCCGGTCAGTGCGGCCTGGTCGCCGAGTCCGGACGTCACGACGTTCAGATGCGCGGTCGTGCGCGGCATGGCGCGCTGGTACAGCAACTCCCGTACGCCCGTGAGGAACGGCGTGCCCGCGAGGTCCCCCGCGAGGACGAGTACTCCCGGGTTGAGCAGGGTCACGACCGTGACGAGGACTTCCCCGACCCGCCGCCCGGCCTCGCGCGCCAGCCGGACGGCGTCGGGCTGACCGTCCGCCAGCCGCTCGCGTACGTCGGAGCCCGAGGTGGTCGGGACACCGGCCGACGTGAGCTGCCCGGCGATGGCGCGCCCGCTGGCGACGGCGGCCAGACAGCCGTACGCGCCGCACATGCACAGCGCGTCGGCCCGGTCGTGCAGCCGGATGTGCCCGATGTCGCCGGCGCCGCCGTCGATGCCCCGGTACGGCTCCCCGTCCACGACGACCCCGGCGCCGATCCCCGTCGACACCTTGACCAGCACGAACGCCGAGCAGTCGGGGTAGTGGACGCGCTGTTCCGCGTACGCCATGAGGTTGGCGTCGTTGTCGACGAGCACCGGCACGGGGGCCGTCCCGGCGCCGGGCACATGGCGCGCGTACGCCTGCTGCATACGTTCCGGGATCGGGTACTGGTCCCAGCCGGGCATGATCGGCGGCTGGATGACCTGGCCGGTGGCCCAGTCGACCGGCCCCGGCACGGACAGGCCGATGCCGCACAGCCGGTCGGGCTCGACCTCGGCCGCCCGCAGGAGACCGGGGAACCAGCCCGCCAGGGTGTCGAGGACCTTGTCGGGACCGTCGGCGATCAGCAGCGGCTCCGAGCGCTCGGCCAGGATCCGGCCCGCCAGGTCGAGGACGGCGGCGCGGCTGTGCCGGGTCTCCAGGTCGACGGCGATGACGACGGCGTGCCGGGAGTCGAACTCCAGGCGTGCGGAGGGCCGTCCGCCGGTGGACGTGCCGGTCGCGTCGCGCAGCCAGCCCGCGGCGAAGAGCTGGTCGAGGCGGTTGCCGACGGTGGACCGGGAGAGTCCGGTGGTCTGCTGCAACTCGCCGCGGGTGGTGGCCTGTCCGGTACGGATCAGCCGCAGCAGATGCCCCGGACTCGCCTGGTTGGCCGGCATGTTCGTGAATGCTCCTCGTTCTGGATCCGGCTCTCGCCGTGGTTCCCGTTCCGGTGTCAGCTCTTGTCGGCGCCGCTGGTCAGGCCCTCGGTCAGCAGTCGTTCGGCGGCGAAGAACAGGAGTACCACGGGGATGGTCAGGACCACGGAACCGGCCATCAGAACGGTCTTGGAGACCTCGATGCCACCGGCGAGCTGCTGGAGCCCGAGCGAGACCGTCCACTGGTCGGGCGACGCGGCCAGGAAGAGCAGCGCGAAGAGGAACTCGTTCCACGCGATCATGAACACATACAGCCCGGTGGCCATCAGCGACGGCAGCGCGAGGGGCAGGACGACCTTCCGTACGGTCTGGAGCCGTGAGCAGCCGTCCAGGGCCGCCGCCTCCTCGATGCTGCGCGGGATGGTCACGAAGTAGTTCTTCATCATGTAGATCGACACGGGCACGGTCTGTGCGATGTACACGATCGCCAGGCCCACCAGGTTCCCGGAGAGCCCGAGCTTGGCGAACATCACGAACAGCGGCACCGCCAGCAGCGTGGCCGGGAAGAGATAGACCGCGAGGAACATCGCGCTGACGTGCCGGCTGCCGAAGAACCTCAGCCTGCTGATGGCGTACGCGCCGGGCACCGCCGCGGCGAGGGTGAGCAGCACCGTACCCAGTGCGACGGCCGCCGAGTTGAGCAGCATCCGCAGGAAGCCCTGGCCGCCCTCGGAGGTCGGCTTGAGCACGCTGCGATAGGTGTCGAAGGTGAAGTCCTTGGCCGCCACCCAGAGCGAACCCGGGTCCAGCAGCAGGGCGTCGATCGGCTTCACCGAGAGCAGCAGCATGTAGTAGAAGGGCACGATCGTGATCGCCGCCAGGAAGGCGATGGTCACCCAGCGGGCGACGCCGAAGAAGCGCTCCTCGAACTGCGTACGCGTCATCCGGCGCCGCGTGACGGCCGTCCGTCCGTCCGCCATGTCCGGGCGGACCGACGGGCGTTGTGTCGTCGTCTCGGTTCGGCTCATCACGACTCCTCCTGGACCTTCTTGGCGAAGAACGTGAAGTAGATGCCGAGCAGCACCATCAGCACGGCGGCCAGTACGAGCGCCTGCGCCGCCGCCGCGCCCACGTCGAAGCGCGCGGTGAGGAAGTCGTACACGCGTACGGCGACGACGTCCGTGCCCGCCCCGCCGCCGGTCAGCAGATAGACGTCGTCGAACTTGTTGAACGTCATGATGAACCGCAGGACGCTCAACAGCGCGATCACGGGCATCAGTTGGGGGAGCAGGATGTGGCGGAAGTTCTGCGACGGCGTCGCGCCGTCCACCCGCGCCGCCTCCTCCAGCCCGTCCGGCACGGCCTGCAGCCTGGCCAGCAGGAAGAGGAACGCGAAGGGGAAGTAGCGCCACGCCTCGAAGGCGAAGACGGTGAGCAGCGCCAGAGGTATGTCGAAGTGCAGCCCGAGCAGGCTCACTTCGTACGAACGGGTGGACAGGAACGCGATCGGATCGTCCCAGCCCAGCAGCTTGCCGCCCCACGAGTTGACGATGCCGTACTGGGGACTGAGCGCGACCTGCCAGACGAAGGCCACCGCGACGACGGGTGCGACGTACGGCAGCAGCATCGAGCCGCGCAGCAGTCCCCGGCCGCGGAACGGCCGGCGCAGCGCGAGCGCGGCGATCAGGCCGAGCACGATGGAGCCCGCGGTCGAACCGACCGTGTACAGCAGGGTGGTGGAGAGGCTGGACCAGAATCCGGCCGAGCCGAAGACGGCGCCGAAGTTGTCCAGGGACCAGTTGCCGAACAGGCCCATGCCCTGGATGTCGACCAGCTTCGCGTGCTGGAACGCCAGCAGCACGGTCCACAGGATCGGGATGATCACCACGACCAGTACCACCAGGAAGGTGGGGGTGACGAAGGCGAGTCCCGCGCGGTTCTCACGCTGCCCGGCGGTGGCCGGACGGCGCTTCCCGCCGGTGGGTGGGCGGCTCTCGGTGGGAACGCGGCGCGTCTTCGCGCCGCTCGGTGCAGTGCTCATGTGGATTCCTCGACGGGGGCGCCGGGCGGCGGCTACTGGAGTGACTTCTGGAGGGCGGAGACTTCTTCGTTCGCCTCGCGGGCGGCCTGCCGGGAGGAGACCTGGCCGCTGGTCATCGCGCCGATCGCCTTGGGGACCGGGAGTTCTCCGTTGGTGGCGCCGACGAGGGCGCCCTGGCCCTCGGTGATGCCCCAGCGCTTCATGTTGTCGACGCCGTCGGCCAGTTGGTCGAGCAGTTCGTCGGAGTAGACCTCGTTCATGGGTTCCCGGGTGTCGACGCCGGCGGTGCTGGCACGCCAGGCCTGCTGGTACTTCTCCGGCTCCGCCGCCGTCCCCCGGCGGACGGGGATCTTGCCCTCGGGCGCCATGCCGAACCAGTCCTCGTACCCCTTGTCCATCATGTACTCGACGAACTCGGTCGAGGCGGCGGTCTCGGCGGTCCTGGTCACCGCCCACGACGTCACCTCGCCGAACTGCGCGGGGGATCCGTCGGGTCCCGCGAGCGCGGTGACGATCCCGCTGTTGTCGGAGAGGAACGTGCCGTCCTTCTTACACTCGGGGCAGCTCGGCAGCGCGTCCTTACGGAGCCCCGCCAGCTCGTCCAGGATGAACGACGACCAGACGATCATGGACGAGCCGCCGGAGAAGTAGGTGGCCCGTGTGGAGTCGACGGACTGGGTGCCCGCCGGGCCGTACTCGCGGCCGAGTCGGTCGTAGGTGTCGAAGGCCGTCTCGCAGGCGGGGGAGTCGAGCGCGACGTCGCCGGTGTCGTCGACGAGGCGGCAGTTGTTGGCGAGCGCGATGTTCTCGAAGCTCTGCTGGGTGAAGACGTCGCCGGGGTCGGTGGCCACGGAGATGCCGTCGCGGCCCTCCTGGTCGAGCGTGTCGGCGGCCTTGAGCAGCTTGTCGTACGTGTCGGGCACCGCCAGCCCCGCCTCCTTGAGCTGGTCCTCGCGGTAGAGGAGCAGCTGGAGCCAGGCGTCGGAGGGGACGGCGAGCTGCTTTCCGGCGTCGGAGGTCAGACTCAGGGCGTTGTCGGCGAAGGTGTCCTTGCCGAGGCTGTCCACGATCCGGCCGCTGACCTCGGTGTTGAGCAGGCCGTTGCTGTACATCTGCCAGACCTGGCCCATCGGTACGGCTCCGATGACATCGGGCAGCGTGCCCGCGGCCGCCGCCGACATGATCAGCTGCGGCAACTGGCCCTCGGACACACCGACGAGGTCCACCTGGACGCCCGTCTCCTTCTCGAACCGGTCGATGATCTTGTTGGTCGCCGCCATGCGCGGCGGAAGGTTCTCCTGCGTCCACACCGTGATCCTGTTGTCCGCACGGGCCGGGCCGGTGTCGGCGGAGCAGCCCGCCAGTACGCCGACACCCAGCACCGCCGCCAGGCCGGCCGCGGTCGCCTTCGACCGTCGGATCCTCTTGCGCATGGCTCGCCCTCACCTACTCGGATCCCGAACTGCTCGGATCGTTGCGCCTTATGTTTTGGATAGCGGCATCTCAGCACTACTTCTGCGTATTGACAAGACATAAGTCTGAGATAGGTTCGACTTAAGTCCGAGGGGGGCATGCCGTGCCCGGCCTCGCTCCGCCCCGCCGGACCCCTCAGCACCGACCGACCTCTCACCGACCTTTCGGAGAGTCCTCACGTGGAACGCGTCGTCCAGTTCACCGCCCCACGGCACGTCGAAGTGGCCGCGCACGCCAGTGCCCCGCTGCCGGCCGGCCATCTTCGGGTCCGCACCCGCTACTCGGGCATCTCGGCGGGCACCGAACTCACCGCCTACCGGGGAACCAACCCCTATCTGACCCGCACCTGGGACCCCGAGGCGCGGATCTTCCGCGACGGCGCCGCGGGGATCGAGTACCCCGTCGCGGGCTGGGGCTACTCCGAGGTCGGCGAGGTCACCGAGGTCTCACCCGAACTCCGACCCGAACTCCGACTCGGACTCGGACTCGACGGCGGAGGCGACGGCGATGACGCGGGGGCGGCCGGGTTGGCCGGGCTGCCTCGCGCCGGTGACCTCGTCTGGGGCATCTGGGGCCACCGCAGCGAAGGCATCGTCCCCGTCGAGCGGATGATCGGCCACACCCTCCCCGACGGCCTCGACCCCCTCGCCGGAGCCTTCGCCCGGGTCGGCGCCATCGCGTACAACGCCGTCCTCGCCGCCGACATCCACGTCGGCGAGGACGTCGCCGTCTTCGGCCAGGGCGTCATCGGCCTCCTCACCACCCGCCTCGCCCAGCTCAACGGCGCCCGCGTCACCGCCGTCGACACGCTCGACGGGCGGCTCGCCACGGCGCGCGCGTACGGCGCGAGCCGCACCCTCAACGCCCTTACCGACACGGTCGCCGAGTCCGTACGCGAAGCCACCGACGGCCGGGGCGCCGATGTCGCCATCGAGATCAGCGGCGCCTACCCCGCCCTCCACGAGGCCCTGCGCTCCGTCACCGTCGGAGGCCGCGTCGTCGCCTCCGGCTTCTACCAGGGCGACGGCGCCGGGCTACGGCTCGGCGACGAGTTCCACCACAACCGCGTCCAGCTGATCAGCTCTCAGATCGGCGGTGTGCCACCGCAGTTGGCCGGACGGTGGACCGTGGAACGCCTCCAGCGGACCTTCCTCGCGCTCGTCGCCGACGGCCGGGTCGACGTGACCTCACTCGTCAGCCATGTCGTGCCCGCCGCCGAGGCCGCCGACGCCTACGCGCTCCTCGACGAACGTCCCGCCGAAGCCCTCCAGATCGTCCTGGAATTCTGAAAGGTCATCGATGTCACCGATGCTCAAGACCGCTTGCCAGGAGCAGTTGCTGCCGGGGGAGACCCTTCAGCAGAAGTGGGACTTCGCGCGTGACGCCGGATTCGACGCGATCGAACTGCGCGCCAAGGGCGACCTCCACTTCCAGGAACGCCTCCCCGAACTCCGCCGGGCCCGGCGGGACGGCGTCGTCATGCCGACCGTCTGCGTCGACATGCTCCACTTCTTCGGAGCGTTCGACGCCGACCAACGGCGCGACGCGATCGTCCAGCTCAAGTCCCAGCTCTCCGTGATCGCCGAACTCGGCGGACTCGGCGCCCAGACCCCGGCGTCGTACGGCATGTTCTCCCGCAGGCTGCCGCCGTTCGAGCCGCCGCGCGGCGCCGAGGAGGAGCGCACCGTACTGCTCGACGGGCTCACCGAACTCGGCGAACACGCGCACAAGGAGGGTGTCTCCCTCTTCCTGGAGCCGCTCAACCGGTACGAGGACCACATGGTCAACCGGCTCGACCAGGCAGCCGAGTTGATCCGCGCCGTCGGCCTCGACTCGGTCCGGATCGGCATCGACAGCTACCACATGAACATCGAGGAGGCCGACCCGGCGGGCGCCATCCTCGCCGCCGCCCCGTACATCGGGCACGCGCAGGTCAGCGACTCCAACCGGTTCCAGCCCGGCGCCGGTCATCTCGACTGGCCCGCCTGGCTCTCCGCGCTGCACGCCATCGGCTACGAGGGCTACCTCGCCGCCGAGTGCCGGCTGACCGGCGACCCCGTCGAAGCCGTACGGTCCATCCCCACCCTGCTGCGAAGGTCGGGTGCATGACGGCCACCACCGCCACCACGCCCCCGTCCCCCGCGCCGGGCACGTCCGGGACCGGGGCGCGCACCGGCCGCCGGGCCCTGCGCGACGCGGCGTCCCGCGTACTGCTCGCCAACTGGACCGGCGCCTCGACCGTGCCGTCCCACACCCTCTATCCGCACCAGTGGAGTTGGGACTCCGCGTTCATCGCCGTCGGCCTGTCCCGTCTCTCGCCCCGCCGGGCCCAGCGCGAACTCGAAACGCTCCTCGGCGCGCAGTGGGACGACGGGCGTATCCCGCACATCGTGTTCAACCCGGCCGTGCCGCTCGACGCCTACTTCCCGAGCCCCGACTTCTGGCGCTCCAGCACCGCCGGAGCCGCGGTGGGCGCGCCCCCGGGCATCGAGACCTCCGGGATCGTCCAGCCGCCCGTACACGCCCTGGCCGCGTGGCTCGTCCACGAGAGCGACCCCGAGTCGTCCGGGCGGCGCCGCTTCCTGGAGCGGGTCTACCCACGGCTCACCGCGTGGCACGGCTATCTGCGGGCGAACCGTGACTTCGGCGGCGAGGGCCTCGCGTCCGTCCTGCACCCGTGGGAGCCGGGCATGGACAACAGCCCTTGCTGGGACCGGCCGTTGGAGCGCGTCGAACCTGCGCCCGCCACCTCCTTCCGCCGCGCCGACCTCACACACGGCGACGCGGCGGACCGGCCCACCGACCTGGACTACGGCCGCTACGTACGCCTGGCCACCGACTACCGCGACCGCGGCTACACCGACACCGACACGGACAACGACACCCACACCGACGCGGGTCCCCGTGCGCCGCACGGCTTCGTCGTCGAGGACCCCGGCTTCAACGCCTTCCTCATCGTCTCCGAACACGCCCTCGCCGCAATCGCCCTGACACTCGGTCAGGACCCGGAACCGCACCGGGAACGCGCCCGCGCCCTCACCACCGCGCTGGTGGGGCGCCTCTGGCACCCCGAAGCCGGCCTGTTCCTCTGCCACGACCTGCGCACCGGCACACCCATCGAGGAGAAGAGCGTCACCGGACTGCTCCCGCTGCTCGTACCGGACCTGCCCGGCCATGTCGTGGCGGCGCTGCTGCGCACCGCGTCCGGCGAACACTTCGGACTCGGCTCCACCACGGCACTCGCCCCCAGTTACGACCTGCGCGGGCGCTCGTTCGACGCCTCCCGCTACTGGCGCGGACCGGCCTGGTTCAACATCAACTGGGCCGTCGAGCGCGGACTTCGCCAGCACGGCGCGCTCGCTCGCGCGGACGACCTGCGGCAGGCGATCCTCGCGTCGGCCGGGGCCTCCGGCTTCGCCGAGTACGTCGACCCGCGCACCGGCCGGGCACGCGGCACGACCGACTTCAGCTGGACCGCGGCCGTCGTGCTCGACCTGCTGGCACGCACCGAGGACCCGGGGGAGGAACGATGAGCACCCCACCCCAACTCCTCGTCCACGCAGGTACGTTCGCGGCACTCGACGGCAGAGGCGACATCACCGGCACCCGGGGCCGCTCGCCCGACGGTCTGTTCGTCCGCGACGCGCGCCACCTCAGCAGCTGGCGGCTCACCGTCGACGGAGCCGTACCCACCATCCTCGTCCCCGCCGATCCCACCGGCGGCACGGCAGCGGTACTCACCGCGAGCAGCACCCGCGACGAGCCCTCCGCCTGGACGCTGCTGCGCCGACAGGCGCTCGCACACGGCCGGTTGGTGGAGCGCGTACGGGTCACCAGCAACATCGCCCAGGCCACCACCGTCGCCGTCACCGTCGAGGCGGACGCGGACTTCGCCGACCAGTTCGAGCTGCGTGGCGACGGCCGTACGTACGACAAGCCCGGCGCAGGCCGGGTCGTCCACGCCGTGCCCGGCGGCGTCGAGTTCACCTACCGGCGCGGCGACTGGCGATCGTCCACCACGGTCACCGCCGTCCCCGCGCCGACGGCCGTCACGGACCACGGCACCGGCCGCGACCTCACCTGGCACCTGCCGCTGCCCGCCCACGGCAGCGCCGAACTCACCCTGACCGTCACGGCACGCGCCCACGGCGCCCCCGAACCGCCGCCCGCCCCCATCAGTCCCGAAGAGGCCGACGACCACGTACGAACCGAGAGACCGCAGTTGGACCCTGGCCCGGACGGCGACACCCCGGTCGACGACATCCCACTCGCCCGCGCCTGCGCCCAGGGCCTCGCCGACCTCGCGCTGCTGCACATCCCGGCCACCGGTCCGGACGGCGAGGACCTGCGTGTCCCCGGGGCCGGAGTCCCCTGGTTCCTCACCCTCTTCGGTCGCGACTCCCTGCTCACCTCGTTCTTCACACTGCCCCACCGGCCGCGCGTCGCCGAGTCGACCCTCCTCGCGCTCGCCGCAACCCAGGCCACGACCCACGACGCGCTGTCCGTCGCCCAGCCCGGCAAGATCGTGCACGAGATCCGCCACGGCGAGCTGTCCCACTTCCGGCAGGTCCCCTACGGCCGCTACTACGGCTCCGTCGACAGCACCCCGCTCTTCGTCGCGCTCCTCGCCGCCCACGCCCGGCAGACCGGCGACCCCGCCCTCGCGCGCCGCCTCCAGCCCCACGCCCGCGCGGCGATCCGCTGGATGTTCGAACACGGCGGACTCGACCGGCACGGCTATCTCGTCTACGCGTCCGACCCCGGCGGCCTGCTCAACCAGAACTGGAAGGACTCCGTCGGCGCGGTCTGCTTCGCCGACGGCACGCAGGCGACGGGCACCATCGCGGTGTCCGAGGCCCAGGGATACGCGTACGACGCCCTGCGCGGTGCGGCGACCCTCGCCCGTACGGCATGGGACGACCCTCGCTGGGCGGACCAACTGGACGCGGCGGCCGACGAGTTGCGGACCCGCTTCCACGACGACTTCTGGCTGGCCGGCAGCGGCTTTCCCGCCCTCGCCCTCGACGGCACGGGCCGCCAGGTCGACGCGCTCGCCTCGGACGCGGGACATCTGCTCTGGTCGGGCATCCTGGACGACGAGCGCGGCCGTACGGTCGGCCGCCGGCTGCTGGAGCCCGACTTCTTCTCCGGCTGGGGTATCCGCACCCTCGCGGCGGGCCAGGCCGCGTACCACCCGCTCTCCTACCACCGCGGCTCCATCTGGCCCCACGACAACGCGGTCATCGCGCTCGGACTCGCGCGCCACGGACTGCACGAGGAGGCGGCGCGGGTGAGCGACGGCCTCCTCGCCGCAGCGGCGGCGCACGGCCACCGGCTGCCCGAGGTCATCGCGGGCCACACGAGGGAGGACGGCCAGGGACCCGTCCCGTACCCGCACTCCTGCTCCCCACAGGCCTGGGCGGCGACAACACCACTGGCCCTGCTCACGGCCCGCCGGGCAGCGTCGCACACCCCCTAGTCCCCGCCGGGACTCACCCCTCGGCCAGCAACTCCGCGATCTCGTCGTGCAGTTGGAGCGGCAGTACGGTGCCCCAGCGCGCCGTGGCCTCGGCGGCCAGCTCGCGGCTCCATCGCCAGCTCTCCATGGCCGCCGCCCGGAGCTCGGCGGGGCGCGCCCCGCCGGTGGTCGCGAGATGGCGCGCGCGGTCGGCCTCCGGCAGGTCCCGCTCCAGCGCGCGGCTCGGCGTGAGCCAGTGCGCCGTGGAGTTGCGCAACAGCCGGCAGAGCTTCAACTGCAGCGGTGCGACGACGGCGTGCAGCAGGTTGTACGCGCGGGCGATCTCGCCGCGCGCTCTCACATGCGCCAGCATCAGCGTCCAGTTGGCGAGTTCGTCGCACAGCTCCTGGGCCGTGGACACCGGCTCCGGCGGCCGGAACTCGGCGAGCCGGCGGGCGGCGGCGGTCAGCCGCCCGGTGCGGTCGAGCAGGACGGCGGAGTCGGGGTCGGGGAGATGCACCATCCCCTCCCACGACGGGATCAGATCGATGCCGGGACCTGCCGGATCGACGTGGAACTCCCCGCGCATCAGGTCCTCGAAGACCACGGCGAGGATCCCGTACATATTGGTGTGGGCCAGCTTCAGCGGTGCCAGCCGCTCGACGAACTCCCGCCCGTCGAAGGTGTCGGCGTCCGCGTCCCGGACGAAGAGATACGCGTCGAGGTCGGAGTGCTCGTCCGACTCCCCGAGGGTCCACGACCCGTACAACAGGACGCCGTCCAGGCGCGGTTCGGCCTCGGCGAGTTCACGCAGCCGCTCGACGCGGCGGTTCAGGACGGGGGAGGGCGATACGTACGGCAGGGGCATGGGGCTGGTCTCTCCTGGGCTGGGGTTTGACGGCACACGAACGCGGCCCGGCGGCTGCCGGGCGCCGCTAGGTGGTCTCGGACCACGCTCGTGTGCTCAGGTCATACCCATGCCGTGGATCCTACGAGGCAGGCCCTACCTGGCCAGCACCGGGTCGATCGGGTCCGCCGGCCGGATGGAGTCGAACGGGCCCGACTCGACCACATAGCTGCAGTACGTGTACGAGTAGCCGGGATCTATCGACATCCCGTCCGTCGTGCTGGTGACGTCGTCGGCCGCGTCCCCGGAGTGCTTGAGCAGGAAGTGGTAGTCACCCACGGGCAGCCGCAGCGTCTTCTTCGGGTAGCCCTTGCCGGAGTCCTTGCAGGCCCTGTTGACCGCGTCGTAGCTGGAGTAGTTCTCGCAGCCCCCGCACGCCTTGATCTTGATCGTGCCGGTCACGGGCCCGGTGTAGAGGATCTCCACCGCGTCCGAGGCGTCGTTGCTGATCACCACTTCCAGCCGGGGACCGCCGGGCGCCTTCTCCGGCGGCAGACGCTTGCCGGCCGCCCCGCGCTCCGCGGCGATCTCGGCGGCGATGGCGATGTCCCGTGCGCGGTCCTTGCGCTTGCTGTCCTTGTACGTGGACCGGAACGAGGTCAGCGTCTCCAGGGCGAGGTCGAAATGCTTGTCCTTGAACTGGTCCACACCGCACGCGTAGGTGCCGGACTCCACGGCCGACGCGGCGCTCTTCTTCAGGGCGGCGGTGTCCGTCTCGAAGGAGTTCACCATCTCGGAGATGTTCTCCAACTCCGTGGTGGACGTGCACGGGTCGGCTCCGCCCAGTGTTCCGGCACGCTCCTTGATCGCCGCGTCGACGGCCGGCTTCACGGCCGCCGCCTGCGTCGACTTCGGGAACGTGGAGATGAGTTCGGCCAGCTCACCGCCGTCGGTGCCCGACGCGCCCGCGGTCAGTCCCAGCTTCCCGCACTCCAGGAATGAGGTGGCCAACGGCTGGTCGGGCCACTTGGCCAGCTTGCCGAGCAGGGCGTCGTCGATCGAACCGGGCACGTCACGCAGGTACTTGAGGGCGTCGACGGCCTCGCAGTAGTTCTTCTCGGTGTACGGGACGGACACGGCGTCGTAGAACGCCGCCAGCCGCTTGGGCACGAGCTTGCCGGCCCTCGAATCCCCCTCGTTCTCGCCGAGTTCGCGGTAGACGCCGAGGGCGGACGTGAACCCCGCGCTCTTGTCCTTGCTGCTGCCCCCGCTCGCGCGCGTCGCCTCGACCTTCTTGTCGGCCTCGTCGAGCCTGCCGAGCAGCATCCGCTCGACGGCCTCGTCCTGCGCCGCCTCGTAGGCGACCGCCCCGCCCACCGGTATGGCGAGCAGTACGAGAGCCAGGGCGACGGCCACGGCGGGCCGCAGGGCGGGGAGCACCAGCGGCGGTCGCGGGACCGGGACCCGCGCACGCCGCGCGCCGTCGAGGGCCGCGCCGATCAGCACCAGGGCGTACAGCGCGACAAGAAGGCCGGATGCGCCGTCGGTGTCGGCGGGCAGCACGAGGAGCAGGAACAGCGCGGTCGCCGCCAGGGCGAGGGCGAGCCGCAGCCAGTCACGGATCAGGGCGTAACCGAGCCCGAGGCCGGTGAGGTTGAAGAGCGCGACGGCGGCGACATGACCGGACGCGGGTGGCGGGCCGACGGGCTGGGGTGGAGCGGCGGGCGGGGGCGGAGGCCCGAACGCCGGCGGGGGCGGGCCGAAGGCCGGCGGCTGCGCCGGTGGCGGCGGTGTCACCGGAGACTGGCCCGGCGGTGACGCGGGCGGTGATGCGGGCGGTGCGGTGGGCGGCGGTGGTGTCAGCGGCCGCTGTGCCGGAACCGGTGCCGACGGCGGTACGGCGTCGTTGGGTTCGCCGGCGCTCCTCCCCGCGTCGGCGGCCGGGTCTCTGCCCGCTTCCGAGCCCCCGCCCGTCCCCTGTTCGTCACTGTCTCTCCCCGTCATCATGTGCCCCCTGTTGTCCTGTGCCGCAGCGTTCCACTGCTACTCCATACAGTGAACGTCAAGGTCGGTGCGGTGCAAGGCGGTTGGGGGACGACCGCCGTCTCCGCCGCGAGCGGACGGGCTCTCGCGCCGCGACCGAAATTCGGCCATGGAGAGGGATTAGCACACTCGAACTCTGGCCAGAATGATGCAGTGACACTCGGTCGGCGAACTACATAATAATACGTTGGGGCGTCCCAAAAGATCATTCATTCTGCTCTCCGGGAATCGCCCCCGCCACCGCGCACCTTCAGCACCAAAGCATTACGTCCCAGGCCACCGGGCCACCAATGAACGGCGCGAGGAGAGCGGCCGTGCATGATGAATTCCTGTGCCATGTCACCGCCTACGGAGTCAGTGGCGGCCAGCGTATAGGCGTACCCCTGGGAACGTATCGCGCACCCACTCTGTCACTTGCACTGTGGTGGTTACGGGACCGGGCGACCTGGATTGCGGAACGCCTCGATCCGAGCCCCGACAATGACAATTTTCCCGCCCAGGCGCTCGCCCCCCTGGCGGACACCGCCCCCGACGTACCCCAGATGCTGCGGGCCTGGCGCGACAATCAGGCCCATCAGGACCGGGTCGCGGAACATCTGGCGGCGGGTCATCTCATTCGCGTCGCCACGCGCGACGAAACGACGGAATATGAACTTCTCGCGGAATCCGTGGACGCGCTGCGGATGGACCGTGCCAGCCCCTCACTGATCGACGAGTCGGAAATCCAGGACGGTTACGCCGACGGTCACGCGCGGGGGACGACACCCGTCGCGGCGGAGCACGCGTACGAGGGTGAGTACGGTTACGCGTACGCATATGTAAAGCCCTCGGAAGTCGCCGGGAAATGGCGCACGTGGGAGGACTCCTTCGCCGACACGTTGCAACTGGGCAGACTGCCCCGGTAATCGCGGTACCGACGCCTCGGAATAACTGCCTCCGGACCGCCGTTCACCGTCTCGGACACGCGGCGCGCGGCACGCGCCGCACAACGGCCGCCACCGCGCGGACGTTGCTACGGTCGGATTCGCACGGGCCCGAAGGGCGTCCCCACGCGGATGCCGAGGGCAGAGCGAGACGCAGAAGGAGACGGCAGATGCTGTTCGGCAAAGAGCACGTCAAGCGCTACCAGGAGACCGACGGCGAGGTGGGACACGACTGGCAGAACGGGACGACCACGCTGATCCTGACCACCACCGGCCGCAAGAGCGGCGAGCAGCGCAGCACCCCCCTCATCTACCGGCCCCACGGTGACGACTTCCTGATCGTCGCCTCCCACGGCGGCAGCGACGCGCCTCCCCTGTGGTATCTCAACATCCAGGCCGACCCCGAGGTGCGCGTCCAGGTGAAGGGCGACCGCTTCACCGCCCGCGCGCGCACCGCGACCCCGGAGGAGAAGCCGGAGATGTGGCGCCGGATGGCCGAGGTCTGGCCCGACTACGACAACTACCAGACCAAGACGGACCGGGAGATCCCCGTGATCGTCCTGGAACGCGTCTGACCGGTCCGCCCGTCCGTGGTCTTCGCTTCCGTGAAGCCGCTCGCCCGACACGACCGCGCCGGTGCCGACATCAACTCGTCGGTACCGGCGCGGTTGTGACAGTGCGTCAGGCTCGGGGGGTCAGTTCCAGCGCCTCGGCCAGCGTGCGCCACTCGGCGAGCGGCAGCCCCTTGTGCCGGTCGCCCGAGAGGACCTGGAGCGCCAGATGGTCGGCGCCGGCGGCCACGTACTCCTCGACCCGGGCGCGCACCGTCCCGGCGTCGCCGAGCGCGAAGAGCGCGGCCAGCAGCCGGTCGCTGCCGCCGTCCGCGAAGTCGCTCTCGGTGAAGCCGAGTCGGAGCAGGTTGTTGGTGTAGTTCGGCAGTTGCAGATACATCGACAGCATCCCGCGCGCGACGGTCCGGGCCTGGTCGATGTCCGTGTCGAGTACGACGGTGAGTTCCGGCGCGAGCAGCGCGTCCGGACCGAGCGCCGCGCGCGCCTCCGCCGTGTGTTCGGCCGTGACGAGATAGGGGTGCGCGCCCGCCGAGCGCTCCGCGGCGAGCTTCAGCATCTTCGGGCCGAGCGCGGCGAGGACGCGCCCCGACGCGGGGACCGTGTCGGCCACGGCGTCCAGGGCGTCGAGATACTCGACCATGGTCGAGTAGGGCCGTGCGTAGTTCGGGTTGAATCCGCTGTGGCTGACGCCCAGTCCGAGGACGAAGCGCCCCGCCGAGTCCCGCCGGATCCGCGCCGCCTGTTCGGCGACCGCCGGTGCCTGGTGGTCCCAGATGCTGAGGATGCCGGTCGCGACGGTGATGTGCCGGGTCGCCTCGACCACGGGAACCACCTGGTCGAGCGACGGGCTGCCGCCCATCCAGATCGTCCCGTACCCGAGCGAGTCGAGCTCGGAGACCGCCGCGGCGACCGCCGCGACGTCGGCCGGCTCCGAGGGGTGCAGGGCCGAACTCCAGATACCGATCCTGCCGAAACGTGCGTCATTGTCAGAGGGCATACCGAAAAACTAACCCAGGGCCCGTACCGCGCCCCCGCCACCCCACCACCGCGCCCGCCCACCGGGAGGGTTGTCGGACATGGCGCCGCCCCGGCACGGGCGGGACGCTCGTGGCGGGGCGGCTGATCGGCAGATCCGGTCGGCTCGGTGGCCGGCCGGATCTGCCGGTCCGTGGTTCGGTCGGTCAGCCGGTCAGCTGAAGACGACCGAACGGACCTGCAGCCGCTCGGAGGCGTGGCCCCCGTTGGGCCGCAGGGAGAAGTGCGGGCCTTCACAGTCGACGCCCGCGAACACGGTCGCCGTGGCGTCCGTGTTGTTGCGGGGGCTGTGCGCCGGCGCCGACCGCTCGTGGCTGACCTCGGGGAGCGTGATGCACTCGCGGCTCTGCGGGTCCACCAGACCCGACGTCTGCGCGACGCCGGCCCGGTTGACGTGCTGGTAGGTGAAGTCACCCTGGGCCGCGCCGGCCGAGGTGGGCAGGGTGATGACGAGGGCGAGGGCGCCGACGGTGGCAGCCACACTGGTACGAAGTCGCACAGGACACTCCTATGGTGCGGGTGGGGTGGAACAGGTCGTCGAAACCTTGTCCCGGCCCGTGCGGATGTTCTCCGAACAGCTCGGTTCATCGCTCGAACAGCGGCTGCTGAATCGCTTCTTCATGCGCCATGTGGGTCTCCGCCCGGCCGTCGGCGCCCTCCTGTCAGAGACCGTCGGTGAACAGGAGCCGGTTCGGCGAGCCCTCGCTGACAGCGGACAGCTTGTTCTCCGTGGCCGCGCCACCGAGCCAGTCGGCCAGCTCGCCCGGAGTGGCGTCCGGGTGCTCCGCCTTGTAGAGCGCGGCCACACCGGCGACATGGGGGGAGGCCATCGACGTACCGTTCAGGGCGACGTCGCCGCCGCCGAGCTTGGCCGACACGATCGCGGCGCCCGGCGCGTACAGCGACAGACACCTCCCGTGGTTGGAGAAGCCGCTCTGCTTGTCGGTCTTGTCGGTGGCGCCGACCGTCACGACCCCGTCCGCCGAGGCCGGCGAGACCGAGCAGGCGTCCACCCCGTCGTTGCCGGCGGCGAGGATCGGCAGGACGCCCTTCTTCGACAGCGCGGTCGCCGCACTGTTCACCGCGGCGGACTTCGGGCCGCCGAGCGAGCCGTTGAGCACGGCCGGCTGCTTGGCGTCGGCGGCGACCCAGTCGAAGCCGGCCAGGATCCCCGACCAGGTGCCCTTGCCCTGGCAGTCCAGGACCCGGACGCTCACCAGGTCGGCCTCGGGAGCCACACCGTACGTACGGCCGGCCACCGTACCCGCCACGTGCGTGCCGTGGCCCTGACAGTCCTTGCCCTGCCCGCCGTCCCCGATGGCGTCGTAACCCGGCTTGGCGCGCCCGCCGAACTCGGCGTGGTCGAAATCGATGCCCGTGTCGATGACGTACGCGGTGACACCCTTGCCGGTGTTCCGCGCGTTGTACTGGCCGTCCAGCGGCAGCGCCTGCTGGTCGATCCGGTCCAGGCCCCAGGACGAGGCGGGCACGCGGCTGTTCGACGGCGTGGTCTCCAGCGCCTTGACCTCGGAGTCCTCCTCGACGGCCGTCACGCCGGGCGTCGCGCGGATGGTCCTGAGCTGGGCGGTGCTGAGCTGGGCCGCGAACCCGCGCAGCACGCTCGTGTACGTGAACAGGGGCTTCACCCCGGCCCGGTTGAGCAGCTTGGTGGCGTCGAACGCCGCGTCGATGGAGACGATGTAGCGGTCCACCAGAGGCGCCGCGGAGCGGTGCAGCGGCGCGATGTGGGGCTGGGCGGCGGCCGGCTGCGCCGTGGCGGGCAGCGGACCGGCGGCCACCACGACCGCGCTCGTGGCGACCAGGAACGTGCTGAGTTTCAGGCGATTCTTCATAAAAGGTACTCAAACATGATCGAATTATGTTCATCGGCAGCCTGGCCGACGGTTCACCCGACCAGATCGCCCGACCAGATCGCCGGACCAGGTCCCCCGACCGGATCGCCCGGCCCATGGCGCGATGTGTGGGCCGTACGTCGTTGACGACGTCGGCGCCGGGGACGCAGGCTGAACGACGTGCAGCAGCGACGCGTCGTCTTCGTGATCTTCGAGGGGTTCCAGTCACTCGACCTCTCGGGCCCCTTCGAGGTGTTCCAGCAGGCGGGCCGGCCCGGCCCCGGCTACGACTGCCGGATCGTGGCCCCCGTCGCGGGCCCGACGCGCTCGACCAGCGGGCTGCGCGTCCACGCCGACCACGGGATCGCCGACCTGGATCCCGCCGGGATCGACACCCTGGTGGTGGCCGGCGGCAGCGGGGTCGATGACGCCGCGAAGGGCCCCGCCCTCGTCGAGTGGATCGCCGAGGCGGGGACCACGGCGCGCCGCATCACCTCGGTGTGCAGCGGCGTGTTCCTGCTCGCCGCCACCGGGCTGCTCACCGGCCGCCGCGTCACCACCCACTGGAGCCGCGACGGTCAGCTGCGCCGTGAGCATCCCGGCCTGACCGTGGACACCCGGCCGATCTTCGTGCGCGACGGACGGGTCTGGACGTCCGCCGGAGTGACCGCCGGCATGGACCTGGCTCTCGCGCTGGTCGAGGACGACCTCGGCCGGGAGGCCGCCCACACCGTCGCCCAGCATCTCGTGCTGTTCCTGCGCAGGCCGGGCAGCCAGGCGCAGTTCAGCGTCCCCCTCTGGTCCACGCAGCCGGCCACCGACCCGATCCGGGCCGTCGTCGCGGCGGTCCACGCCGACCCCGGCGCGCCGCACACCCTCGCGGATCTGGCCGCCCGCGCCGGGCTGAGCCCGCGTCACCTCCAGCGCCGATTCACCGCGGAGCTGGGGACGGGGCCGGCCGAGTACGTGGAGCGCGTACGGGTGGAGGCCGCCCAGCAGGCACTGACCGGCGGCGACGACCCGGTCACCACCATCGCGCGCCGCTGCGGACTCGGCAGCTCCGAATCACTGCGGCGCGCCTTCCACCGCCACTGCGGCGTGACACCGACCGACTACCGGAACCGCTTCCGGTCGACCGAGGACACCGAGGACCAGACATGACGACCAAGGAGTGCCCGTGACCACGTACGGACTGCTGATCTTCGACGGCGCGGAGGAACTCGACTTCGTCGGCCCCTGGGAGGTGTTCACCGCCTCCTCGATGCTGCGCGACAAGGCCGACACCGCCGTCCTGGTGGCCGAGCGCCCCGACCCGGTCCGGTGCAACAAAGGCATGCGGGTCCTGCCCGACCACACGCTCGGCGACTGCCCGCCGCTCGACGTGCTGCTCGTCCCCGGCGGCGGGGGAACCCGGCGCGAGGTGGACAACGCCGCGCTGATGAAGTGGATCGGCACGACGGCCGCCGGCACCGAATGGGTCACCAGCGTGTGCACCGGCTCCCTCCTCCTGCACGAGGCCGGGCCCGCGCGCGGCCGACGGGTGGCCACGCACCACGGGTTCGAGGACGAGCTGCAGGCCCGGGGTGACATCACCGTCGTCCGCGACGCCCGCTACGTGGTGGACGGGAACCTGGTCACCAGCCAGGGCGTCTCCGCCGGGATCGACATGGCCCTGTGGCTGGTCGGCCGGCTCCACGGACGTGACCACGCCCGCGCGGTCCGCCGGTACATCCAGTACGAGCCCGCGCCGCCCTACCTGGCCGACGAGCCGCTGCCGTACTGATCCCGCCCGCTCACACCCCGGCCAGCAACTCCTCCACCAGGGCGCCGACTTGTGCCGTCTCGATCAGGAACCCGTCGTGCCCGTACGGCGAGTCCACGATCCTGAGCCGGTCGGCGCCCGGTATCGCCTCCGCCAACTCCGCCTGCTGCGCGGGCGGATAGAGCCGGTCCGAGCCGACCCCGGCGACGAGCGTCGGCATCCGCACCCGGCCCAGCGCGGAGCGGACGCCACCACGGTCACGTCCGACGTCATGGCCGTTCATCGCCTCGGTCAGCACGACATAGCTGCCCGCGTCGAACCGGCGCACCAGTTTGTCGGCGTGGTGGTCCAGATACGACTCCACCTGGTACCGCCCGCCCCGCCAGGGGTGTTCGCCCGGCTGGGGCTCGCCGGCGAACCGGGTCGCCAGCTCCGGCTCGCTCCGGTACGTCACATGGGCGATCCGGCGCGCGACCCCCAGCCCCCGGTGCGGACCGCCGCCCGGCCCGGCCCGGTGGTAACGGCCGCCCTGCCAGCCGGGATCGGAGCGGATCGCCTCGATCTGCACGGCGCCCCAGGCGATCTGCTCCGCCGAGGCCGCCGCCGGGCACGCCAGTACCAGCAGGGATCCCGTACGCTCCGGTCTGCTCACCGCCCATTCGAGCGCCCGCATCCCGCCCATGGAGCCGCCGACGACCGCCGCCCAGCGCCCGATCCCCAGCGCGTCGGCCAACCGGGCCTCGGCGGCGACCTGGTCACGCTGCGTCAGATACGGGAACGACGGCCCCCACGGCGTCCCGTCAGGCCCGGCCGACGCGGGACCCGTCGTGCCCTGGCAGCCGCCCAGGACATTGGGCGCGACCACGAACCACCGCCGGGTGTCGAACGCCTTGCCGGGACCGATCAGCGCGTCCCACCAGCCGGCCGTCGGATGACCGGGGCCGGCGGGACCGGCGACATGGCTGTCACCGGTCAGCGCGTGCAGGACAAGCACCGCGTTCGACCCGTCGGCGGCGAGCCGCCCCCATGTCTCGTACGCCATCCGCACCCCTGGCAGTGACCCACCGCCCTCCAGCGGCAGCGGATCCTCCAGGGTCACCCAGGCCCGGCGGCCCGGCAGATCCCCCTCCCGCCAGGCCCCGGTGGCCGGCGGGAGGGGGCGCGCCGTCGACTGCGCCGTGCTCAGGACGCGCCCTTCGCGGCGCGGAACCCCGCTTCGAGATCGGCCTTCAGATCGTCGATGTGCTCCAGCCCCACCGACAGCCGCACCAGACCCGGAGCGGTGCCCGTGGCGGTCAACTGCTCCTCGTCGAGCTGACTGTGGGTCGTCGACGCCGGGTGGATGATCAGGCTCCGTACGTCACCGATGTTGGCCAGGTGGCTGAACAGCTCCACCGCGTCCACGAACCGCTTGCCCGCCTCGACACCGTCGCGCAGCTCGAAGGAGAGGACCGCCCCGGCGCCGCGCGGCAGATAGCGTTCGGCCGCCGCGTGCCAGCGGTTGGACTCCAGACCCGGGTAGTGCACGGCGGCGACCTCGTCGCGCCGCTCCAGCCAGCGCGCCAGTTCCAGGGCGTTGGACGTGTGGCGCTCGACGCGCAGGCTCAGCGTCTCGACGCCCTGGAGCAGCAGGAACGCGGAGTGCGGCGAGAGCGCCGGGCCGATGTCGCGCAGCAGTTGGACGCGCAGCTTCACGGCGAAGGCGCTCGGTCCGAGGTCCGGCCAGTAGCGCAGCCCGTGGTAGCTCGGGTCCGGGGTGTGGAAGTCCTCGAACCGCTCGGCGTGCGCGCCGAAGTCGAAGGTGCCGGCGTCGACCACCACGCCCCCGATGGTCGTGCCGTGCCCGCCGAGGAACTTGGTCGCCGAGTGGACGACGATGTCCGCGCCGTGCTCGATCGGGCGCAGCAGATAGGGAGTTGGCACCGTGTTGTCGACGATCAGCGGCACCCCCGCGTCGTGGGCCGCGTCGGCGACCGCCCGTACGTCGAGGACGTTGCCGCGCGGGTTGCCGAGCGTCTCGGCGAACAGGGCCTTGGTGTTGGGACGGACAGCGGCCCGCCAGGCGTCGATGTCGTCCGGGTCGTCGACGAAGGACACCTCGATCCCGAAGCGCGGCAGCGTGTGGCGGAACAGGTTGTAGGTCCCGCCGTACAGCGAGGTGCTGGAGACGATGTGGTCGCCGGAGCGGGCCAGCGTGAGGATCGCGAGCGTCTCGGCGGCCTGTCCGGAGGCGAGCGCCACGGCGGCGACACCGCCCTCCAGCGCGGCGATCCGCTGCTCGAAGACGTCCTGCGTGGGGTTGTGGATCCGGGTGTAGATGTTGCCGGGCTCCGCGAGCGAGAAGAGGGCCGCGGCGTGCTCGGTGTCGCGGAAGACGAACGAGGTCGTCTGGTAGATCGGCACCGCGCGGGCGCCGGTCGTCGGGTCGGGTTCGGCACCCGAGTGGATCTGCTTGGTCTCGAAGGACCAGGCGGCGCCGGGGTCCTGCCGGGAACTGTCGTCGGGCGTGTGCCCCGCGGTGACGGAGTCGACGGGCTGGCTCATGGCTGACGGCCTCGCACGGGTGAGAAGAGAGAAGGCTGGCGGATCGCTACGGCAGGCGGACACCGGCGCGTGACTCCGGACCGTAAAGGCCAACCCGACGTGGGCGGAAGCGCGGCGCCGGAATGGCCACGAGGCTGTAATGACACGGCAACACGGCATGATTATTGCCGGAATATTGCAAAGCTGTGGCGCGGCGGTCTGTCGGCTTCGCTGTTCGAATTTCGTCCCTCTACCGTAGTTCCGTCGTCAACTGTGGAAGTGGGTCTGTCGTGTCGGTCACCGACGAATGTCTCGACAACAACGAGGGCTACGCGGAATCATTCGCGGGGCCTCTGCATCTGCCCCCGGCCCGTCGGCTCGCCGTCGTGGCCTGCATGGACGCGCGGCTGGACATCTACCGCATTCTCGGCCTGAACGAGGGCGACGCCCATGTGATCAGGAACGCCGGGGGAGCGGTCACCGACGACGGGATCCGCTCCCTGGCGATCAGTCAGCGGCTCCTGGGCACCCGGGAGATCATTCTGATCCATCACACGGACTGCGGGATGCTCACCTTCACCGACGACAATTTCAAGCGGGACATCGAGAACGAGACCGGGATCCGGCCGCCGTGGGCCGCCGAGGCATTCACGGACCTGGCGGAGGACGTACGGCAGTCGATTCGGCGGATCACGGGCAGCCCGTTCATTCCGCACACCGATGCGATCCGCGGGTTTATTTTCGACGTGGCGACGGGGCAGCTCAACGAAGTGAAGTGAAATGACGCGAAGTGAAATGACGTGAGGGTGACGTGAATGGCGTACCCGGGACGGGTCGAGGCAGTTCCGGCCGGTCCCGGGCAGGCGTCGTTACCGGTCCGTGTGGCGGAGGACGGCGGAAATCGCCGTGTCCCACACCCGGGCCGGCGGAGGCTGGTGACCGACCCCGTCCAGGGTGACCAGACGGGCGTCGGGGATCCCCTCGGCCAGCGCCCGCCCGTGGTCGAGAGGGAAGAGCGGATCCTCCGTGCCGTGCAGGACGAGGGTGGGCGCGGACACCTCCGCCAGCCGGACCGTGACCGGCTTCTCGTCCTCCCCGAGGATCCAGTGATTCTTCATGGCCGCCTCGATGTCCGTGGAGCGGTCGACGATTCGGCCCGCCAACCCCCGTACTGCTTCCTCCTCTTCCTCGTCGAACGACGTCGGACCGGCGAACAGCCGCTCTCCCTCCACCAGATACTCGATCACCGCCGCGCGGTCCGACCAGTCCGGCTCGGGGGCCGGATCGGCGAACGACGCGCGCATGCGCTCGGACGGGGGCGGCAGTTCCGATCCGGTGGGACCCGCCGGGCTGGTGGAGACGAGCGTGAGCGTCGCGACCCGCTCCGGACGGGCGACGGCCAGGGACTGCGCGAGACCGCCGCCCATGGAGATGCCCACCAGATGCGCCCGGTCCACACCGAGCGTGTCCAGCAGACCGACGGCGTCCGCGATCAGATCGTTGAAGGTGTAGTCGGGGGCGCCGGCCGGGGAAGTGACCGACTGCCCGGTGTCACGCTGGTCGTAGCGGACGACCTGCCGCCCGCCGGCCGCGAGCCGGGCGCAGAACTCCTCGTCCCAGCCGTCCATCGAACTCGTCGCGCCGCTGATCAGCAGAACGGTCGGATCGGCGGGGCTGCCGAAGGTCTGGACGCACAGGCGCACGCCGTTCGACTCGACCTGATGCACGGCGCTCCGGGGTACGTCGCCGGCGGACGCGGCGTCATTCGGAGACGGAGACGGGGTCGGGGTCGGGCTCATACGGGGCTCCTGTGTCGCTGGGCGTCGGCCGTGGTCGTTTCGCTGTTCCTGTGCCGACCGGCCGACGCCACGTAACTCATCGGTCGATCAGCTTTCGAAAGACTCCGCGAGATCCGCCGGGGCGGCCTGCTTCCAGGAGTCGACCAGGATGTCGTAGAGCTCCTTCTCGTCCTCGAGCGCGCTCAACCGGGCCCGTACCCAGGAGGAGTTGGCCTCGTGCGGCGGGACCCAGAACTTGTCGGGCTCGGCCGCGATCAGCTCGACACGCTCGAACCGGGGGCAGCGGACGGCGAACGACGTCCCGTCGTCGGGCACCGTGACATACATCCGGCCGGCGACATGGAAGGTGGGGATGTTCCAGAGTTCCCTCTCCACGGTGCGCGGCAGGGACAGCGCGATACGGCGGACGTCGTCGGGGTCGAGACCCGGGCCGGCACCCGGGTCAAGGTCTGCGTCAAGCATGGTCGTTGCCTTCGGATCGATGGACGCGGCTGCTCCCATGATCCGGCATCGCCCGGTCCGGCGTACCCCCGTTCACCTGGCGAAGTGTCCGGCCGGTGCGCGCCGAGCGGGCCCGCCGCGGGTCGGGGGTGGCGCGTCGGCCGTGCGTACTGCCGGAGCCCGTCTTCTTCACCAGCAGCCACGCCTCGGCCGACCCGTCCTCGCCGTCGCGGAACCGGGTGAGCGCGTAAGCGCCGCGCAGCTTTTGCCCGTTGAGCCGGAACGAGGCATGACCCTTGTCCAGGGCCGTGGCGAAACCGGCGGGGCTGTCGACCCCGAGCGGCCGGTACGTCCCCTGGTCCCAGACGATGACCGAGCCCGCCCCGTACTGACCGGAGGCGATGACACCCTCGTACTCCCGGTACTCCAGCGGGTGGTCCTCGGTGGGCACCGCCAGGCGCTTGTCGCCGGGGTCGGTGGACGGACCCTTCGGTACGGCCCAGGACTTGAGCACGCCGTCCACCTCGAGCCGGAAGTCGAAGTGCAGTCGGCGCGCGTCATGGATCTGGATGACGAACGACAATTCACCGGCGGGGCCCGTGCCCTCACCGCGCGGCTCGTCCGTGGCATCGAACCGGCGCTTCCCGTGATACCGGGCCAGCCGGTCCTCTCCTCCCACTAGCCGTCCATTTCCTCGTCCTCGGCGATGTGCATGGCGGCCTCCTCGGCCGACGCGGCGCCGCCGTCGATCCCGACGTCACGCGCGCCCACGTCCGAATGCCGATGAGGCGCGATGTCGTCCACCGCCTCCAGCCGTCCCGCCCGCGCGTCGCCCGTCTCCGTGTCCACCGGCTCGCCCTCACCGCCGGGCACGTCACCGACGCCGTCGCCCGCCTCCGGGCGCACCTCGGGGGCCTCCTGGGCGAGCCGCTGATCCAAGGTCTCGCCCTCGCGCTGCTCCTCGCCGGTGACCCCGTACTTGTTGACGCCGAGAGGGTGCTCGGGCGGCGAGTACCCCTCCGTCATCATGTCGTCGAGGCCGCGCTCGTCCACCACGTTCTCCAGATCGAGATCGTCGGAGGGGCCGTTGTCCACGTCGGAGTTCTCGGGCTGGTACACGTCGTCGCCTCGTGACTCGTCGGCCATGACTCGATCCTTTCGGCAGATGTTCAGAATACGCCCGAAATGTCCACCGGGTGGTTCGGGAGTGGGCCGGCTGGCCGGGCCGGTGGCCGTCCCGGTGCGCAGGGCGGCGGATTCCGGGCACACGAGCGGACAGCGAGCCGACAGCGGAGAACGAGAAACAGAGGGAGCCTCATGGGTACCGAGCAGGACGTCGTAGCGCTGATCCTTCAGGACCACCGGACGATGGAGGACCTGTTCCGCAGGATGCGGAGCGTGGAGGCGGACCGGGCGGCGGCGCTCCGCGAGTTCGCGGGGCTGCTGATCGCCCACGCCCGCGCGGAGGAGACCGAGGTCTATCCCGCGCTGAGGCGGTTCAAGAACATCGACAACGCCGAGGTCGAGCACGGCGAGGAGGAGCACGACGAGGGGAACGAGGCGCTGCTCGCCCTGGTGGAGACCGGCGAGGTCGGCTCCGTCGAGTGGGACGAGAGGCTGGAGAGCCTGGTCGAGGCGGTGAGTCACCATCTCGACGAGGAGGAGCGGACCATCCTCAACGGCGCGCGCCAGAACGTCGGCGCCGAGCGGCGCGCCGAACTCGGCGTCGCGTTCGGTGAGGAGCGGGCCAGGCAGCTGGCGGCGGACTGCGGCAGCGTCGAGAGCGTTCGCGAGCAGGTCAAGAGCTGACACGGGCCGGCGAGGGCCGACGAGGGCCGCTGAGCCGCCGCAGGCGATCGGTCCGGTACGCCGTCCGGTCGTCGGGCCGGTCGACAGTCCGGTGTCGGACCGTCCGTCCGCCGTCTGGCGCGGGCCACGTGGGGTAGATGGAGGGCATGGCACCCCAGAAGCCCTTCACCCTGACCCCGCAGGCGGTCCGTCCGCCCGGCAGGGCCGTCGCATGATCCTCGGAGCGGAGGATGCGGGAGGCCCCACCTGGTACACGTTCGTGGCGATCGCCATCGCCGTGGGAGTCGTCGGTTACGCCTTGTTCCACCGGCGCCGTCGCTGAGACCGGTGCGCCGCGCGGACCGGTCTCAGCCGACGGTCCAGCCGTGCAGCAGGCGTGCGGCGCCGGCGACGCCGACCGCGCCCGACGCGGCGTCGCGTACGAGCGCGACCGCCGCCTTCGGCGGGTAGTCCAGCCGGTGCCCGTGCAAGGACAGGAACGCCTCGCAGGAGTGCCAGGCGAACGCCTCGTTGGAGTGCTCCAGACACGGCAGCCGGGCCAGGGTCTGGAGCAGCGCGGCGGCCTTGAGATGCGGGGAGCCGTAGATGTCCCGGTCCATGGCGCGGGCGTAGACGCGCGCCACGGCCGCGTGCAGAGGGCCGTAGTCGTCGACCTGCGGGTCACGGGGCAGCAGCTCGGCGGCGTGCAGCAGGTAGGACACATCGATCTTGGGCTCGGGCTCGCTCGTACTCACGCGGCGTGGCCCTGGTCGCGCTGTTCGAGTTCCTGACGGGCCTGCCGGTCGGCGGCGCGCTGCTCGGGGGTGGGGTCGACGGTGCTCGGCTCGGTGTCGAAGGCGTCGCCACCGCGGTCCATCGACGCCTTGAAGCCTTCGAGGAACGTGTTCTCCACGGCGGTGGCGCGGTCGTACGCCGCCGACAGGATGTACTCCTGGAGGCTCACGCCGGCGGCCTTGGCCGCGGCGACGATCGCGGCCCGCTGTCCGGGATCGGGGAAGCGCAGGCTCATGGCCGCGGCCTTGGATTCACTCATGGCGCCGAAGCTACCACTGATACCGCTGCCACCGCAGTGAGAGGGCGATCGACGCCGTCGGTAGTCGCCAAAAGGTGCTGTCGCGAGCATTGACACCGCGAGACATCAAGTGATCTATTCACTTTATGAGTCGCAGTGAGTTGTCGTTGTCCGAGCGCCTGGCGGACAACATCGTCGAGATCATCCGTTCGGAACGCCTCGATCACGGAGACGCCCTGGCGTCCTCCCGTGATCTCGCCCGCCGCTTCGGCGTCACCACACCCACGGTGCGCGAGGCGCTGCGCAGGCTGGAGGCCACCGGCGTGGTGGAGTTCCGGCACGGATCCGGCACCTACGTGGGCCCGGGTATCGGGCGCCGGCTGATGGCCAACCCGCATCTGCCGCGCAGCACCCGCGCCTCGGTGCTGGAACTGGTCGAGGCCCGGCTGGTCCTGGAGCCGGCCGTCGCCGCGGCCGCGGCGAACGTGCGGATGGCCGAAGCCGTACGGGAGTTGGAGTCCGCCGCTTCCAACGCGCTCCATCCGCCGGAGGAATCCCTGCGGCGCTCCGTGCACTTCCATGTGGCGCTGGCCGCGGCGAGCGGCAACACCCTGCTCCGCGAGGCCGTCGAGGCCCTGCTCCAGGTCCGTGCCCGGGACCAGGTGGAGATCCGGCACCGTTACAACGACCGGGCACGGGACCACGCCGAGCACCTGGAGATCCTCGACGCGGTACGGGACGGTGACGCGGCGGCGGCCGAGCAACTGACCCGTACGCACCTGGTGGCGATCCGCGAGGCGGTCCTCACCGCCGACTTCCCGCCCGACGAGCCGGACGCCGACACCGACGCCGACCTCGACGCCACGCTCCCGGAAGGCGGACAGCGGTGACTCCCTCCCAGCCCACCCCCTCACCCACACCCGCCCCGTCACCGTCGCTGCCGCCGCGTCCGCTGCGGCTCGCCGAGATGACGACCGTCGAGGCCGCCGACGCCGTGACGTCGAGCCCGGTGGTGATCCTGCCGGCCGGCGCGTTCGAACAGCACGGTCCGGGGATGCCGATGGCCACCGACACCATCCGCGCGGAGTCGGTGGTGGACCTCGTCGCCGCCGAACTCGGCGGAGGCGCGGTGATCGGTCCGTCCCTGCCCGTCGGGGTGTCCCCGCACCACCTGGCCTTCGCCGGCACGGTGACGCTCTCCACCACGACGTTCGCCGCCGTCGTACGGGAGTACGTCGACAGCCTGTACCGGCACGGCTGGCGGAAGATCCTCGTCGTGACCGGGCACGGCGGCAACAACGCCACCCTGGGCACGGTCGCGCAGGACCTGCTCGTCACCCGGCCCGACATCCAGTTCGCGTGGACCCCGCTCACCGCGCTGGCCCCCGACGTCGTCGCGGACATGCGCGTCGGCGAGGTGCACGGACACAGCGGGGAGGCCGAGACGGCGCAGATGCTGCACCTCGCGCCTCATCTCGTACACACCGACCGCTTCGCCCCCGGACCGACGGCCACCGCCGATCTCGATCCGCTCTCCCGGCTCTCCCGGCGCGGCCACCCCGCGCTCACGGTGGGCTACGACCGACTCAGCTCCAACGGCGTGCTCGGCGATCCGCGCCGCGCGAACGCCGCCGCCGGGCAGGCGATCGTGGACACGGCCGTGTCCCGCATCGTGGCCTTCGTCAAGGAGTGGCTGGACGCCTGACGGGTCCGCCGAGGACCCTCTCCCGCACACCACTTCCCGCGTGCGCCAGTCGTAGCGCACGCCCCTCACCCGTCACCGCACCCCGCGCCGTGGTTCCGCGCGCCCACATTCCCCCCCCGCACTCCCGTCCCTCAAGCAAGCCGTACGCGCCCCTGTGCCGTACGGCAGAAGGAGCCTGCAATGAAGCAGTCCCCGTCCGGCGGCCGACGCCCCGCCCCGGGCCGTGCCCGCGCCCTGTTCCGTACCACCGTGGCCGCGGCCGGACTCGCCCTCGTCGGCTCGGCGCTGGCCCCGGTCACGGCGATCGCCGCCGTCCCGCCGTCGGCCGGCGCGTCCGCCTCTGCCTCCACGTCCGCCTCCGGCTGCCGGCAGCCCGCGCCGCAGCAGCCGGGCACGAGCCAGCTGCGCACCGTCGCGAGCGGCGGACTCTCCCGTACGTACCAACTCCACCTGCCCGCCGACTACACCCCGCGCCGGGACTGGCCCGTCGTGCTCGCCTTCCACGGCCGGGGCAACACCGGGGTCGGTACGGAGGAGTTCTCCGGGCTGTCCAACCTGCCCGCGATCGTCGCGTACCCCAACGGCGTGATCGGGACCGGCGACGGCGACCGGCAGGCCTGGCAGGGCGCGCCGTACGCGGCGCCCGGCGTCGACGACGTCGCCTTCACCGGTGACCTGATCGACGAGCTGAACCGCACCCTCTGCGTCGACAAGGAGCGCGTGTACGCCACCGGCAAGTCCAACGGCGCGGGCTTCACCGGCCTGCTCGCCTGCCGCATGGCCGACCGGATCGCCGCCATCGCCCCCGTGGCCGGCGCCTTCTACCCCGAGACCGGCGAGAACTGCCGCCCCTCGCGTCCCGTCCCCGTCATCGACTTCCACGGCACGGGCGACGTCACCATCCCCTACGCCGGCGACCCCGAGCGCGGCCTGCCCGCCCTCCCGGACTGGACCGCCGCGTGGGCCGACCGCAACGATTGCCACGCCCGGCCGCGCACGCGCATCATCGAGCCGGACATCACCATCACCCGCTACTCAGGCTGCGACCGCGGGGCCGACGTGACCCATGTCGCCGTCACCGACGGCGGCCACACCTGGCCCGGCGAGGACAGCTACAGCGGCGGCGGATACGCCACCCACACCATCGAGGCGCACGAGGTGATGTGGCAGTTCCTGCGCCAGTACCGGACCCCGAGATCCGTCGTCCGCTGACGCGAGAACTGAGTAAGGAGAGCCGCTCATGAGTACCTCGACCCCCGCACCACCAGGCACACCAGGCACCCCCGGCACACCGGGTGAGAACCCCGACGAGCCCCGACTGCCGCTGATCATCCGCGCCATGGGCGTCATCGAACGCGCCGGCAACGCCCTGCCCCACCCCTTCTGGCTGTTCTGGATCCTGTCCGGGATCCTCGCCGTCGTCAGCGCCGTACTCGCGGCGACCGACATATCGGTCATCTCGCCGGCCGACGACAAGACCGTGGCTGTACAGAACCTGCTCAGCGGCGACGGACTCGCCATGGCCGTCTCGACCATGATCGAGAACTTCGCGACATTCCCGCCGATGGCGACGATCGTCGTCGTCATCATGGGTGTCGCGGTCGCCGAACGCAGTGGATTCCTCGCCGCGTTGATGCGGGTCGGCGTCTCGCGCGTACCCGCCTCGTGGGTCGTGTTCGCCGTGGCCTTCGCGGGCACCGTCGCCCATGTCGCCTCCGCCGCCGCGTACATCATTCTCGTGCCGCTCGGCGGGCTCGCCTTCCGCGCCGTGGGCCGCTCCCCGATCCTCGGCATCGTCGTCGCGTACACCGCGATCGCCTCCGGGTACGACGCCAGTCCGCTGCCCACACCCAACGACGCCATCTTCGCGGGCATCACGACGGCCGCCGCGCAGATCGTCGGCGGTGACGACGCGTACGTGTCCCCGCTGAGCAACTGGTTCTTCAACATCGCCTCCTCGCTGCTGCTCGCGATCGTGATCACGCTGGTGGTCAAGTACGTGCTCAGCAAGCGGCCCGACCTGGACGCCGATCCCGACGCAGACCTGGACGACCTCGGTCAGCTCACGCTCAGCGACCGGGAACGCTCCGCGCTGCGCCGCGCGGTGGCCGTGCTGCTGGCCTCCGTCGTGGTCCTGACCGCGGCGCTCCTGCCGGTCTCCTCGCCGCTGCGAGGTGAGGGCGGCAGCATCGTGGAATCCCCGTTCCTCGACGGCATCGCGGCCGTCGTCGCCTTCCTCTTCGGTCTGGTGGGCATCGTCTACGGCGTGCGCTCCGGCTCGATCAAGAAGGCCGCCGACGTACCGAAGCTGATGGCCGAGGGCATCAAGCAGATGGCGCCGGTGCTGGTGCTCTTCTTCGCGATCGCCCAGTTCCTGGCGTACTTCGAGTGGACCCACATCGGCGATGTGCTCGCGGTCAACGCGGCCGAGGCGCTCCAGTCCAGCGGACTGCCGATCGTCGTCGTCTTCCTGCTGATCCTGCTCCTGCTGACGCTGGTGAACGTGATGGTGACCAGCGGCTCGGCGATGTGGGCACTGGCGGCGCCCGTGCTGGTTCCGATGCTGATGCTGGTGAGCGTCCCCGCGGAGACGACGCAGGCGCTGTTCCGGATCGCGGACTCCGGATCCACGGCGATCACGCCGATGAGCCCGTACTTCATCATGGCGCTGGGCTTCCTCCAGCGTTACCGGAAGAACGCGGGCATCGGCACCCTCGCCTCGTACACCCTGCCGCTCGCCATCGCGATGACCGCGGCCTGGACGCTGCTGTTCCTGGCATGGTGGGCGCTCGGTATTCCGCTGGGGCCGGGTGCGCCCGTGCGCTGAGCGTGCCGATGACCCGGGGTGGCCCGGGGTGCTCGGGATGGCCCCGCCCGCGTACGGGCGGGGCCACCTCGTCATGTGCTACCGGGCCGCCGCGGCGTGGGACGCCGGCGCCGGGGCGTAGCCGGTGGGCCGGGCCGTGAAGGTGCCACGGCCCTGCGTGCGGCTGCGCAACCGCGTCGCGTAGCCGAACAGTTCGGCCAGCGGCACCGTCGCGGTGACCACGGCCGTACCGGCACGCGCCGTCGAGCCCGAGACCCGGCCGCGCCGGGCCGCCAGATCACCGAGCACCCCGCCGACGGCGTCGTCGGGGACGGTCACGGTGACCTCGACCACCGGTTCCAGCAGCACCATCGTGCCGGCCCGCAGCGCCTCGCGGAGCGCGAGCCGTCCGGCCGTGCGGAACGCCATCTCCGACGAGTCCTTCGGATGCGTCGCCCCGTCGGTCAGGGTGACCCGCACCCCGGTCACCGGATGACCGCCGAGCGGGCCCTCGGCGAGCGCGTCCCGGCAGCCCGCCTCGACCGCCCGGACGTACTCCTGCGGTACGCGACCGCCGACGACGGCCGACCGGAACACGAAGCCCGGCGCTCCACCACGGTCGTCCGCGGCCGGTTCCGCCGCCGCCTCCAACGGCTCGGTGTCGATGACGACATGCGCGAACTGCCCGGCCCCGCCGTCCTGCTTGACATGCCGGTACACCAGCCCCGACACGCCGCGCCCGACCGTCTCCCGGTAGGCCACCTCCGGCCGGCCGACTCCGACGTCCAGCCCGTGGGCGCGGCGGATCTTCTCCACCGCGACCTCCAGATGCAGCTCACCCATCCCCGACAGCACCGTCTGACCGGTCTCGGAATCGGTCCGCACCGCCAGCGAGGGATCTTCCTCCACCAGCCGCGCCAGCGCCGTCACCAACCGGTCGATGTCGGTGCGCCTGCGCGCCTCGACCGCCACGGAGACCACCGGATCGGCGACGGTCGGCGGTTCGAGGACCAGCGGAGCCGACGGTACGCACAGGGTGGCACCCGCGCGGGCCGCCTTCACCCCGACCACGGCGACGATGTCCCCGGCGACCGCCCGGTCCACCTCCGCGTGGCGGTCGGCCTGGACCCGCAGGATCCGGCTGATCCGCTCGGTACGCCGCGTACCCACGTCCAGCACCGCCTCTCCCTTTCCGACCGTTCCCGAATAGACCCGCAGATACGTCAGCCGCCCCGTGGACGTCGAGTTGACCTTGAACACCAGCGCCGCGAACGGCCCCGCCGGGTCGGCGGCCCGCTCCTGCTCCGCGCCGTCGTGCGTGCCGCGCACCGCCGGTACGTCCAGCGGCGACGGCAGATAGGCGACGACCGCCGCCAGCAGCGGCTCGATCCCGCGGTTGCGGTACGCCGAGCCGCACAGCACCACGACACCCTCGCCGGTACGGGTCAGGTCACGCAGCGCGGCGGCCAACGTCCGCGCGGAGAGCGTCGATTCCGCGCAGAACTCCTCCAGCGCTACCGGATCCAGCTCCGCGACGGCCTCCTCCAGCACGCGGCGCCGCCTGAGCGCCTCCTCGATGAGGGAGTCGGGCACGGGGCCCTCCTCGTACGAGTCCGTGTCGCCGCCGGACCAGACGAGCGCGCGCATCCGGAGCAGGTCCACGACGCCGGTGAAGTCGTCCTCCGAGCCGATCGGCATCTGCACCACCAGCGGCGCCGGATGCAACCGCCGGCGAATCGACTCGACGGCCGCGTCGAGATCGGCCCCGGCGCGGTCCAGCTTGTTGACGAACCCGATCCGGGGCACCCCGTGCCGGTCCGCCTGCCGCCACACCGACTCACTCTGCGGCTCGACCCCCGCGACCGCGTCGAACACCGCGATGGCGCCGTCGAGTACGCGCAGCGAACGCTCGACCTCGTCGGCGAAGTCGACGTGGCCCGGCGTGTCGATGAGGTTGATCCGGTGACCGTCCCAGTCGCAGCTCACGGCCGCGGCGAAGATGGTGATCCCACGGTCGCGCTCCTGCGAGTCGAAGTCCGTGACGGTCGTACCGTCGTGGACCTCACCACGCTTGTGGGTGGTGCCGGTGAGGTAGAGGATCCGCTCGGTGACGGTGGTCTTGCCGGCGTCGACGTGGGCGAGGATGCCCAGGTTCCGGACAGCGGCGAGTCGGTTCGTGGTGAGTCGGTCGGTGGTGTGCAGGTCGGTACGCACGGCCCATGGCCTTTCGGGGTGATCCACGGAAAAGGGCGACGCGATTGCCGGACGAAGCACCCCGACGCGGTGTGGCGGCTCTCGTGGGCAGTGCCCAACGAGGTTGCCCGCACAGCGGATTGACGGGGAGTCAGACGTTCGTCGCGGACATCCGGTACCGGCCGCGCAGCCGGCGCCGGGCGCCGGGAGACACCAGGATCACCTCGTACCGTGCCGGGGGAACGACAACAGCGGTGCGGTAGCGCACGGCTGGTCTCCCCTCACTGGTCACGGAGCGCGCGCCGCGACGGTGCCCGGCGCGCGAGTTCGAGGTGAGTGTACGGAGAGGGGTCCGCCGGAGTCACGAGGTTTTCGCCGACGGTCCTTACGGCGCTTACGGCGCTTACGGCGCTTACGGCCGGAGCGGCGGTTCGGCGAAGAGTTCGCGCAGCCAGTAGGCACTCTCGGTCGTGCCCGCCGCCACCGCACCCACGTCGTCGGACGCCCCCGGGAAGAGACGCCCCCACGAGCAGGCCCGCCCGATCGCGCCGAGGCGGCACGCCAGGTTCGCCGCGCGCCGCAGGTCCGCCGGGGTGTGACGGGCGGCGTCGGTCCACGGCTCCAGATAGGCGTCGCGCAGCCGGGGCAGTACGTCGGAGCCGTAACGCTTACGGGCCGCACGCGCGGGGACCAGCAGGCTGCAGAACGGGGGACCGACGAGCGCGTCGCCCCAGTCGAAGAAGGTGAAACGGCCCGGCCCCGGCGCGAAGAACTGGCCCTCGTGCAGGTCGGAATGGTCGAGCGAGTCGGGGACTCCGATGTCCGCGAGTTCGGCGCACCAGTCCACCAGCCGGGGCCTCGACGCGCGCAGCCGTTCCTTCTCGGCGGCGTCGAGCGCCGCGTTCTCCGCGACGAGCCGGTCGAAGATCTCCGGCAGCCCCTCCGTCCGCGCGCCCGGCACGCCCAGCGCCTCGATCCTCGCGGCGTACGGGACGAGCGTCCGCTGCATCTCGGCGTACCGGCGCAGCGGCTCCTCCCAGGCACGCGCGTCGGCCGGACCACGGTCCAGTACGTCCCTGAAGAGCGCGCCCCCGTCGGGCAGCAGCGACCAGCCACGACCGGCGTCCACCGCGAGCGGCGCCAGCACCTGCTCCGGCACCCACCGGGCCAGGGCCGCCGCCAGCCCCGCCTCGAACGCCCCGGCGGGCGGGGCGGCCTTGAACCACACGCCGCCGCCACCCTCGACGGACAGCCGCACCAGCACGGACCACGGCCGCAGCCGCACCCTCCGAGGACCCGTCACCCGCAGCCCGCGCGCGGCCAACCCCTGCTCGGCCCACGCGAGCGCGGCGTCCCGCCACTCCGCGCGCTCCCACGGCGTCACCACCGTGTCGAACCGCCCCCGGTCCACGACGTCCGGCTCCCGATGTCCCATCTCCCCATCCCACCACGCGTCACGGACACCACGACCGAGCCCCGGCCCTGCGCGCCCTGCGCGCCCTGCGCGCCCGGCCGGCCCGGCCGCATAATTCGGTGATGAGGACCAACCACATACTTCACAGTTACGGGCTGCCCCTTGAGGAGCGCGTCAGCCAACTCTTCGAGGAGTGGGTCCGCGACGGCCGAAGCAGCGACCAACTGCTCACCGGCAGAGGGTTCTTCACGGTGTATTCCTGGTACTCCGGGCACTGGGCCGACCACGACATCGTGTGGTCGGAGTATGTCGCCGCCTCGTACGACTCCATCGGCGGCCCGGACGGCTGGAACGCCATGCTGCGCGAGCGGGCGGTGTGCGAGAGCTGCTGGGACACGTTCCGTCTGGAGAACATGGGGGTGTGCACCGGCTGTATGGGCTACAGCTGCTATGCCTGCGGCGCGCACGGATCCTGTGCGGGAGAGCTCGTCTGACGCCCGGTCGGGGTCGTCGATCGCAGGAACCGCGACGGCCGCCGATCTTCGCCCGTGCCGACGAGTGTGAAGACGGTCGAAGGTGGGTAGCTTCGGCGTTCGGGGGTAGGCGCAGCGAATGGTCACCACCATCCCGGAGTCCGGGACGAGCAGATATCCGTTGACCGAGGACCAGGCCGGAATGCTGACCTGGGTGCGATGGGCGTACGCGGGGATGTCCGTTCTGGCCGCCGCGTGCCTCGCCTCCGCCCTGTGGGCGGGACACCCCGGCGGGCAGACGCTGTGGACGAGCGCCATCGGCGTACTCGCGTTCCCCGTCCTCACCATTCTGTCGATCCGTCAGTTGCGTTGCCACCGAGCGGCGTTGGGCGAGCGGGGTCGTCGGCGGAGCCCTTCGGGTCCGCCACGTCCACCGCGCCCGCGACTGCCCGCCTGACCTTGCTCTCATCTACGGCGAGGGCGGCTTGACCTTCGACCTGGGTCGAGGGTCTAGCGTCCCGGACATGACCGTTCTGCGGATATCCCAGCTTGCCGAGCGCAGCGGCGTTCCGGCCACCACCCTGCGGTTCTACGAGTCCGAGGGCCTGCTGCCCGCCGACCGGACGCCGTCCGGATACCGCGTGTACGGCGACGGCGCCTGACCGAACTCACCGCGTTCACCGACTCGTTGCGCGTCGCACGGGACCGCCTTGAGGCGCTGCCCGATCGCACCGAGCCCTGCGACTCGGCCTGCGGCCTGCGCGCGACCGAACCGCCCAGTGGCACGCGGCGGTCGAGGGAGCCGTACGGGTCGAGGTCCCGGGCGGGCTCCGGCTGACCCTGCCCGTCGGACGGATCACCGCCGTCGCCGCTCGCCGCCGCCGAACAGCGCTGCTGCCCCTTCTTCGACTTCCGACTCCACCTCCAGGGAAGGGAGTTGCAGCTGGAGGTGCGGGCGCCCGACGAAGGCGTCGCGATGCTCACCGACCTGTTCGGCTGAACCCGGATTGAGTGGGAATTTCGCTGCATGCTCAGGATCGTGACGCGGATCGGTCAATAATTTCCAGTCCTCTGTCTTGCCGGTGGACTGTCAGGTCCTTACGTTGTGGGGGGCCGCACCGTGCGCCGGGACGCGCACACCGCCGCCACGTACCGCGTACGACGCACCACGTACTTCGCATGCCGCCGCATGCCGCTCTTCCCCGCACCTCCACACGCAGAGCCGATTGCGAGGAACCCCGTGGCACTTTCCAGACGCACCGTCATCGCGTCCGCGATAGCCGGCGCCGGAGCGGCGGCAGGCCTGGCCGCCCAGACCGGGACCGCACAGGCGGCCGCCTCCCCACCCGGAGACGTCGTCGGCAAGATCACCGTCGGCTACCAGGGCTGGTTCGCCTGCTCCGGCGACGGCGCGCCGATCAACGGCTGGTGGCACTGGTCGCAGAACTGGGGCCAGTCGCCGTCCCCCAGCAACACCGCGATCGTGAGCTGGCCCGACGTACGCGACTACACCCACACCTACCGGACGGCCTACCCGGCGCTCGGCAACGGACAGCCGGCCGCGCTGTTCTCCTCGTACGACCAGCAGACCGTCGACACGCACTTCTCCTGGATGCAGCAGTCCGGCATCGACACCGCCGCCCTCCAGCGCTTCAACCCCAACGGCGGCGAGGGTGCGACGCGCGACGACATGGCGGTGAAGGTGCGCAGCGCCGCCGAGAAGTACGGCCGCAAGTTCTACGTCATGTACGACGCCACCGCGTGGACGAACATGCAGCCGGAGATGAAGGCGGACTGGCTCGCCAAGATGAAGGCGCTCACCGCGTCGCCGGCCTACGCCAAGCAGAACGGCAAACCGGTGGTCGGCATCTGGGGCTTCGGCTTCAACGAGCCCAACAAGACCTGGTCGGCGGCCGTCTGCCTGGACGTCGTCAACTGGTTCAAGGCGGAGGGCTGTTACGTGATGGGCGGCGTGCCCACGCACTGGCGGCGCGGTATCGAGGACTCACGGCCCGGGTACATGGACGTGTACCTCGCCTTCGACATGCTCTCGCCGTGGATGGTCGGCCGGATCGCGGACATCGCGGGCGCCGACAACTTCTACGCCAACGTCAACACACCCGACCAGGCGCACTGCGACGCCAACGGGATCGACTACCAGCCCTGCGTTCTGCCCGGCGACCTCCAGTCGGGCCACCGCGCCCACGGCGACTTCATGTGGCGGCAGTTCTACAACATGTGCCGGATCGGCGTGCAGGGCATCTACATCTCGATGTTCGACGAGTACAACGAGGGCAACCAGATCGCCAAGACCGCCGAGACCGCCGCGCAGGTCCCGGTGGGCTCCGGCATCCGGGCGCTGGACGAGGACGGCACGGCCTGCTCGGCGGACTACTACCTGCGGCTCACGGGTGACGGCGGCCGGATGCTGAAGGGCGAGCTGGCACTGACCCCGACCCGTCCCACACCGCCGGTCACAGGCGGCGGCGGCCCCAACCCGCCGACCGGCGACCTCGCGCTGAGCAGGGCGGCGAGCGCGAGCAGCCAGACGCAGAACTACGGCCCCGGCAACGCCGTGGACGGCAACGGAAACAGCTACTGGGAGAGCGCCAACAACGCGTTCCCCCAGTGGATCCAGATTGACCTCGGCTCCGCCCTGCCGGTACGCCGGCTCGTCCTGTCGCTGCCACCGAACCCCGCCTGGGCCACCCGCACCCAGACGCTGTCCGTCCTCGGCTCCACGAACGGCACGAGCTTCGCGACCCTGAGCGCCCCGGCCGCCCGCGTCTTCGACCCGGCGAGCGGGAACACGGCGACGGTCACCCTCGCGTCGGCGGCCACCGCCCGCTACGTACGGGTGCAGATCACCGCCAACAGCGGCTGGCCGGCGGGCCAGTTGTCAGGGCTGAGCGTCTACGCGGACTGAGGCTCCCTCGACGGGCCCGGACCTGGGGAAGACCTCGGGTGCGGGCCTGTCCGTGTCACCGACACCGGCGCCAACACCCATGGAGAGGTGCGCACTTCGGGGCTCCTCGGCCACGTTCTCCTGTGCCCCGAACGCCTCGAACGGATTCGCCTGACGCGTCGGCCCGGCTAAGTTCGATCACGTTCGATCGACTGGCGCCGACGGGGGAGGGCCACCGTGCCGCACGGAGCGACAGAGGGTGCGGAATCCGCGCGTACGACAGCGCGGGGCCGTATCCACCCGATGGCAGACCCCTCGCACCACCCCGGAGAGCCCGACATACGCGGCCCGCTGCGCTACATCTGGTGGCTGATCGTCAGCCAGCGCCGCCGGGTACTCACCGGCTCAGCGCTGGGCAGCGCCTGGATGGTGGGCCTGATGGTGCCCCCGTATCTGCTGTCACGGGCCATAGACGACGGCCTGACGGCCGGCCGCTCCTCGGCGTTGCTCGGCTGGACGGGCGCGCTGCTCGGCGTCGGGGTGCTGAACGCCTGGCTCGCCGTCATGCGCCACCGCGTCATGACACGGGTGCGGATGGACGCCGCGTTCCGCTCGGTGCGCGTCGTGACGGAGCACACGACCCGGCTGGGCGACCTGCTCGCACGTCGGACGTCGTCCAGCGAGATCCTCACCATCGGGTTCGGAGACGTGGCGCAGACAGCCAACGTCCTGACCATCACCGGACCGGGCGTCGGCGCCGTACTCGCGTACCTCGTCGCGGCCGTCCTGCTGCTCTCCATCTCACCGATGCTCGCCGTGGTGGTCCTGCTCGGAGTCCCCGTACTGGCGCTACTGGTCGGCCCGCTGCTGGGACGTCTGCAAAGCGTCGAAACCGCGTACCGCGACCAGTACGGGGTCCTCACCACCCGCCTCGTCGACCTGATCGAAGGGCTGCGCGTGCTGGGCGGACTCGGCGGCAAGGAGGTCTACGCCGAGCGCTACCGCGAGCACTCGCGGGCGCTGCGGACCGAGGGATACCGCGTCGGTACGGTCACCAGCTGGATCCAGGCGCTCGCCGTCGGGCTGCCCACCGTCTTCCTCGCGGTCGTGACCTGGCTGGCGGCCCGGTCGGCCGCGGAGGGTTCCCTCACCACCGGCCAGCTGGTCTCCGTCTACGGCTACGCGGCAGTGCTCGTCGTCCCCGTGGCGTTCTTCATCGAGGGGGGATACGACCTCAGCCGGGGCCGGGTCGCGGCGCGCAGAATCATCGGGTTCCTCGCGCTCCAGCCCCGCTCCGACGATCCGTCGGCCGGGCTGGACGCACCGGACGGGCCGTCCGTCCTGCACGATCCCTCCTCCGGTGTGGAGGTGCTGCCGGGTCGGTTCACCGCGCTGGCCGGTGCGCACCCCCAGGAGTCCGCGCTCGTGGTGGAGCGACTGGGGCGTTTTGTCAACTCGGAAGCCGTGTGGGGCGGAGTTCCGCTGCGGGACATCGCGTTGACGAAGGTGCGTGCACGGCTCCTGGTCGCCGACAACGAGTCCGCCCTGTTCGCCGGGACGCTACGGAACACGATCGTCGGCCGTACGGATCACTCGGCCGACGACCTGGCACGGGCTGTCGACGCGGCGATGGCCCGTGACATCGTCCACGGCCTGCCGGACGGACTCGACTCGGCTGTCGCCGCACAGGGGCGCGACCTGTCCGGCGGCCAGCGTCAGCGCGTACGGCTGGCCAGGGCCCTCCTCGCCGCGCCCGAGGTTCTGCTGGCCGTGGAGCCCACGTCCGCCGTGGACGCGCACACCGAAGCGGCCATGGCCACCCGGCTGCACGCGCATCGGGCCGATCTGACGACGGTCGTCACGACCACGTCACCGCTGGTCCTCGACCGGGCGGACACCGTCTGCTACCTCGTCGGCGGCCGGGTGGCGGCCACCGGGACCCATCGAGAACTCCTGGCCGGGGAGCCCGGCTACCGCCGACTGGTCTCCCGCGACGCGAACGACGAACACCAGGCTGACGACGACGAGGACGGTGCGGAGCGATGAGGGAGGATCATGCGCTGCCCGTCGCCTCGCGGGCGCGACTCGTCGGCGCGGCGGCCGACCTCGTCCGCCGGGACCGCGGGGCGTTCTTCGCCATGCTCGCGCTGAACGTGCTCGCCGTGGGCGCCGGGCTCCTCGGGCCGTGGCTGCTGGGACGGATCGTCAACGCGGTCCAGGACGGCGCGACGGTGAGCACCGTCGACCGACTGGCCGTCGGCGTCGTCGTATCCGCCGTGGTCCAACTCCTGCTCGCCCGCTGGGCGCGACTGATAGGGCACCGCTTCGGCGAACGGACGCTGGCGCGGGTCCGGGAGCGGTTCGTCGACCGGGCCGTCGCGCTCCCGGTGTCCGTGGTCGAGCGGGCCGGCACGGGCGATCTGGTAGTGCGCGGCACCAGCGATGTCGGCGCGGTCGGCACCGCTCTGCGGGACGCCGGCCCCGATCTGCTCATCGGCGGGATACAAGCGCCCCTGATCCTCGCCGCCGTATTCTTCCTCGACCCGTTGCTCGGCGTGTGCGGCCTGGCCGGACTCGTCGGTATCCGGTTCGCGACGCGCTGGTACCTGCGCCGGGCACCGGCCGCCTACATGGCGGAAGGGGTGGCGAACTCGGCTCTGGCCGAGGCGCTTTCCGCGACAGCCGCCGGTGCGCGCACGATCGAGGCGTTCGGCCTTGAGGAGCGGCACGTCGCCGCGGTGCTGGAGAAGATCGAGGCGAGTCATCGCACCCGGACGCGCACACTCTCTCTGCGCAGCGTGCTCTTCCCGTCCCTCGACATCTCCCATGTGCTTCCCGTGGTCGGCGTGCTGCTGGTGGGCGCGCCGCTCCTCGAACGCGACATGGTCACGCTCGGCGCGGTGGTGGCGGCGGTCCTGTATCTGAGGCAGTTGGCCGAGCCGTTGGACTTGATCCTCCGGTGGGTGGAGCAACTGCAGAGCAGCGGCGCGTCCTTCGCCCGCGTCGAAGGTCTGGGCGTGCAACTCGACTCCCTGGAAGGCGCGTTGACCGGTCTTTCGGTCGGCCGGCCGTCGGCGCGCCCGGTCGGTGACCGGATCGAGTTGCGCGGCGTCCACTACGCGTACGACCCCCCGTACGACGGCACGAGCGACGTCGTCCGAGGGGTCGATCTCACCGTACGGCCGGGCGAACGCCTCGCCGTGGTGGGCCAGTCCGGTGCGGGCAAGACCACCCTCAGCAGACTGCTCGCCGGGATCGACACTCCGCGCGCGGGCACGGTGTCGGTGGGTGGCGTCCCGGTCGCCGATCTGCCGTCGCAGATTCTGCGGCGCCAGATCGTGCTGGTCACCCAGGAGCACCATGTCTTCACCGGGACGCTCCGCGACAATCTGCTGCTCGCCGCGCCCGACGCGGCCGATGCCGCGCTCACCGGGGCGCTGTCCGCCGTCGGCGCCGACTGGGCGGAGCGCCTGCGGCACGGTCTCGACACCGAGTTGGGCGCACGGGAGCATCAACTGGACGGTGCCCAGGCGCAGCAACTAAGCCTGGCACGCGTGGTGTTGGCCGACCCGCACACCGTCGTCCTGGACGAGGCCACCGCTCTGCTCGACCCGAGGACAGCCCGGCGTACGGAACGCGCGCTCGCCGCCGTCCTGGCGGGACGAACGGTCATCGCCATCGCCCACCGGCTGCACACCGCGCACGACGCGGACCGGGTGGCCGTGATGGACGGGGGACGGCTGACGGAACTCGGCAGTCACGACGAACTCGTCGCGGCAGGCGGGACCTATGCCGCGCTGTGGCGTTCCTGGCACGGTGACGCGGCGGCCCCGGCCTGAAGAACGGGGGCGGCAGGTCGCACGCCCGCTCAGCCGAGCAGTCGCAGCGTCGTCCCCGATACGCCGACGCGGACCGTCTGGCCCCAGGTCAGGGTCAGCGCGTCCGACTCCATGCCGTCGCCGAAGGCGATCAGACGGTCGGACTCCACGGTGAGGGTCAGCCGTTCCGTGGGCGTCAGTTCGCCCGACACGAGTGAGGTTCCGGTCGTGGGGGAGGGCCAGGCCTCTCGTACGAACCAGAGCAGCCGGCGGTCGGCGGGGCCGGGGAGGGCGAGTGCGCTGGCGCGTTCCTGCCACAGCGAGCGCAGCCAGCCGGTGGCGCCGGTGCCGGTGCCGACGAGGACGCCGGACGATGCCTGGGCCTCGGCTCCGGGTTCGGTTCCGGGTTTGGTTCCGAGTCCGACCTTGGCTCCGGGGGCCGCCTTGGTCTTCGCTCGCACTCCGGCCTTGAGGGAGGCCGGCCGGTTGCCGGCGGTCAGCCGGTAGCGGATCGTCTGGTGGCCCGCCGGGCCGAGGCAGATCTCGTTGAGCGCGAGCAGCCGCTGGCTGTCGTCGGCGACCGCCTCCACCATGGTGAGTTCGTCGACACCACCGCGCCCCCCGGCCGCCTCGGCCAGGAGCTTGCCCGCGTCCGCGGCGCGATGACGCACCAGTACGCCGGGGTTGCGGCCGGGATCGGTGTCGATGCCCACCACCGGCTGACCCGACAGGTACTTCGCGGCGTTCGCGACCAGCCCGTCCTGGCCGACCACGACCACGACGTCCTCCGGGCCGAAGAGGAAGCGGTCCAGGTCCGCGCGTTCGACCCGGCTCTGCCGCCATCGGTGGGGCACGGCGGCGGCCACCTCGGTCAGGGCCTGGTGCGTGCGGTGGTGCCGTTCGGCGACCTCGCGGATGTCGCGGTCGCGGGAGGAGAGGAAGAAGGCGGCCTGACCGTGGGTGCCGTGCCGGGCCAGCAACTCCTCGTACTCGGTGGTGCGGTGGACCAGCACCGCCCGCGGCGCGAGCGTCACGCCTGCTCCCCGTCCCGTCGTCCCAGCGTCGCCAGCAGGCCGGTCAGTACGTCGGGGGAGACGGTGACGCTGTCGATGCGCGGCAGGTTCTCGGCGAGCCGGTCGACGGCCAGGGCGCGCAGCGTCGCCGCGTCCGCGTCGCCGTGCACCCGCAGCCAGTCGGCCTGGGCCGTCGCCCGCGCCTCGCCGGACCTGCGGGCCGCTTCGGCGTCGGCGGTCGCCAGCCGAACCCGACGCGCCGCCTCGGCCTCCGTGCGTACCGCGTCGGCCGCCGCGCTCTCCTCGGCCTCACGGCGGGCGTTGGTGCCGCGCTGCTCGACCAACTGCTCCTCCTGGCGGGCCAGTTCGATCTGGCTGGCCAGTTCGTTCTCGGCGATGGCCCGCTCCCGCTGCACCGCCACCGCGCGTCGCTCGTACGTCGCCCGGTCCGCCTCCTGCTGGATCTGTTCGCGCGCGGGCGTCCGCAGCGCGCGTTCCACCTCGGCCTCCGGGCGGACGGCGACCACCCGTACGGTCACCACCTCCAGGCCGGTGGCGGGCAGTCGGGGCTCGGCCGCCAGCCCGCCGTCTATCCGGTCGCGTACGGCGGCGACGCCGTCGGACAGCGCGGCGGCGAGCGGTGTACGGGCCAGGACGTCGAGCGCGTGCTGCTGGGCGGTCTCGGTGAGCAGGGTCGCGATCTGTTCGAGCGGGGCGCCGCGCCAGACGCCGGTGTCCGGGTCGAGGGAGAAGTCCAGCCGGGCGGAGGCGAGAGCGGGGTCGCTGATCCGGTAGGTCACGGTGGCCTGGACGGTGACGTCCTGGAAGTCGGCGGTACGGGCGTGGAAGGCCATCGCCAACTCCCGGTCGTTGACCGGCACTTCGGAGAGCGCGGCGGACAGCGCCCGGAACCAGAAGCTGAGCCCCGTACCGTCGTGGACCAGCCGTCCCCGCCGGTGGTGGCGGATGTGGGCGGTGGGGGCGGAGCGGAGATGGCGCCGGCCGAGGCGCTTGGTGATGTCAGCCATGATGACCTCTTCTCGTCGCTATGACGATATCGAAGAGTTGTTCATAGCGTCAATGTGACGAGAGTGGCTACGGCCTCGCCCCCCGGCCGTGACCGACCAGGAGGCGAGGAAGTGGCGAGACGTCAGGCCGCCTACGCCTTGGGCTCGATCCAGATGTTGCGGTAGCGCACCTTGTTCCCGTGGTCCTGGAGCCGGATGGCCCCGGTGGCCGTGGTCTCCGGTGCGCCGGCTCCCGTCGGCCCGTCGATCGCCACGTCGTTGTGGACGGTCTTGCCGTTCCACACCACCGTGACGCGGGCGTCCTCGGTCTTCTTCCCGTCGGCGCCGAAGCGCGCGGCGCGGAACGTGATCTCGTACGTCTGCCAAGTCTCCGGCGCCGTCGAGGCGTTGAGGTCCGCGGCCTTCTTGGTGTAGATCGCCGCCGCCTCGTTGTTGGCGAGTTTCTCGACACCGAACGAGTCCAGGATCTGGATCTCGTAGCGCTCCTGGAGATACACCCCGCTGTTCCCGCGGTCCTGGCCGGTCACGTCCGGGGGCAGCTTCGGTACCCGGAACTCGACGTGCAGCTTGAAGTCTCCGAACGCCTGCTTGGTGCGGATGTCACCGCAGCAGACCTCCATCGAGTTCTCGTCGGACGACGGCCATCGGACGTCACTGCCGTCGTTGTGCTGCCACTGCGACCGGTCCTTCCCGTCGAACAGGGTGATGCGACCGTCCTTGGGATGGACGGAGATCAGGTCGAGATTGACATGGCCGGTGTCGCCCGCGTCGTACCGGTACGCGATGGTGTTGGCCCCGCGGCTGAGTGGCAGCGACTCGGTCCTGGTCGCCCAGCCGTCCCACTTCCCGGTGCTGGGCAGGACCGTCTGTTTCATCTTGCGGCCGTTGACGTAGACGCTCACCGTCTTGTCCCCGACGAAGGGGTTCGGGCCGTTGGCGTAGCGCAGCCCGACGTCGTACTTGCCCGCCTTGGTCGTGGTCACGTCGAACGTGGTGGTGGCGCCCTGCGTCCCGTAGCTGTCGACGAAGCCGCCGCCCGAGTGGCCCGCGTGCTCGGTGTCGACGCGCGCGCCACCGGTCAGCGCGGCTTCCTCCGCCTCGTACTGCGTCTTCGGCTGCGCGTCGCCGACAAGGGAGTTGAGGGTGTACCAGGCCTCGGTGCTCCACAGCGTCTCGCCGCCCTCGGCGCTGAACGGCCGCGGCGAGCGGATGTGCACCACTCGGTTGGACTTGAGGCCGTCGATCGCGAGGGTGACCTTCTTGCCGTCGGCGGACACGGTGGCCGACTGCACCTTCAGCGTCTCCTCGTCGATCTTGGGGCCGCCGTAGTCGGGTGTCGGGGCGTAGTACCACTGCTCGACCTCGTACCGGTCGACCAGTTCGGCGACGGTCTCGGCGGAGAGCGGCTTGGTGTACTCCAGCTCGAAGCCGCCCGGCTTGGCGCGCATCGCCAGGATGTCGAAGGCGTCCTGGCCGTTCGGCGTCAACTTCTGCAGGCCGTACTGGAGTTTGCCCTCCTGGCCCCAGTTGCCGCCGGCGCCCAGACCGCCGGCGTAGATCGCACCGTCCGGGCCCATGCTGATCCGGTTGACGCCGGCTTCCAGTCCCTGTGTCATCCGGAAGACCGCGCCCTGGTACTCGCCCTTGACCTTCTCCAGGTACCCGCGCTGAAGGCCGCCGTACGTGACGTCACCGAAGACCATCTGCCCGGCGTACGGTCCCTCCTTCAACAGCAGTGGTGTGCTGGGGGAGTTGGCGATCTCGTTCTGCGGCAGCCACAGCACCGGCTTGGTGACCGGCTTGGCGTCGAAGGGACCCGCCGGGTTGGTGTAGTGGTTGAAGAAGCGGTCCTGCTTGATGTGGACCAGCTTCGAGGAGGGCAGCCAGCCACCCTGGTTGTCGGTCACGAAGATGTCGCCCTCGGGGCCCCAGCCGATGCCGTTGGGCGTACGCAGGCCACCGGCCACATAACTGACCTCGCCGGTCTCCTTGTTGACCTTGATCGTGGAGCCGCGGTTCTTCGCGGGCTGCGGATCCGTCGTCGCGCCGCCCAGGTTGATCGCGACCGACAGGTTCAGATAGAAGAAGCCGTCCTGGTAGAGCAGCCCGAACGCGAACTCGTGGAAGTTCCCGCCGTACGGCCAGGTCGCGACCTTCCGGTAGGTGTTGGTGACGTCGTCCCCGTCGGTGTCCTGAAGCTCCGTCAGCTCGTGCTTCTGCGACACGTACAGCGAACCGTCGACGTACTTGATCCCCTGCGGCTCCCTGAGGCCTTCGGCGATCTTCTTGGCTTTCACCTTCTCCGGACCCGTGCTGCCCGTGACGTCGCTGAGGAGGTAGACCTCGCCCGTCACGTTGTCGGTGCCGCCCCAGGTGGTGACGGCCAGCCGGCCGTCGGGCAGCCAGTCCATCGCCGTGACCTGCGGCTCGAAGCCGCTCGGCCGAAGGTCGGTGAGTGTGTAGCCGGGGTGCACGCTGTTCAGGGGCAGACCGTCGCCGGGGGAGTCCCTGACGCCCTCGCACTCCTTGCGGCCCGGCGCCGTCACGCGTACGACATCGGCGTCCGTGCTCAGCACGGAGTTGGGTACGACGGTGAAGCCGGAGGCGCCCGGCGGCTGCCAGGAGAGGGTGATGTTCTGGCCGCCGGCGCGGTCGAAGTGCTCGATGCTCAGGGAGTGGTAACCGGCCGTCAGGGTGACCGTGCCGTCCTTGGGGTCCGCGCCGTGCAGACCGTCGTGGTCGATGACGACCTGATCGTCGATCCGCAGCCGCGAACCGTCGTCGCTGGTCAGCCGGAAGGTGTAGGAACCGTCCTGCGGGACGTCGATGTTGCCGATGACCTGCGAGACGAAGTTGTCGCCGATCCCGCCGAAGTCGTCGGTCGACGACCAGTCGATGGTGGGCATCAGCTTGTCGACGTTCGGTGTCTGCGCGGGCTTGAGGACGCAGATCCTCTCCAGCGGCACCTGCACGTCGTACACGCGCAGGGTCACCCCCGGCTCCTGCGGCGGCAGTTCACGGGTGACTGGATCGGCCGCGACGGGATCGGCCGCGACGGGATCGGCCGCGACGGCCGGGGTCGACATGAGGCCGGTGGCGAGGAGCGAGACGGTGAGCAGACTGAGCAGACATCTGCGCAGGCGGCGGCTCGGTCTTTGATCCATTCTTCCTCCTGGCACTTCGCGCACCGGGAAGAACACCCCTGTCCCTGGGCGGAGTTCACCGCCGGGGCTAGCCCTTCGATCCGGATACGGAGGTCTGGCGACGGATGCGGACGTGGCGCTCTGGCGGTTCGCGGCTCGACCAATGGTCTGTCATGTACGCCATCAGTCGACATCGAGCGAAAGACTAGAGACTTCTGTCGGGACCGTCCATGCTTTGTCACGCACGAGTGGAAAGTCCTTGACGGCGGATCACCTGTCACGGGACCGGGCACTTCGGCGTGGACGCCTTGGACGCCCTGGACCCCCCGGACGAGAGGCGCCGGTAGGCAAGCCGAACATGGCGATGACCGCGACGCACGCGAAGGCACCGGCGCCCAGGAGGAAGATCGTGACGTACTGACTCTCCGTAGCCAGGGTGGCCGATTCTCCGGGAAGGTCCGGCAACGTGCCGGAAGTCAGCAGTGTGATCACGACCGCGCTGGCCACCGAACTTCCCGTGGACCGCGCGATGGAGTTGACGCCGTTCGCGATGCCGTTCTGGAGGGCCGGTACGCCGGCGGCGATGAAGATCGGCAACGTGGCGAACCCGCAGCTGACCGCGATGCCGGTCAGCAGCCCCGCGGCGATCACCGAGGCCGGGGTGTCGTGCAGGAACGCCAGCCCGGTGAACCCCAGCACCCCACTGCACGCACCGACGGCCAACGGTATGCGCGCGCCGAAGCGGCGGATGAAGATCCCTGCCACCTGTCCGGTGACCAGGGACGCGACCGCTCCCGGCAGCAGGAATTCCACGGACGCCCGCACGGTCGACGCCGTGAATCCGTAGCCGGCGAGGTGGGCGGGGGCCTGAACGAACGTCGAGATGCCGATGTACTGGGTGAACATGCCGAAGCCGAGGAGGATTCCGGCCAGGTTGGTCAATACGACCGGTCTGAGTGTCAGCATCTTCATGTCCACCAGCGCGTCGCGCCGGTGCTTCTCGAAGACGACCCAGAATCCGCCGGCAACGATGGCGGCTCCGAAGGACGCCAGCGTCGGCACGGACCCCCAGCCCCACGTGTTGGCCTGTGACAGGGGAAGCAGGATCAGCACGAGCACACAGGCGAGCACGGCCGCGCCGATCCAGTCGATCCGGCCGCCCGCCACTTGGGAGGACGGTGGAACGACGAGAGTGACGGCGACCAGAGCCAGCGTGCACAGCACGGCGGAGAAGAGAAAGACCCTGTGATAGTCAGGGTTCTCGCCCTGGGTGAGCACTCCAGCGGCTGCCAGCGCGAGACCGCTCCCCACCGCCAGCGTGCTGCTGACGGCAGCCATCGCCGTAGGCAGCCGTGTGGGCGGCAACTCGTCGCGCAGGATCGAAAGCGCGAGCGGGAAGATGGCCGTGGACGAGCCCTGCAGAGCACGCGAGACCAGCAGGAGCGGCAGCGAACTGGTCACCGTGGCCACCACGGAGCCGACGACCGCCGCGACAAGGACCCCGATCAGGACGCGACGCTTTCCCCGCTGGTCACCGAGGCGGGTGAGCAACGGAGTGCAGACCGCGGCCGCGAGCAAGGTCACGGTGGTGACCCAACCGACGGCCGCGGGGGCCGCGTGGAGGTCACGTTGGATGATGGGCAGGATCGGCACCGTCAGCGTCTGCATCATGGAAACGACCACAGTGGCCATTCCGAGTGACAGAACAAGGGAAGTTCGCTTGTTTCCCACAACGCGTCTGTCCATGGACAAGAGGCTCATCTCGCAGCTTTCACGCTGGGTTCGAGGGCGGAATGCGCGCCCGGTTGTCGATACGGCCTGTGAGCGCATCCACCCGTCGAGACGGCCGAGGTGGGGACGCCCAACTCGGGCGTAATCACGTTGAATGTTCTTTCCGTGCGTGGAAACTCCCTCAGGACGAGGTCAGTTCGATGAGCGTCTTGCCGGTGTGGGCGCCGCGCATCATGGCCAGGAATCCCTCCACCGCGTTGTCGATGCCGACGACGACGGTCTGTTCGGTGCGCAGCGAGCCGTCTTCGAGCCAGCCGACGGCGTGCTGCCGGTAGTCCGCGACGAGGTGTTCGTGGTCGTTGACGTTCATGCCGCGCAGCGAGAGGCGCTTGCCGATGGCGAGGACGAGGTTGTTCGGGCCGGGGCTGGGTTCGGTGTCGTTGTAGACCGAGATCGCGCCGCACAGCGCGATGTGCCCGTATGGGTTGATCGCACCGAGTGCGGCTTCCAGATGGTCGCCTCCGACGTTGTCGAAGTAGACGTCGATGCCGTCGGGAGCGGCGGTGGTGAGTTGGCCGGGCAGATCACCTTCGCGGTAGTCCAGTCCGATGTCGAAACCGAACTCCTCCACCAGGCGGCGGGCCTTGGCCGGCCCGCCGGCCGAGCCGATGACCTTGGCGGCTCCCAGGTGCCGCGCCACGACTCCCGCGACCGTGCCCACGGCGCCCGCCGCGCCGGAGATGAAGACGACGTCGCCTCTTTTGACCGGGGCGATCTCGGTCAGCCCGGCGTACGCGGTGATGCCGGTGGCGCCGAGCACGCCGAGGTAGGCCGAGGCCGGGGCGGTGTCTGTGTCGATGACCTCGACCTCGGCCGCGCCGACGAGGGAGTACTCGCGCCACCCCGCGAAGTGGCTGACCGCTGTCCCCACCGGGATGTCGTCCGCCCCGGAGGCCACGACGAGGCCCACCGCGGCCCCGTCCATCGCCTCGCCGAGGTCGAAGGGCGGAATGTAGGACTTACGGTCGTTCATCCGGCCGCGCATGTAGGGATCGACGGACAGCATGTCGTTGCGCACGACGACCTGTCCGGGCGCCGGATCGGGGACCGTCGTGCTGACGAGTGTGAAGTCCGCGGGTTTCGGCTCACCGGTCGGGCGGGTGGTGAGGTGCCATTCACGGCTGGGAAAAGGCATGGGTGACCTCCTGGTGAGAGCGATGTGGTTCACGAGGTGGCGGCGAGGCCCTCGGTCAACGCGGTGCAGGCCGGGCCGAGGAGCCGTTTGCCGTCGGGTACCGCTTCGAGTCCCGCGACGAGGGCCAGGCAGATGTCGGCCGCGTCGAGCGGTTCGGCGACTCCCGCGTGAGTGAGCACGGTGACGAGCAGACGCCGGAGTTCGGCGGTGAAGTCACGGCAGACGGGTCCGAACAGCCGCGTCTTCTCGTCACACAGTTCGGCGGCGTGCGGCGAGTCTCCGGCCAACTGCAGAATCAGATCGAGCTTGGCGACGAGGATGCCTCTGATGCGGCGGTCGCTGGTGGTGTCGGCCGCCGCGGCCCGCCGGGCCCGGTCGAGCGCCTGCGCGTGCAGGCGCTCGGCGAGCCGGCGGAGGGCGTCATCCTTGCTGCGGACGTGCTGGTACAGCGACGACCTGGACACTCCCATCGTCGATGCGACGTCGTCCATCGTGGTGCGCCGTGCGCCGTAACGGGTGAGGCAGTCGTACGTCGCGTCGAGGACCTCGGTGAGCCGGTCGACGCCCATGTCTCTAGCCCAGTGCCTTCAGCATCTCCGCCGCCACGGGAGCGGACGACGCCGGGTTCTGTCCGGTGATCAGGGTGCGGTCGACGACCACGTGGGGCGCCCACGGCGCGGTCTCCTCGAACAGGGCGCCCGACTCGACGAGCCGGTCCTGCAGCACCCACTCCACCTTGTCGGCGAGGCCGGTCTGCGTCTCCTCGGCGCGGGTGAAACCGGTGAGCCGGTAGCCCGCGAACAGCCAGGTGCCCTCGGCGTCGCGTGCGTCCAGCAGGGCGGCCGCGCCGTGGCACACCACCCCGAGGGGCTTGCCCGACGTCAGGGTGGCCCGCAGCAGTTCGGCGGACCGGCTGTCGTGCACCAGGTCTTCCATCGGGCCGTGGCCACCGGGGTAGAACACGGCGGCGTAGTCGTCGAGGTCGACGCCGTCGAGGCTGATGGGCTTCGTCAGTTCTGTGATCGCGGCCAACGCCGCCGTGATCCTGTCCGCGTTCTCCTGGCCTCCGTTGAGCGCGGGAGAAAGGCTCGCCTGGTCCACGGTCGGAACGACGCCACCGGGGGTGGCGACGACGACCGTGTGGCCCGCGGCCGTGAGGGCTTCGAAGGGCGCGACGACTTCCTCGGCCCAGAAGCCGGTGGGATGCCGCGTACCGTCCGCGAGCGTCAGGTGAGTTGCACCGGTCACCACAAAGAGGATCTCTGCCATGTCGTGTCTCTCCAAGAGAAGGGGCCTGAGGAGGCCAGTGGATGTCCCACGGTCCGACGCTCCGTGCGGAGATCGTCAGCTCGTCGACCTGCCCGACGATAGGTTCGGTGCACCATCGGCCGCCAATAGCGAATCCCGTATCAGACATCGGTAAATCTATGGAAGAGGAAGAGAGTGTTGACGTGATCGCCGGTTCTCCGGATGAGCCAACGACAGAACAGCCGGCGTCGACTGCGCCGCCATTGAATTTGAATCTGCTGCGGACATTCTTGGCGGTGCATCAGACCGGGTCATTCACGGCCGCCGGGCGGCTGCTCGGCCTTTCTCAGCCCGCGGTCACCACACAGGTGCGGGCGCTGGAGCAACAACTGGGGCGCGAACTGTTCGAGCGGCGTTCACGGGGCGTCATTCCGTCGCCGTTCGCGGACGAACTTGCCGCGGGAGCGACCGCGCCACTCAAGGCGCTCGCTGCGCTGAGCGGGCGCGTCGGCCCGCACGGCGACGGTATTGCGCCACCGGTGCAATTGGGCGGCCCCGCCGAGGTGATGTGCACCCTTGTCCTGCCGGCACTGGCTCCGGTCATCGAGAGCGGTGTGCGGCTCGGTGTGACCTTTGGTATGACCGACGAGCTTCTCCAGGAGATCCGGGCCGGACGTCACGACCTTGTCGTATCCACCCACCGTCCCAGAGGGCGTGGCCTGATCGCGAACCCGCTGTCGGACGAGGAATTCCTCCTGGTGGCCGCCCCCGTCTGGGCCGACCGGATCGGTGGATCGCAGCGGCTGGAGTCCGAGGGCCCGGCAGCGCTTGACGGCGTCCCGTTGATCGCTTTCGCCGAGGACCTCCCCATTCTCCGCCGCTACTGGCGCCATGTCTTCGGCACTCGGCTCACCGCGCGCGCGGCGGTCACCGTGCCGGACCTGCGCGGCGTACTGGCCGCGGTCACCGCCGGCGCGGGCGTCACGGTCCTCCCTCGCTATCTCTGCGTCGATCACCTCGCGAACGGCACTCTCGTCCTGCTCCATGAACCGCAGGACTCACCGATCAACACCGGCTATCTCGTCGAGCGACCTGGATCGAACGACAATCCGCATGTCGCGATCGTTCGTGACCGCCTTCTGGACGTCGGCCGTACATGGTGAGCCCGGAGCAGACGAAACCACCGGACAGGAGCTAGGGCCGGACAGGACCTAGCCGCGGGACCGGTGACCCAGCCGCGCCGACAGGGCTTCCGCGCCCTTCGTCGCCAGTTCGGCCAGCTCCTCCTCGCGGGTCTCGGTCCAGCGGATCATCGGGACGGAGATCGAGAGCGCGGCCACGACCTGGCCCCGTCTGTCGCGGACCGGGGCGGCCACGCAGCTCACGTCCGAGTTGGACTCGCGGTTCTCCACCGCGACGCCGCGCTCTCTGATCCCGGCGAGCGCCGTCCGCAGCACAGCCGGGTCGGTGATGCTGTTGGCGGTCATGGCGGTCAACTCACCGCCCGTGAGCCGGGCGTCGAGTTCGGGCTCAGGGAGCGACGCCAGCAGCATCTTGCCGACCGAGGTGCAGTGGGCGGGCAGCCGGCGGCCCGCCGCCGACACCATCCGGACCGTGTGGGTGGAGTCCACCTTCGCGATGTAGATGACGTCGAGGTCTTCGAGGATCGCGACGTGCACGGTCTCGTCGCAGGTCTCCGCGATGTCCCGCGCGACCAGCCGGCCCTCGGCGGCGAGGTCGAGCTGTTCCGCGTAACGGCTGCCGAGCTGGTAGGCCCGCACGCCGAGGCGGTAGCGGCCGGGCTGCTCGGGGATCGCCTCCAGATACGACCGGGCGGCGAGGGTGGTGAGCAGTTCGTGCACGGTGGTACGTGGCAGCCCCAGCCGGCGGATGACATCGGGCGCGGAGAGTTTCCCGTCGCCCTCCAGGAACAGTTCGAGAATGTCGAACGCCCGCGTGACCGCGGGGACCAATCGCCCCATCTCCGTCCACCCACCCCTTGTGTTCGGTACTCCGGCCAATGACCGGAATGACGAACAAAGGTTAGCGGCCGCACGCCCCATTGACACCCCTCGGCTACCTGTTTACGGTCACGCCAACATTTCGAACGCCTGACGAAATATCGAACAAGCTCTAGGGGTAACCGCAGTGCGCATCACGGGAATCAGCACCCATGTCGTCGGCACGCCCTGGCGTAACCTCACCTACGTCCTGGTCCACACCGACGACGGGCTGACCGGCGTCGGCGAGACGCGGATGCTCGGGCGGACCGACGCGCTCGTGGGCTATCTGCGCGAGGCCGAGGCCAACCACATCGCGGGCTCCGATCCGTTCGCGGTCGAGGACCTGGTCCGCCGCATGAAGTACGGCGACTACGGGCGGGCCGGCGAGATCGTGATGTCGGGCATCGCCGTGGTGGAGATGGCCTGTTGGGACATCAAGGGCAAGGCGCTCGGCGTCCCGGTGTGGCAGTTGCTCGGCGGGAAGGTGACCGACCGGGTCAAGGCGTACGCGAACGGCTGGTACACCACGGAGCGCACTCCCGAGGCGTACCACCAGGCCGCCGAGGCGGTCGTGGCGCGCGGCTACCGAGCCCTGAAGATCGACCCGTTCGGCACGGGCCATTTCGAGCTGGACCGGGCCGGGACCGGCTACGCGGTGTCGCTGATCGAGGCCGTACGGGACGCGATCGGCCCCGACACCGAGCTGATGCTGGAGATGCACGGACGGTTCAGCCCGGCGACGGCGGTACGGCTGGCGCGCGAACTGGCCCCGTACGACCCGGCGTGGCTGGAGGAGCCCGTACCGCCGGAGAATCTGCGGGCGCTGAGCAAGGTCGCCGGGAAGGTGGACATCCCCGTCGCGACCGGTGAACGCATCCACGACCGCATAGAGTTCCGTGAGCTGTTCGCCTCGCAGGCCGCCGACATCATCCAGCCGGACGTCGGCCATATCGGCGGCATCCTGGAGGCGCGGAAGCTCGCTGCCACCGCCGAGACGCACTACGTGCTGGTGGCCCCGCACAACGTCGGCGGGTCCGTGCTGACGGCGGCCAGTCTCCAACTCGCCGCCTGCACGCCGAACTTCAAGATCCTGGAGCACTTCAACGACTTCGCCGACGCGGAGATCAAGAAGATCGTCACGGGCGCGCCCGAGGTCGACCCGGAGACGGGCTGCTTCGAGATCTCGCACGCGCCCGGACTCGGCGTCGAGTTCGACGCCGACGCGGCGGCCGAATTCCCGCAGCAGCAGGCCCGGTTCGACCTCTGGGCCGAGGGCTGGGAGAAGCGCGACCCGAAGGCGCCCCGATGAGCGGCCCCGCCGCTGCCCAGGCCGGCAGCCGCGCGATCGTCGTCGACCGGCCCGGGGCCCACCGGCTCGTCGAGCGCGAACGGCCCGTCCCCGGATCCGGCGAAGTGCTCGTGAAGGTCGCCGCCGCCGGGATCTGCATGAGCGACCGCGAGGTGTACGACGGCCGCCGCGACCCGGCCTACGTCCGCTACCCGGTCACCCCCGGCCACGAATGGTCCGGGACCGTCGAGGCCGTGGGCGGGGGAGTGGACCCGGCACTCATCGGCAGACGTACCGTCGCCGAGGGCTTCCGCACCTGCGGCACCTGCGAGCGGTGCCGCGCCGGCGACACGTCGCTCTGCACGGGTGGCTACGACGAGACCGGCTTCACCCGGCCGGGCGCGTTCGCCGACCATGTCACCGTCCCCGCACGGCTGTTGCACCCCTTGGCCGACGACGCCGACCTACGGGCCGCCGCCCTCCTGGAGCCGGCCGCCGTGGTCGCCGGAGCCGTACGGGCCGGGTGCCCGGAGCCCGGCGAGCGGATCGCCGTCGTGGGTGCCGGCACGCTCGGACTGCTCGCCGTCCAGTTCCTCGCGGCCTACGCGCCGGGCGAGTTGACGGTCGTCGAACCACGCGCCACCCGCGCCGCCCTGGCACCCGCCTTCGGCGCGCACGAGGTCATCAACCCCACGGACGCCGAGAGCCGGCGCGGCCGCTACGACCTCGTGGTCGAGACGGCGGGCGCGCCCACCACGGCGGCCTCGTCCTGCCTGCTGGCGCGGCGCGGCGGACGGGTCGTCCTCACCGGCATGTTCACCACCGGCGCGACCGGCATCGACCCCGTCCATCTGTCGCTGAGCCAGCTGACCGTACGCAGCGTCTTCGGCGCCCCGTCGGCCGCCTGGTCCTTCGCCGTCCGCGCCTTCACGGCGGGCCTGCTCGACCCCGGCCCGCTGATCACCCACGAGTTCCCGCTGGAGCGGTACGCCGAGGCCGTCGCGCTCGTCGGCGGCGGCGACCCCGGCACGGGGAAGGTGCTGCTGCGCCCCTGACCCCGCCGGGCGGGCGCGCCGCGACAGCGCCGTACCACAAGACCCGAACGTGGTTCGAGATATCGAACAGACGGCAACCTCTCACGAACCGACAGGCAGCGACCGAAGGACATGTCCGTTGACCGACGCACCAGCCCCCGGCCCCCGCCGCCGCCCCGGTGAGCAGGCGCTCGCCGCGCTCGGCCTGGCCGCGCCCGACGACCACCCCACCGACGCGTCCCCGCACACCTTCCCCGACGGCGGCGTCTGGCGCACCGAGATCCCCTCCGTCGAGGGCCCCGAAGCCCTCACCGAAGTCCTCAAGGAATCCGCCCGCCTCGATGTGCCGATCCACCGGATCAGCCAGGGCAGCGGCGTCTGGATGCTCACCGACGACGAGATCACCGAGATGACCGGCGCCTGCGCCGCGCGCGACATCGAACTGTGCCTGTTCACCGGCCCGCGCGGCACCTGGGACATCGGCGCGGCCACGCGCACCGACTCCGGCGGCGCCGGTCTGCGCGCCCGTGGCCACGACGCCCTCGCCGGCTGCGTCGAAGACGCCCTGCGAGCCGCCGAGTTGGGCGTCAAATGCCTGCTCGTCGCCGACGAGGGAGTGCTCTGGTCGCTGCACCGGCTGCGTACACGAGGCGTCCTGCCCGCCGACACCACCCTCAAGGTGTCGGCGCTCATCGGGCCGGTCAACCCCGCCTCGTACGCGGTCTACGAGCGCCTGGGCGCCGACTCCCTCAACATTCCCTCCGATCTCGCCCTCGCCCACTTCACCGAGATCCGCCGCGCCAGCCGCGCGCCGATGGACCTCTACATCGAGGCGCCGGACGACCTCGGCGGCTACGTCCGGATGTACGAGACCGCCGAACTGATCCGGCGTGGCGCGCCCCTGTACCTCAAGTTCGGTCTCTCCAAGGCGCCCGGCATCTACCCGTACGGCGGCCATCTGCGCGACCTCACCCTGGCCACCGCCCGCGAACGCGTACGGCGGGGCCGGCTCGTCCTCGACCTGCTCGCCCGGCACGGCGCCGACGGCGGTATGTCGCCGCTCGGCTCGCGCCTCCCCGGACCGCTCAACCGTTTCCAACTTCCTTAAGGACAAGGACTGATGACCATGCGCACTAGCCGCGCCGCACTCACCGTCGTCGCCGCCTCCCTCGCCCTCGCACTGACCGCCTGCGGGCAGAGCAGCGAGGGAGGGAGCAAGGAGGAGAAGAAAGGCGGCAAGGGCTCCACCGTCGGCATCGCGATGCCGACCAAATCGTCCGAGCGCTGGATAGCCGACGGCCGCAACATGGTCGCCGAGTTCAAGAAGCTCGGCTACCAGACCGACCTCCAGTACGGCGAGGACGACGTCGACCAGCAGGTGTCCCAGATCGAGAACATGATCACGAAGGGGGTCGACGTCCTCGTCGTCGCCTCCATCGACGGCCGGGCGCTGGGCGACGTACTCGGCCAGGCCGCCGACCAGGGCATCAAGGTCATCGCCTACGACCGGCTCATCCTCGGCAGCCCGAACGTCGACTACTACGCCTCTTTCGACAACGAGAAGGTCGGCGTCCTCCAGGCGACCTACATCATCGACAAGCTCGGCCTGAAGGACGGCGGCGACGGCCAGGACCCCTTCACCATCGAGCTGTTCGCCGGCTCGCCGGACGACAACAACACCCGCTACTTCTTCCAGGGCGCCTGGAAGACCCTCAAGCCGTACATCGACAAGAAGCAACTCGTCGTCAGGAGCGGCCAGACGCGGCTCGACCAGATCACCACGCTCCGCTGGGACGGCGGCACCGCGCAGCGGCGGATGGACGACCTGCTCACCAAGTCGTACGGCTCCGAGGACGTCGACGCCGTGCTCTCGCCCTACGACGGCATCTCCATCGGCATCCTGTCCGCCCTGAAGTCGGACGGCTACGGCACCTCCGCCAAGCCCTACCCGGTCGTCACCGGCCAGGACGCGGAGGTCGCCTCGGTCAAGTCGATCGTCGCCGGACAGCAGACGCAGACCGTCTACAAGGACACCCGGGCGCTGGCCAAACAGGCCGTGCAGATGGCCGACGCCGTACTGAACGACAAGAAGCCCGACGTCAACGACGACAAGACGTACGACAACGAGAAGAAGGTCGTCCCCGCCTATCTGCTGGACCCGGTCAGCGTCGACAAGGCCAACTACCAGGCCGTTCTGGTCGACTCCGGCTACATCAAGGCGAGTGACCTGAAGTGACCGCACCCGTCCTGGAGATGCGCGCCATCGGCAAGACCTTCCCCGGGGTCAAGGCGCTCTCCGACGTCACGCTCAATGTCGCCCCGGGGGAGGTGCACGCCATCTGCGGCGAGAACGGCGCGGGAAAATCCACGCTCATGAAAGTCCTCAGCGGGGTTCATCCGCACGGCAGTTACGACGGCGAGATCCTGTTCCAGGGCTCCCCGTGTGCCTTCAAGGACATCGGCGCCAGCGAGTCGCGCGGCATTGTGATCATCCATCAGGAACTGGCGCTCGTACCGTACTTGTCGATCGCCGAGAACATCTTCCTCGGCAACGAACACGCCAGGCGCGGGATCATCAGCTGGAACGAGACGCTGAAGCACGCCGCCGCACTGCTGAAGCGGGTCGGACTCGCCGAGCACCCGGGGACCCGCGTCGCCGACATCGGCGTGGGAAAGCAGCAGTTGGTGGAGATCGCGAAGGCCCTCGCCAAAGAGGTGAAGCTGCTCATCCTCGACGAGCCGACCGCCGCGCTCAACGACGGGGACAGCGCCCAACTCCTCCTCCTGATCAGGGAATTGCAGGCACAGGGCATCACCTCGATCATCATCTCGCACAAGCTCAACGAGATCGCGGAGGTCGCCGACTCCGTCACCATCCTCCGCGACGGCCGCACCATCGAAACCCTCGACGTCAGGGCGGAGTCGACCACCGAGGACCGCATCATCCGCGGCATGGTCGGCCGCGACCTCGACCACCGCTTCCCCGAACGCACCCCGCACGACGGGGATCCCGGGGCGCGGCCCGCGCTGGAGATCCGCGACTGGACCGTGCACCACCCGATCGACCAGCAGCGCAAGGTGGTCGACCATGTCTCGATCCATGTCCGCCGGGGCGAGATCGTCGGCATCGCCGGTCTGATGGGCGCGGGCCGCACCGAACTCGCCATGAGCGTCTTCGGACGCAGTTACGGCCGCAACATCAGCGGCACCGTCTTCAAGGACGGCCGGGAGATCCGTACGAAGACCGTGCCCGAAGCCGTCGGACACGGCATCGCGTACGTCACCGAGGACCGCAAGCAGTACGGGCTCAACCTCATCGACACCATCGGCCGCAACATCACCCTCAGCGCCCTCCCGAAGGTCGCGCGGCGCGGCATCGTGGACGAGCACGAGGAGACCCGGGTCGCCGAGTCCTACCGCAGGAGCATGAACATCAAGGCCCCGACGGTCTTCGAACAGGCCGGCCGGCTCTCGGGCGGCAACCAGCAGAAGGTCGTCCTCAGCAAGTGGATCTTCGCCGGTCCCGATGTCCTCCTGCTCGACGAGCCCACCCGGGGGATCGACGTCGGCGCCAAGTACGAGATCTACACCGTCATCGACCGGCTCGCCGCGGAAGGCAAGGCCGTCGTCTTCATCTCCTCCGAACTCCCGGAGCTGCTCGGGATGTGCGACCGCATCTACACGATGGCGGCCGGCCGGCTCACCGGTGAGATCCCGCGCGCGGACGCGACCCAGGAAGTGCTGATGCGCCACATGACCAGGAACACGAGGTAGCCGACATGGCTGACGACATGGCCCGCGACAGGGGTCCGGCCACCACCGACCTCGCCAAGTCCCCGGGCGGCAGGTCTCCGGGGGAGCCGCCCAAGCCCGCACGCCCGCGCGCCTCCGCCACACGCGATCTGCTGCTGGACGCGGCGCGCCGCAACATGCGCCAGTACGGCATGCTCATCGCGCTCGCGCTGATCGTCGTGCTGTTCCAGATATGGACCGACGGCGTACTCCTCAAGCCCAACAACGTCACCAACCTCGTCCTCCAGAACAGCTACATCCTCGTCCTGGGCATCGGCATGATGATCGTCATCATCGCCGGCCATATCGACCTGTCCGTCGGCTCCCTGGCCGCGTTCGTCTCGGCCGCGTGCGCCGTGATGATGGTCGAACACGACATCCCCTGGGTGCTCGCGCTGGTGCTCGGCCTCGCCATCGGCGCGGTGGCCGGCGCCTGGCAGGGCTTCTGGATCGCGTACGTCGGCATCCCCTCGTTCATCGTCACCCTCGCCGGGATGCTGCTCTTCCGCGGCGGCACACAGATCTTCCTCGGGTCACGCTCGCTCGGTCCGTTCCCCGAAGGCTTCCAGAAGATCTCCACCGGCTACCTCCCGGAGATCGGACCGGCCACCAACTACCACAATCTGACACTCCTGTTGGGGCTGGCACTGCTCGCCTTCGCCCTGCTCCAGGAGGTCCGGGACCGCCGCCGTCAGAAGGAGTACGACCTGGAGGTCCTGCCCCGCAACCTCTTCCTCACCAAGTGCGTGGCACTCGCCGCGGCGGTCCTCGCCTTCACCATGACACTCGCGAGCTACCGAGGCGTCCCGGTCGTCCTGCTCCTGCTCGCCGCGCTGCTCATCGGCTTCGGCTACGTCATGCGCAACGCGGTCGTCGGCCGCCACGTGTACGCACTGGGCGGCAACCGCGCGGCGGCGAAACTCTCCGGCGTCAAGGACCGGCGCGTCACCTTCCTGGTCTTCGTCAACATGGGTGTGCTGGCCGCGCTGGCCGGGATCGTCTACGCGGCGCGCCTCAACGCCGGTGTGCCGCAGGCGGGCGTCAACTTCGAACTGGAGGCCATCGCGGCGGCGTTCATCGGCGGCGCGTCGATGAGCGGCGGCGTCGGCACGGTGTTCGGCGCGATCATCGGCGGACTCGTCCTCGGTGTCCTCAACAACGGCATGTCCCTGGTCGGCATCGGCACCGATTACCAGCAGGTCATCAAGGGGCTGGTGCTGCTGGCCGCCGTGGGGTTCGACGTCTGGAACAAACGGAGGGTGGGCGCCTGACGCCTCGTCAGTCGGCTGGACCGAGCGGAATCCTGAGCGAGGAGGCGCCCTGGAGGTCGAGCCACGCGGTGTCCGGTCCCCGGACCAGCCGCAGCACCACCCGCGCGCAGTCCGGGCACCGGGCCACCAGTCCCGGTGCCCGGTCGTAGACGTGCAGCCGGGCCATCGGACCCGTGGCGCCGCAGCCCGCGCAGCGGCCGACAGCGGCGGTCAGGTCGACCGCGAAGATCTCGGAGAGCGGGCCGCCGAGGGCGTTGCCGTCCTCGTACGACTCGTCCCGCTCGTACCCCTCGTCAGGTGTTCCATCGACGTCCATCTCATCCTCCACTGGGGCCGAAGCGTTCGGTCCTGATGAGGTCGGGGGAGTGGCCGAGGCCGGTCAGCAGCGACGCGGCCGACTCCACGAAACCCGTCGGGCCGCACACGTAACACGTGGGCCGCAGGTCCGCCGACCAGCCCGTGCGGACCAGGTCCGCCGTCCTCAACCGGCCCACCGGCCTGGGGTGTTCGGGCGGCGCGGCGCGCGTGTAGAGATACGACGTGTCGAGTCCGGGCACGCCCCGACGCAGTTCCGGCACATACAGCTGATCGTCCGGCTCGCGTACGGAGTAGAGCAGCCGGAACGGCGCCTGCCCGCCCACGGCCCCACGCGACCGCACCATCGACATCAGCGGCACCAGCCCGGAGCCGCCCGCCACCAGCAGTACCGGCTCGCTCTGCTCCGGCCGCCAGACGAACCAGCCACCGACCGGACCGCGCAACTCCACCCGGTCGCCGGGCTCCAGACTGTCCATCAGATACGGCGAGACCTCACCGTCCGGCACCCGCTGCACCGTCAGCTCGATACGGTCACCGTCCGGCGCGGACGCCAGCGAGTAGCTGCGCTGTGTGCTGTACCCGTCCTCGGCCGTCAGCCGTACGTCGACGTGCTGGCCCGCGAGATGCCCCGGCCAGCCGGGCACGTCGAACACCAGCGTCCGGGCCGTCCGCGACTCGGTACGCCGGTCGACCAGCTCCGCGACCAGCCAGCGAAGCCGCCCGGGGGCGGCTAGTCGCCCTGGTACCGCTGCTCGCGCCACGGGTCACCGTAGGAGTGATAGCCCAGGCCCTCCCAGAACCCCGGCTCGTCGTCGAGCAGCAGATCGATCCCGCGCACCCACTTCGCGGACTTCCACAGATACAGGTGCGGCACCAGCAGTCTCGCGGGACCGCCGTGCTCCGGGGGCAGTTCCTCGCCGTCGTAGCGGTGGGCGATCCACGCCTTGCCGTCGAGCAGGTCCTCCAGCGGCAGATTGGTCGTGTAGCCGCCGTAGGAGTGGACGAGGGCGTACTCGGCCGCCGACTCGACGTCCGCCATCAGGAGGTCGAGCGAGACACCCTCCCACTGTGTGCCGAACTTGGACCACTTCGTCACACAGTGCAGATCGACCGTGGGCGTCTCACCGGGCATCGCCATCAGCCGCGCCCAGTCCCAGGTGTGCCTGGCGCCCGTCTCGGTGGTGAGGGTGAACTCCCACTCCTCGTGCGTCACGCGCGGTGTGGGACCGGCGGAGAGGACGGGAAAGTCGTGGACCTCGTACTGTCCGGGCGGCAGTTCCCGGCCGGGTGCGGGCCTTCGGCCGTGGAATCCGCGCGAGATGATCGGCATGGCGGACTTCCTTCCTCCGCCCGGACGGTCGGGAGCACGGTCCGGACAGCCTCAGACCAGCGTAGGCGCGCGGGCCCGGGGCGGCGACGCGAGACCGGCCGGGGGCCTGCGACAAGCCCGGCGACAGGCCCTGCGCCGGGCTCCCGCACCGGGGTGCCGTGCCGCCCGGAATCGTCCGTCCCGCCTACTCGAACCGTGCGGGGTCGCCCGCCCCCCTGCGTACGATCTCCGGCTCACCGCCGGAGAAGTCGATGACGGTGGTCGGCTCGGTGCCGCAGTCGCCCGAGTCGACCACGACGTCCAGCACGTGGTCGAGCCGTTCCTTGATCTCCCAGCCCTGCGTCATCGGCTCGCCGTCGTCGGGCAGCAGCAGCGTGCTGGAGAGCAGCGGCTCCCCCAGCTCCGCGAGCAGGGCCTGGGCGACGACATGGTCCGGGATCCGGACTCCGACGGTCTTCTTCTTCGGGTGCAGCAGCTGACGCGGCACCTCCTTGGTCGCCGGCAGGATGAAGGTGTAACTGCCGGGCGTGGCCGCCTTGATGGCGCGGAACACGTCGTTGTCGATCTGCACGAACTGACCGAGCTGCGAGAAGTTCTGGCAGACGAGCGTGAAGTGGTGACGATCGTCGAGGTTCCGGATGGACCGGATCCGGCTGATGCCGTCTCGACTGCCCAACTGGCAGCCCAACGCGTAACAGGAGTCCGTCGGGTACGCGATGAGCGCGCCGGACCGGATGCTCTCGGCCACGCTGGTGATGGTGCGCCGCTGGGGATTCTCGGGATGTACGTCGAAATACTTGGCCATTGGCCGAGCTTAGGGCCTGTCCGGCGGCCGGGCCCGCATCGGGAGTGGGGCGTTCCGGAGGTTGCCGCGAGCTGCCGTCGGTGGCCGGTTGCCGTCGGCGACGACCGGCCGCCGACGGTGGCGTTCGCGGGCCCCCGGGCGGGAGAATCCCCGAGTGAAGATCACCGCACAGGAGCTGAACCGCTCCACCCTCGACCGCCAGCTCCTCCTGCGCCGGGAACCGCTCGGCGTCGCCGCCGCGGTCCGCCGCGTCGTCGCCCTCCAGGCCCAGCACGCGGCCTCGCCGTACGTCGCGCTGTGGAACAGGACGACCGGCTTCGATCCGGCCGCTCTCGACGCCGCCTTCACCGGCTACGAGGTGGTGAAGGCGACGCTGATGCGGATCACGCTGCACGCCGTCCACGCCGATGACCACCGGACGTTCCGGGAGGCCGTGGAGCCGACGCTGCGGGGCGGCAGGCTCGACAGCCGCTTCACGGCGACGGGACTCACCCTCGACGACGCCGACGTGCTCGTGCCCGCGCTGCTGGGCCACGCCGACCGGCCGCGGACCGCCGCCGAGCTGGAGCTGTGGCTGGGGGAGCGGCTCGGCGCCCCGCCCGGCCCCGGGGCGTGGCGCGGGCTGCGGGGATACGCGCCGCTGCTGCACGTACCGACCGGGACGCCGTGGTCGTTCGGCTCCCGGCCGTCGTACGTCGCGGCCGGTCCGTGGTCGGGGCTCCGGGACAAGGAGGCGTCGGCGGCGGCGCTGGCGAGGCTGATAGTGCGCTATCTGGAGGGGTTCGGCCCGGCGTCGGTGGCGGACATGGCGCAGTTCGGCCTGGTCCAGCGGGCGCGCGTCAGGGAGGCCCTGAAGGCCTTGGCGGGCGGTCTCGACGTGCTGGAGGGGCCGGACGGTGCGGAGCTGTACGACGTGCCGGGCGCGTCGCGCCCGGACGGCGACACGCCGGCGCCGCCCCGGCTGATGGCGATGTGGGACAGCACGCTGCTGGCCTACTCCGACCGGAGCCGGGTCCTGCCGCCGGACTACCGCAGGCTCGTCATCCGGATCAACGGCGACGTGCTGCCGACCCTGCTGGTCGACGGGTACGTGGCCGGGGTCTGGCGCCCGGTCGCCGAGGGGATCGAGGCGCGGGCCTTCCATCCGCTGCCGGAGGACGCCTGGGCGGGCCTCGCGGCGGAGGCCCGGTCGCTGACGGCGTTGCTCGCCGACCGGGAGCCGGGGGTCTACAGCCGTTACGGCCACTGGTGGGACAAGCTGCCGCCGAGCGCGGAGGTCCGGGTGCTGCCGGGGAAGTGACGGATCGCCGTTCTCCCCTCTCCCCTCTCCGTTCTCCAAATCTCCGTTCTCCAAAGAATTGGTATGGACCTTTCCTTCGAGGGGTCGCTGCCCGTAGCCTCTGCGCGGCGATGTCCGCGTAACTGCACTCTCCCGGAGGGCAGTTGTGGATGAGCGCTGTCCCGTGAACGTCCCCACACCGTTCAGGAGTGAAGCAGTGTTGAGAAGAGGCACCACGGCCGTCATGGCCGCCCTGCTGCTGGTCTGCGGACTGCTCGTCGCCGCGCTGCCCGCGGCGGCGGTTGATGAGGCGCGAGGCGCGCACCACAAGCCGCGTTTCGCCGTCAGCGAGACCCAGTTCGAGCGGATGTTCCCGGACCGGGATCCGTTCTTCACGTACGACGGCCTCATCGAGGCCACCGCGGCGTACCCCGCCTTCGCGAAGACCGGCAGCCGCACGACCCGTAAGCAGGAAGCGGCGGCCTTCCTCGCCAACATCAGCCATGAGACCGGCGGGCTGTTCTACGTGGTGTCGCAGAACCCCGACATGTATCCGATCTTCTGCGACGACACCCAGCCCTACGGCTGCCCGGCCGGTCGGGACGCGTACTACGGGCGCGGCGCGATCATGCTGAGCTGGAACTTCAACTACAAGGCGGCCGGCGACGCGCTGGGCCTCGACCTGCTCAACAACCCGTGGCTGGTCGAGACCGATCCGGCCGTGGCCTGGATGACGGCCCTCTGGTACTGGAACACCCAGTCCGGGCCGGGCACGATGACCGGGCACGACGCGATCGTGAACAAGAAGGGCTTCGGGCAGACCATCTGGAGCCTGAACGGATCCGCCGAGTGCAACGGCGGCAACCCCGCGCAGATGGAACACCGGGTCGAGCTGTACAAGCAGTTCACGCGCGTGCTGCGCACCGCGCCGGGTCGCGATCTGACCTGCTGAGCGGCTGTCGTCACGGTGCCCGGCCCGGCTGTCCGCCGGC
>NZ_JBHUUW010000039.1:0-78562 GCF_042670825.1 Streptomyces sp. NPDC057137 | reverse complement strand
GGCTGTCCGCCCGTCCGGCGCTCGACGACTCGACCGCTGACGCTCCGATACCTCTGAGGACCTAGTCGATTCCCTGCAGGATGTGCGGCTCCGCGAGGTCGTCCTCGTAGCCCGCCAGCCTGATCGGTGCGGACCTCGCCCACACCTCGATGTTCCGGAGCTTCTGGGGACCGCCGCTCCGTTCACCGCCTCGTTCCGCCGGGCTGTTCTCGTGCTGAGCCATTTCAGGTGTCACCGCGCACTCCTTTGTGTCGCGTAACCCCGGACGCACCGACTCCGGACTCGTACCGGGCGCCGACCGCCAACTGGGGCAGGGGTAAGAGCAGTTCGGTCGCGGTGGCGCCGGTTTTCGGGCGGGGCGGCGGCCTGGTTGCAGGCCTGTCCCGGGACGGCCGAGGAACCTTCGTGGGTCCCTGGGTGGCGTCCGTGCGCCTTACATTAACCAAATGAGCGCGGGTGCGCTCGATGGGGTCCGTGAAGTGGGTCACTTCACGGACAGCGCCCGTACGGCACCCGGACAGCGGCCGGCGGCACCCGGACGGCGGCCCGCCCTCCGCCAGTTGACGGTGTCCGTGCGGTTTCTACCAGTTGGCGGGCGCGTAGTCCTTCAGGAAACAGCCGTACAGATCCTCGCCGCCCTGGCCGCGCACGATCGGGTCGTAGACCCGCGCCGCGCCGTCGATCAGGTCGAGCGGGGCGTGGAAGCCTTCGTCGGCGAGCCGCATCTTGTCCGGGTGCGGGCGCTCGTCGGTGATCCAGCCGGTGTCGACGGCGGTCATCAGGATGCCGTCGGACTGGAACATCTCCTGCGCGCTGGTCCTGGTCAGCATGTTGAGCGCGGCCTTCGCCATGTTGGTGTGCGGATGGCCGGCGCCCTTGTAGCCGCGGCTGAACACGCCTTCCATCGCCGACACGTTCACCACGTACGTACGCCCGGCCGCCGCTGCCGCCATCGCCGGGCGCAGTCGGCTGATCAGGATGAACGGCGCGGTGGAGTTGCACAGTTGGACTTCGAGAAGCTCCACCGGATCGACGTCGGAGACCGTCTGGATCCAGCTGTTGGTGTCGTGCAGATCGGGCACGAGCCCGCCCGCGTCGATCGCCGTGCCCGCCTCGATACGGGCGAGCGTGGCCGAGCCGCCGACCAGGGCCAGAGAGGTGATGTCCGACGCGCTCAGCGCCTCGCCGCCACCGGCGGGCAGGACGGCCTGCGCACCGCTGCCGAACGCGCCGATGACGTGCGAGGACGGGAGTTCACCTGCGGGCAGCGGCGCGGACTCGGCGGCCAGCAGCTCGCTGTAGGCCCCCGGGGAGCGGCGTACCGTCTGCGCGGCGTTGTTGATGAGGATGTCCAGCGGACCCTCGGCGGCGACGGAGTCGGCGAGGGCGACGACCTGGGCCGGGTCGCGCAGATCTATCCCGACGATCTTGAGGCGGTGGATCCAGTCGGCGCTGTCCTCCATCGCCTTGAAGCGGCGGATCGCGTCGCTGGGGAAGCGGGTGGTGATGGTGGTGTGCGCGCCGTCGCGCAGCAGGCGCAGCGCGATGTACATGCCGATCTTGGCGCGGCCGCCGGTCAGCAGGGCGCGCTTGCCGGTGAGATCGGTACGGGCGTCGCGGCGGGCCCGGTTCTCGGCGGCGCACGCCTGGCAGAGCTGGTGGTAGAAGGCGTCGACCTCGACGTAGCGGGTCTTGCAGATGTAGCAGGAGCGCGGCCGTTGGAGGATTCCGGCGATGTCGCCGGCGACCGAGGAGGACGGCAGCAGGCCCTGCGTCTCGTCGTCGATGCGCTCGGCGGAACCGGTGGCCGTGGCCTCGGTGACCGCCTTGTCGTTGGCGGTCTTCGCCGCCCGACGCTCCTGGCGGCGGCGCTGCTTGACGGTCCGGTAGATCCCGGCGGTCGCGCGGCGTACGGCGACGGCGTCGGGGTGGTCGACATCGAGCTTGTCCAGCTCGTCGAGCACGGCCAGACAGACGGCCATGCGCTCGGGGTCGATTCCAGGGCCGTACGCGGCGTCCGGTGCGCTCTCGCCGAACGTGGCCCCGTCATCTGTCCCGAACGTGGTCCCGTCATCTGTCAACGTCATCGCCGCTGCCGTTCCCTATCCCTCGTCACTCACCCGTCCGGGCGCTCACCCGCCCCGGGCCCGTCAGGCCCCGCACGGATACGGCCGTCCGGCCGAGCGGCCTCGAACAGTTTGCCATGAGGTACCGGGCAATTTGTTCACGCCCAACTACACATAAAGGTGAATAAGGGGGCAGAATGGTCATGTACCGCTCGATCCGGTGCAGCACGGTCGCACCTCTCAGACCGAAGGAGTCGAGACTCATGGCCGATGTTTCACACACCAGGGGAGATGTAGGTTCTCGCCCCGGTGCTTCCGACACCAGGGGAGACATAGGCGCTCACCCTGACGTACCAGAGATGCGGGCCAGGTACGCCCGCGTGCTCGGTGGACGTGATGTGGCGCTGCTGGACGGCCCGATCTTTCTCGCCGGCCTGTTCATCGCCCTCTCACCGTGGATCCTTCACTACACGACCAGCCAGCCGGGTCTCGTGGTCCACAACGTGATCATGGGAATCGCGATCGCCGGCCTGGCCCTCGCTTTCTCCGCCACACCGACCCGGACGTACGGCTTCAGCTGGGCCCTCTGCCTGCTGGGTGCCTGGATGGTCGCGGCGCCCTGGGTCGTCGGTTCCAGCCCGGACCGCGGCGTCTTCCTCAGCCTCGTCATCCCAGGAGCCCTCACCGCGGTGCTGGGCCTGGTCTGCGCGGGCGCGGCAATGAGGGCGAGCCGTATGCGCGGCCGAGCGGTCCGGTCGAGCCAGATGAATGACCCGGTCCGGACGTAGCCGGACTCACCCCACCCGGTGGGGCGGGCGGACGACCACCACAGGCCGTCCGCCCGCCCCGCCGACGTGTGCGTGTCCGCCCGCTCAGCCGCCGGCCGTCGCCGGGACGCGCGACGGCTCCGGGACACGGATCCCGAGGAACGGCATACGACGGCGGAGCCGGAAGCCCAGCGCCTCGTAGAGCCGGATGGCGTTCGCGTTGTCCCCGGCCGCCTGCAGGAACGGCGTCTCGCCGCGGTCCTTGATCCCGGCGGCCACCGCCAGGACGAGCCGGGCGCCCAGCCCCTGGCCGCGGAACTCCGGCGCCGTACAGACCGCGCTGATCTCCGTCCAGCCCGGCGGGTGCATCCGCTCCCCCGCCATCGCCACCAGCTCACCGCCGCGCCGGATGCCCAGATACGTACCCAGCTCGATGGTGCGCGGCCGGAAGGGCCCCGGGCGGGTGCGGTCCACCAGGTCCAGCATCTCCGGCACGTCGGCGGCGCCGAGCACCACCGCCTCCTCGTCGAGAACCGCGTCGACCGACTCGTCGACCAGCTGGACGCCGTCCACCTGGAAGGTGACCTCCCAGCCCTCCGGCGGCAGCACGTTCGCCCCGGCGAGCGTGGCCGTCCCGTCGACTCCGACCAGAGGCGCGGCATCCGCCCAGTCCCGCGCGTCCGGCTCGTCGGGCAGGGCGAGCCAGGTCGACACCTCGGCCCGGTAGCCGAGCACCCGGCCGCGCCGCTCGGCGAAGTGGGCGTGCGGGCCGGTCAGCCCGGCCAGTACCGGATTGTCGAGCGGGTGGTACGTCGGGCCGCCGGGCGAGGGGACCGGCCCGGCGGCGCTCACGCGCCGACCTCGATCACGATCTTGCCGAGCGCGTGCCCGTCCTCGACGGCGCGCAGCGCCTGCGCCGCCTCGGCCAGCGGGAACGTCCGTGTCACATACGGCCGCAGGGCACCGGACACCACCAGCGCGGCCACCTCCTCAAGGACGGCGGCCGTGCGGAGCCGTACGACCGCGGCGCCGCCCAGGGTCACGACCCGCGGCTTGTCCCCCGCGCTGATCAGCTTCGTCAGGTCGGGGACGAGCCCCGCGACGGCCTCCAGGTCCGCGCCGCCGACGAGGTCGAAGACCGCGTCGATGCCCTCGGGCGCGGCGGCCCGCACCCGCTCCTGCAGTCCGGGGCCCGGCGGGACGTGGACCGCGCCCAGCGACTCCACGAAGTCCTTCTTGCCCGCGCTCGCCGAGCCGACGACGCGCAGGCCGGCGCCGATCGCGATCTGTGTCGCGGCCACGCCCACGCCGCCGCCGGCGCCGGTGATGAGCAGGGTCGCGCCGGCGGGGAGGGCCAGCTGTTGGATACCGTCGTACGCGGTCGCCGCGGCGACCGGCAGGGCCGCCGCGTCCGCGAACGAGACGGCGTCCGGCTTGTGGGCCGTGATGGCTGCGGGCAGCAGGGTGTACTCGGCGTATCCGCCGGTGAGGGTGGAGCCGAAGACGGCGTCCCCGACGGCGAATCCGCGCACGCCCTCGCCGACCTGCTCGACCACTCCGGACGCCTCGCTGCCGAACACGGTGGGCAGCGGCTTCGGGGTCGAGCCCGGCCGCGTGTAGCCGGTGCGCAGCTTCCAGTCGACGGGGTTGACGCCCGCCGCCCGTACGGCGATGAGGAGTTCGCCGTGGCCGGGGGCCGGCTTCGGCTGCTCGACGAAGGCTTCGCCCTCCGGGCCGCCGAACCGGGTGTAGACGTACGCCTTGGGCATGTGGATCCCTCGCTCTGACTGCTGACGTCGGTGGCCGTACCAGGGTCTGTCCCGGGTCCGTACCAGGATCCGCCCCGGGTCCGTCGGGGGCCTGCCCCGGGCCTGTCCCGGGCCGGCAGCAGTTTCAAGTCCGGGCTCCGACCTGCTTATTCCCGGCGCAACGCACTGTTCACGCCGCGCGCCCTCGACCGCCGGGCTTGAGCCCGGCGCCCGAGGGCGCGACTGGGATCCGCCTCAGGAGTTGCCGCACTCCATCGAGGCCGGGTCGGACGCGTCGCGGATCAGGGCGTCGTGTGCCGCCTTGAGCCGCTGGACGTCGGGCTTCATGACCTTGCGGTCATAGGTGAGCAGCCCGTTGAGTTCACCTTCCACATCGGTGATCTGGGTGTAGACGGCTCCGTTGCTCCCCCGGCAGGCGAGGTCGCGTACGTTGTCGAGCTGCCCCAGGTACTCGTCCGTGTACTTCGCCTGATCGACGCCCACATAGGTGTGCTGGACCGGCCAGGCGTGGCCCGGTACGGCGAGCCCGAGACCGCCGTACTCACCGCTGACCAGCGCCCGTTTCCCGTCCGGCGCGGGCAGCAGGGGCGTTGGATAGCCGTGCGCGTCGGCGATGTCACCGTTCTTGCCGTCGACGGCACCGCAGCAGTTGACGCCGCTCATGTTGTTGACCAGCCGGGTCGGGTCCCAGCCCTTGGCCTGGTCGGCGATCCGCGCCTGGTCGTACTGGCCCCAGCCTTCGTTGAAGGGGACCCACATGATCACCGACGGGCTGCTGGCATGCTGGTCGATCATCTCCTTCATCTCGTGTTCGAACTGCGCCGCGGCGGGGGCCTCCGGGGACTTCGGCATCGAGGGCATGTCCTGCCAGACGAGAAGCCCCAGCTTGTCCGCCCAGTAGAACCACCGGTCCGGCTCCACCTTGATGTGCTTGCGCACGGAGTTGTAGCCGAGTTCCTTGTGTTTCTTGAGGTCGAACGCGAGCGCTTCGTCGGTCGGCGCGGTGTGCAGTCCGTCCGGCCAGAAGCCTTGGTCGAGCGTGGCCATCAGGAAGACGGGCTTGCCGTTGAGCACGGTGCGCGGCACCCCGTCGACCTTCTCGACGGCGATGGAGCGCATGCCGAAGTAGCTGCCGACCCGGTCGCCGGACCTGTCGCTCACGCGCTCGCCGCCGACGCGCACGTCGAGCTTGTACAGATACGGATCCTCCGGCGACCACAGGCGCGGATCGGGCACCGGAACACTGAGCGGCGCTCCCGTACGGCCCCTGACCGTGCCCACCTTGCGCTTGCCCTCGTACGCGGTGGCCGTCACCGGCACCCCGTCGCGTACGCCGCGCACCTCGACCGCCAGCTTCTCCCCCGTGACGTCCGGGGTGAGCTTCAGCGAGTCCGCGTGGTCGGTGGCGACCGGTTCCATCCAGACCGTCTGCCAGATGCCGGACGAGGAGGTGTAGAAGATGCCGCTCGGGTCGAGGCGCTGCTTGCCCATGGGCGGGTTCTCGCCGCCCGCGGCGTCGGTCGGGTCGTACACGCCGACGATCAGCTCCTGCGTACGGCCGGGCTTGAGCGCGTCCGTGACGTCGACGCCGAACCGGTCGTAGCCGCCCTTGTGTTCGGTGACCTTCTTGCCGTTGACGTAGACGGTGGACTGCCAGTCGACGGCGTCGAAGTTCAGCTTCAGACGCTTGCCCGCCTTGCCGTGCCCGCCCTTGCCGCCGTCGCTGATGTCCCAGCTCTCCGGCACGGTGAAGGTACGGCGGTACCACATCCGGTCCTCGTGCCGTTCGAGTCCGGAGAGCTGCGACTCGACGGGGTACGGGACGAGGATCTTCTCCCGCAGCTTCTTGCCCACCGGCGGGCGCTCGCCCTGCTCGGCGGCGGCGAACTGCCACTCCCCGTTGAGGTTGCGCCACGCGTCGCGGGTCATCTGCGGACGCGGGTACTCGGGCAGCGCGTTGTCGGGGCCGACGTCCTTGGCCCACGGGGTGGAGAGCTGGTACTCGGACTTGTTCGGTCCGCTGCTCCAGAACTCCCCGACGGGGTCGGCGTCCTGCGAGGCGAGACCGCCCTGGCCGTCGTAACGGATGTCGGCGGAGCCGCCCTTGCCGACGACGGGTTCCTTGAGGCCGACGAGCAGGCTGCGGGCGTCGGCGGGATCCTTCTTGACCGATGTCATCGGCCACTGGGCGCCGCCGATGATCGCGTCGAGATGGCCGGCGAGACCGGCCGGGACCGCGCCGAGCTCCTGTGCGAACTCCATCCGCAGCGTGCGGCCGTCGGCCAGCACGGTGGTGGCGATGGCACCGTCGTACGCGTAACCGTCGGGCAGCCGGAAGGCCGAGGTGGGCACCGGCTCTTTCGCGCCACCGGGTTCGGTCCAGTTCAGATGGAGATTCGAGCCTCCGACGTCCTCGAAGTACTCGACCTTGATGTCGTACGCCTGGCCGCCGGTGAGCTCGACCGGGTCGGCGGTCTGCTCCTTCTCCCAGTCGTTGACCCAGTGGTCGATGGCTATCTCGCCGTCGACCCAGAGCCGGAAGCCGTTGTCGCCGATCATCGAGAAGGTGTGGGGGCCGCTCTGTTCAGGGACGATCTGCCCGGTCCAGCGGACGGTGGCGTGGTCGGCGCTGCCGGTGGCCGTGGAGAGGCGGGAGTCGAGGTTGTCGAAGTCGATCTGCGGGTCGAATCCGGTGGCCTTCAGCTCGTGGAAGTCGAAGGCGCCGGGCGCGGACGAGGAGTAGTACTCGCCCTTGAGTCCATGGGGCACGACCGGGTCGTCCGCGGCCGATGCCGCCGGGACCGCCGTGAGTCCGGCGACGCCCAGGACGGCGGCGAGCAGAAGGGCCAGATTTCTTCGAATGCGCACAAATCCTCCTTGGTTCCGACTTGGTTCCGAGGGTGGCGGCTCATTGCGACACTCTGTACAACGTTGGAAGGAACGGCAGTTGGCATGACAACATGCCGTCCCACTAGCTGTCCAGGGCCATGACAAAGCCCCGTCCCGCAACGTATATAACGTTGTACAGATTGGGCAGGGGCGACCTTCGGGCCGACCTCGGAGGGGAAACACGGTGACCGTCAGCCTCAAGGACGTCGCGGAGCGCGCGGGCGTCTCCATCAAGACCGTTTCGAACGTGGTGAACAACTACCGGCACGTCACCCCGGCGATGCGGGCCCGGGTCCAGCTCGCCATCGACGAGCTGGGCTACCGGCCGAATCTCACGGCCCGGCATCTGCGCAAGGGGCGCACCGGGATCATCGCGCTGGCGGTGCCGGAGCTGGGCAACCCGTACTTCGCCGAGCTGGCCGGCTCCGTCATCGACGTGGCGGCGGAGCACGAGTACACGGTGCTGCTCGACCACACCGGTGGCCGCCGTGAGCAGGAGGTCCTGGTCAGCCAGGGCTTCCGGGCACGGGTGATCGACGGGCTGATCCTGAGCCCGATCGAGCTGGAGACCGAGGACCTGCTCGGCCGGGACCAGGACGCGCCGCTGGTCCTGCTCGGCGAGCGGGAGTACGACCTGCCGTACGACCACATCGCGATCGACAACGTGGCCGCCGCCCGGATGGCGGTACGGCACCTGCTGGACCTCGGCCGGTCGACGATCGCGTTCCTGGGCGCCAGGACCGACCGGGTCAACGAGCCGTCGCATCTGCGACTGCGCGGCTGGCGCGCCGAGCTGAAGGCGGCGGGGCTGCCGGCACCGGACTCCCTGATCGCCCCGACGGGCGGCTGGGACCACGCCAACGGCGCCGACGCGATGAACCAGCTGCTCGACTCGGGCGTGACGCCCGACGCGGTCTTCGCGTACAACGACCTGATCGCCATCGGGGCGATGCGGGTGCTGTCCGAACGGGGGCTGCGGGTCCCCGAGGACGTCGCGGTCGTCGGCTTCGACGACATCACGGAGGGCCGTTACGGAGCTGTGACCCTCACCACGATCTCGCCCGACAAACAGACCATCGCGCGGCTCGCCGTGCGCTCCGTCGTCAACCGGCTGCTGGGCACCGGAGACCCCGTCGGCAACGGCTCACGCGAACTCCGGGCCGATTTCCGGCTGGTGGAGCGGGAGAGCTCACTCGGCCGTCGCCGGGACCGTCACTGAGACCGCCACCGGCCCCCGCACGTAGAGCCGTTATCGCGCGAAGGCTTTACAGCCTCCGTACAACGATGTAAAAACCGTTCCGAACGACTCACACAAACACTCCAGCAGTCCGTACGAGCCGACCTCCCGCGAGCGTCCCGGTCGCCGGGGCCGCGCCGAGATGGGGATCTCCATGAAGCTTTCCGCCGTCCGCCGTACCACCACCACTACCGTCCTCGCCGCGAGTCTCGTCGGCGCGCTCGCCCTCAGCGGCTGCGCCAAGTCCGAGGACGACAACTCCGACAAGAGCTCATCGGCCGGCGAGAAGGACAGCGGCCAGGTCGTCGCCACGCCCGGCGCGGACGACAAGACCTGTGACATCACGCAGTTCGGCGGTGAGAAGGTCGACCTCAAGACCGCCACGGTCGGCTTCTCCCAGTCCGAGAAGGAGGCCAACCCCTTCCGGATCGCCGAGACCGCTTCCATCAAGGCCGAGGCGGAGGAGCGCGGCATCAAGCTCCTGTCCGCCAACGCCCAGACGCAGTTCTCCAAGCAGATCAGCGACGTCCAGGACCTGATAGCCAAGGGCGCCGACCTGCTGGTGATCGCGCCTCTCAACTCCGACGGCTGGGGCCCGGTGCTGCGCAGCGCCGCGGCGAAGAAGATCCCGATCGTCACCATCGACCGCAAGATCAACGCCACCGCCTGCAAGGACTATGTGTCCTTCATCGGCTCGGACTTCATCGAGCAGGGCAAGCGCGCGGCCGACCAGATGATCGAGGCGACCGGCGGCAAGGGCGAGGTCGCGATCCTGCTCGGCGCCGCGGGCAACAACGTCACCACCGAGCGCACCAAGGGCTTCAAGGACCAGATCAAGGCCAAGGCCCCTGATCTGAAGGTGGTGTTCGAGCAGACCGGTGAGTTCGCCCGCGAGAAGGGCCAGCAGGTCACCGAGCAGCTCATCCAGTCGAACCCCGACATCAAGGGGATCTACGCCGAGAACGACGAGATGGGCCTCGGCGCCGTCAACGCCCTGAAGGGCGCGGGCAAGAAGGCCGGCGCCGTGAAGATCGTGACGGTCGACGGCACCCGTAACGCCGTCCAGGGCATCGTCGACGGCTGGATCTCCGGCGTCGTCGAGTCCAACCCGCGCTTCGGGCCGCTCGCCTTCCAGACCCTCGACGCCTTCACCAAGGGCGAGAAGGTCGCGCAGGACATCGTCATCCAGGACGGCGCCTACACCCCTTCGAACGCCAAGGCCGATCTGGGCAAGGCTTTCTGACGTGCTGTCGGTCACCGGTCTGACCAAGACGTTCCCGGGCGCACGTGCGCTCGACGGCGTGGACTTCGCCGCACTGCCGGGCGAGGTCCATGCACTCATCGGCGAGAACGGCGCCGGGAAGTCCACCCTCATCAAGGTGCTCACCGGTGTGTACCAGCCCGACGCGGGCGAGATCGTCCACGACGGGCGTCCGGTGCGCTTCCAGACTCCGCTGGAGGCGCAGCACGCCGGGATCTCCACGATCTACCAGGAGGTCAACCTCGTCCCGCTGATGAGCGTCGCGCGCAATCTGTTCCTGGGGCGCGAGCCCCGGAACAGGCTGGGTCTCATCGACTTCCGCCGGATGCACGGCGAGGCCGACGAGGCGCTGCGCTCGCTGGGGCTGCGGGTCGACGTCAAGCGTCCGCTGCGGACGCTGGGTGTCGGCGCGCAGCAGATGGTGGCGCTCGCCAGGGCGGTCTCCGTCGACGCGCGGGTGGTCATCATGGACGAGCCGACGTCGTCGCTGGAGCCGCGCGAGGTGCGCACCCTGTTCGGTGTGATCAGGATGCTCAAGGAGCGCGACATCGCGGTGGTGTACGTGAGCCACCGGCTGGACGAGCTGTACGAGATCTGCGACCAGGTCACGGTGCTGCGCGACGGCAAGCTCGTGCACACCGGGCCGATCGCGGAGCTGGACCGGCTGCGGCTGGTGTCGCTGATGCTCGGCCGTGAGATGGGCGAGGTGAGCAACGAGGGGGTCACCAAGTTCACCGGGGACCATCACGCGGGCCGTGAACCGGTGCTCAGCGCACAGGATCTGACGGTGCGTCACACGCTGCACCAGGTCTCGGTCGAGGTGCGGCCCGGTGAGGTCGTGGGCCTCGGCGGGCTGCTCGGCTCGGGCCGCAGCGAGACGGCGAAGGCCATCGCGGGCGCGCTGCCGCCGGACTCCGGGAAGGTGGTGGTCGCGGGTTCCGCCGTACGTACGGGCTCCACGCCCGCCGCCATCCGGGCCGGCATCAGCCTGCTGCCCGAGGACCGAAAGGCCGAGGGCATCGTCCCCGGTCTCTCGGTCCGGGAGAACATCGCGCTGGCCGCGCTGCCGAGCCTGTCCCGGTTCGGGCTGGTGGACGACGCGAAGGTCGACCGAATCGTGGACACCTTCATGAAGCGGCTGCGGATCAAGGCGTCGGGGCCGTACCAGAAGGTGGGCGAGCTGTCCGGCGGCAATCAGCAGAAGGTGCTGCTGGCCCGCTGGCTGGCGATGCAGCCGAAGGTGCTGCTGCTGGACGAACCGACCCGCGGCATCGACGTCGGTGCCAAGGCCGAGGTGCAGGGCCTCATCGACGAACTCGCCGAGGAGGGGCTCGGGGTGCTGCTGATCTCCTCCGACATGGAGGAGCTGATCGAGGGGTCGGACCGGGTGGTGGTCCTCAAAGACGGCGCCGTGATCGCGGAGTTGACCGGGGACGACGTCACGGAGGACCGGCTGCTGCACGCGATCGCGGCGGCGCCGGAGTCGGACGCGGCGCTGAAGACGGTCGCTCCGGACGCGGCGGCGATCGTGGCACCGGCCTCGGTGCCGGAACCGGCTCCCGCCTCCGGCCCCGATCCCGGCCCCGATCCCGTCCCTGTCGACAAGACCTCCTCAGGAGGGGAGAGGGACCATGACTGAACTCGCCCTGAAGGGCGCCCCCGTCGACCGCGCGCGGCTGCTGCGTCTGCTCCAGGACTACGGGGTGTACGCGGGCGTCGCCGTCCTGTTGCTGGTCAACATCGCGCTCACCCCGCACTTCCTGTCCACGGAGAACTTCCGTACCCAGGCCGTGCAGGTGGCGCCGGTGCTGATCGTCGCGCTGGGCATGGCGCTCGCGATCGGCAGTGAGGGCGTCGACCTGTCGGTCGGGGCCGTGATGGCCCTGTCGACCTCGCTGCTGTCGCTGTATCTCGGCTACGGGCCATGGGTCGCGCTGATCGTCGCGATGCTGGGCGGCGCCGTCATCGGTCTCGCCAACGGGTCACTCATCGCGTTCATCGGCGTCCAACCCATCGTCGCCACACTGGCGTTGATGGTCGCGGGACGTGGCATCGCCCTCGTACTGCTGCCGCAGCTCAAGGACGTACGCGACCCCGGGATGTCCTCGCTCGGCTCGGGCGACCTGTTCGGCATCCCGTATCTCGTACTGATCGCCGCCGCCCTGGCGCTCGCCGTCGGATTCACCGTGAAGCGGACGACGTTCGGCCGGCAGCTCCTGGCGATCGGCGACAGCCGGCCGGCCGCGCAGCTCGCCGGGCTGCCGGTGCGCCGCGTGCTGATCCTCGTCTATGTCATCGCGGGTGTGCTCGCCGCTGTCGCGGGCGTGCTCGCCACGGCGCGGCTCCAGGCCAGCGACCCGACGTCGCTCGGCACGCTGATGGAGCTGTCGGCGATCACCGCGGTGGTCGTCGGCGGCACTCCGCTCAGCGGCGGCCGGATCCGTATCGGCGGCACGGTGGCCGGCGCCGTACTGATCCAGCTGCTGACGGCGACACTCATCAAGCACGATCTGCCGCCCTCCTGGACGCAGATCGCCCAGGCCGTCGTGATCGTGCTGGCGGTCTACGCGGCACGCGAACGGGGAAAGCGATGACCCACACGCACACGGAGCGTCCGGCCCGCGCCACGGGCAGCGGCCCCTCCCCCGGCAAGGGGGCCTCCGGCAAGGACACCGACGAGGCACCGCTCGGCGCGAGCCGGGCCGATCGGCTCAGCGCGCTCGCCCAGCAGCACGGCGCGCTCGTCACGCTGCTGCTCGTCGCCATCGGCGCGTCGATCGGCTTCGACACGTTCCTCACCGGCGACAACATGGAGAACATGGCGGTCTCGTCGGCGTTCCTGGCGATCGTCGCCCTCGGAATGACCTTCGTGATCATCACCGGCGGGATCGACCTCTCGGTCGGCTCGCTCTTCGCCCTGGGCGGCGTGCTCGGCGCGTGGGGTTCGCAGTACGGCACTCTCGTCGCGCTGCTCCTGCCGCTCGCCGTCTGCGGTCTGATCGGCCTGGTCAACGGACTGCTGATCGCGAAGGCGCGGCTCGCGCCGTTCATCGTCACGCTCGCGGCGATGCTCGCCGCGCGCGGCATCCTGCTGGCCATCACCGACGAGGGCTCCAACACCTATCTCGTGGACGAGGAATCCTTCTTCGCGAGCCTGGGACAGGAGAAGCTGCTGGGCATCGGGGTGCCGGTGTGGATCACCGTGGCGCTGTTCGTCGTGGGCGCCGTGATGCTGCGGCGCAGCCGGTTCGGCCAGTACGTGTACGCGGTCGGCGGCAACGAGGACGCGGCGGCCCTGATGGGCGCGCCCGTGGCCCGTACGAAGATCGCCGTCTACACCCTCTCCGGCCTCTGCGCCGGGCTGGCCGGGGCGCTGAACGCGGCCTGGCTGGTCTCGGGCGTGACGATCTTGGGCACCGGCATGGAGCTGGAGGCGATCTCGGCGGTCGTCATCGGCGGCACGCTGCTGACCGGGGGCTTCGGGTTCATCAGCGGCTCGCTGGTGGGTGTGCTGCTGCTGAAGGTCATCCAGAACGTCATCAACCAGATCGGCTCGCTCGACTCGGCGTACCAACAGGTCGTCAGCGGCGCCTTCCTGGCGGTCGTGGTGATCGCCCAGACATGGCTGGGCAGGCGGCGCCGGATGATGTGAGGGGTGCTGTGTCCTCAGGCCTCGGGCGCCGGACGAGCCGCTGGTGCGGCCTGTCCGGCGCCCGAGTACGTACTACTACCGGATGGTCCTGGACGTACGGGGGGTCCTAGACGACGATCTGGCCCTTCCCGAGCGCGATGACCCCGTTCTTCGAGACCGTGTACAGCTCCTCGTCCCGCCCCGGATTGACGCCGATCGTGGCGCCGGGCGGGACGTCCACGTTCTTGTCGAGGATCGAGCCGCGTACGACCGCGCCCCGGCCCACCCGTACGTTGTCGTGCAGCACCGAGCCCTGCACCACGGCGCCTTCCTCGATCACCACGCCGGGAGACAGCACGGAGCGGGTCACCTGGCCCCGGATGACGCAGCCGGGACCCACGATCGACTCGCTCGCGATGCCGCCCGCCACGAACCGCGCGGGCGGGAGCTGGCCGGCGTGGGTGTAGATCGGCCAGCGTCTGTTGTCGAGGTTGAACTCCGGCTGGTGGGAGATCAGGTCCATGTGCGCGTCGTAGTAGGAGTCGAGCGTGCCCACGTCGCGCCAGTAGCCGTGCTCGCGCGGGGTCTCGCCCGGCACGTGGTTGTCGGCGAAGTCGTAGACCTGTGCCATGCCCTGCTCGGTGAGCATCGGCAGGATCGAGCCGCCCATGTCATGGACGGAGGCCTCGTCCTCGGCGTCCCGGTGCAGCGCGTCCACGAGGATCTTGGTGGTGAAGAGGTAGTTGCCCATCGAGGCGAAGACATGCTCGGGGTCGCCCGGCAGGCCCGGCACGTCGGCCGGCTTCTCCTGGAACCGGTCGACCCGGGTGCCGTCCGGGCCCGGCGTGATGATCCCGAACGACGACGCCTCGGCGCGCGGCACTCTGATACCCGCGACCGTGACCCCGGCGCCGCTCTCGATGTGCCGTTGCAGCATCTGCCGGGGGTCCATGCGGTAGACGTGGTCGGCGCCGAACACCGCGATGTAGTCCGGCTGTTCGTCGTGGACGAGATTGAGGGACTGGAGAATGGCGTCCGCGCTGCCGAGATACCAGCGCGGTCCGAGCCGCTGCTGGGCGGGCACCGGTGTGACGTAGTTGCCCAGCAGACTGGACATCCGCCAGGTGGTACTCACATGGCGGTCCAGCGAATGCGACTTGTACTGCGTCAGGACGCAGTTGCGCATGATGTCGCCGTTGACGAGATTCGACAGGACGAAGTCGACCAGGCGGTACGTACCGCCGAAGGTCACCGCCGGTTTGGCGCGGTCGGCCGTCAGCGGCATCAGCCGCTTGCCTTCCCCGCCCGCCAGCACGATCCCGAGCACCGAAGGTCCACCGCGCATCGCCGCTCCTTTGTTCGCGACCCTCTTTACCGGCCGTCCGCATCCACCTACCCGGTACGGAACGTCCGGATCCTTCTACCCGCACAGGAGCTAAGGGGACTTGAGCAGCTCCTCGTACACCTCGTACGTACGCCGGGCCACCCGGTCCCAGCCGAACTCGCGCACCGCCCGGTCCCGGCCCGCCGCGCCCATCGCCGCCGCCGACTCCGGATCGTCCAGGACCCGGTTGAGCGTCTCGGTGAGGGCCGTCTCGAAGTCCTCCGGGTGCCGCTCGTCGTACGGCACGAGCAGGCCCGTACTCCCGTCGTCGACGACCTCCGGAATACCGCCGACCGCCGAGGCGACGACCGCCGTGCCGCAGGCCATCGCCTCCAGGTTCACGATGCCCAGCGGCTCGTACACGGAGGGGCAGACGAACACGGCCGCGTGGCTGAGCAGTTGGACCACCTCGGGGCGCGGCAGCATCTCGGGGATCCAGAAAACCCCGTCGCGGCTGCCGCTCAGCTCGTCCACCAGCTCGCGGAACTCGGCGCCGATCTCCGGTGTGTCGGGCGCGCCCGCGCAGAGCACCACCTGTGCCTCGGGGTCGAGGGCGCGGGCCGCGCGCAGCAGGTGCGGGACGCCCTTCTGCCGGGTGATGCGGCCGACGAACAGCACGAAGGGGCGGTCGGGGTCGATGCCGATCCGCTCCAGCACGTCGGTGCCGCGGTCCGGGCGGTAGAGGCGGGTGTCGATGCCGTTGTAGATCACCCGCACGCGGTCCGGGTCGAGCGAGGGGTAGCAGTTCAGGATGTCGGCGCGCATACCGCGTGAGACGGCGACGACGGCGTCGGCGGTCTCCATCGCGGAGCGCTCGGCCCAGCCGGACAGCGCGTACCCGCCGCCGAGCTGCTCGGCCTTCCAGGGCCGCAGGGGCTCCAGCGAGTGGGCGGTCATCACGTGCGGAATGCCGTAGAGCATCTTGGAGACATGGCCGGCGAGCGCGGCGTACCACGTGTGCGAGTGCACCAGGTCGCTGCCTTCGACGGCGGCGGCCATCGCGAGATCGACGGAGAAGGTGCGCAGCGCGTCGTTGGCGCCTTCGAGTCCGGCGGCGGCCCGGTGCCGTAGGACGCCCAGGGCGCGCTCCTCGGCGGTGCCGCCGTCCTCGCCCCAGCAGTGCACCCGGAGGTCGGTCAGCTCACGCAGCTCGCGGGCCAGGAACTCCACATGGACGCCCGCGCCTCCGTACACGTCCGGCGGGTACTCCCGGGTCAGCAGCCCGACCTTCACGCCATACCCCCGTCGCCCGACGATCTCAGCAATGTCATGGTCACCCGGAAACCTCTCATGCGGAAGGGCGTGGCGGTGGCCGGTCGAATACGCAGTCCCCGCAGAGGCCGCCCGACGGGCAACGGTAGTAGAGGCAGCAACTGCGGCGGCGGAAGGATCCGTCCCTTGATACGCCGGTGGTGCGCAGGTCGGGGTGGGTGAAGAGGGCCGCGCCGATCGCGTCGGCCCGCTCGCCCACCTCGGGCCGTCCGACGCGGCGGCTCCAGACGCGCAGTTCGCGTACGGCCCCGGCGAGGGCGGAGCCGGCGTTGCCCCACAGCAGACGTGGCGAGATGGAGCCGTCGGCGCGCAGGGCGGTCGCCAGGGGGACGAGGTGGCCGTACTGGACCACCTCGCGGACCGCCTCGGCGAGGGCGGTCGCCGCGCTGCCGCCGATGGTCGGGAAGGCGCGCGGGTCGGGCAGCCGGAGATCGTCGGGCGAGGCGCGGCGGTGGTCCCAGTACAGCCGTACGGGGTCCAGGTCCGGGACCTCGCCGTGCAGCGCGGCCGAGCCCAGTGTGACCGACCAGAGCCGGGCGGCGAGCCCCAGCTGCGCGACGGAGGCGGCGACCCGGCGCTCGGGCGCGCCGAGCTTCCCGGCGACGGTGTCGACGCGCGCCGACAGCGGCGCGATGTCGCCCGCGTAGATCTCCGCGAACGGGACGTACGAGTCGTACGCGCCGCCGTGCGCCCCCGGGTCCGCGTGCCCTGCGACCGCCCCCGTGCGCAGGGCGAAGAACCCGCCCACGGATACGACCTCCGCGAGATCCATCCGCCCTCCCTCTCCGATCAGCTCCGAACGTCACTGTCCGTAACGTCCGATGGTCGCGGTACGTGCCCGGCCCGGCGCCCGGTGTACACCCGGCGCCTCCACCCGGGGACGGGGGCTACCGCCAGGGGAATGACTCGGGCCCGCCGGATGTACTACTACAGCAGTACGTCGTAATGCCGTCTTCAGGACGACGACTAATCGCACCTGGCGAGAGATCGTGGATATATGAGTGCACTCGCGCTGTCCGTGCTGCTGTCACTGGTCTCCGCGGTCGCCTATGCGGCCGGGGCGATCCTTCAGGAGCGCGTCGCGGCAGATACGCCCGCCCGGCCCTACGCGCCCCTGCACCACGGTGTGTGGTGGGCCGCTGTGGCGTTGAACGGGGTCGGCGCGCTGCTGCACGTCGTCGCGCTCGCGTACGGCCCGCTGAGCCTCGTACAGCCTCTCGGCGCCCTCACGATCGTCTTCGCGCTGCCGATGGCGGCCGTCTTCGTCCGCCGCAAGGCGGGCGCCGCCGCCTGGCGCGGCGCGCTCCTGGCGACGCTCGGACTGGCCGGACTGCTCGCGCTGACCGGCTCGGCCGGTTCCCACTCGCTGGGCTCGGGCGAACGCATGGTGGTGGCCGGCGCCACCGTGGGCGTGGTGGCCCTGCTGTTCCTGATCGCGCAGGCCGTGCACCGTCCGGCCGTGCGCAGTGTGCTGCTGGCCGCGTCGGCCGGTGTCGCCTTCGGTATCGCCTCGGTGTTCACCAAGACCGTCGCCGTCGACTGGACCGACGGCACGTTCAGCGGTCAGGTGCCGAGCCTGCTGGTCATCGCGATCCTGGCCGCGTCCGGTCTGCTGCTCTCGCAGGCCTCCTACCGAGGAGCGGGCCTCGCCGCGCCGCTGGCCACGGTCACGGTCGTGAATCCGGTGGTCGCAGCCGCGGTCGGCCTCACCCTCTTCGGTGAGGGCTTCCGGTACGGCCTGACGGGCGGCCTGCTGGCCCTCGGCTTCGGTGTGGTGACGGCTGGCGGACTGGTCCTCCTGACGACGGAGCGGCTCGCCGCGCAGACGGCCGGTGCCGTCGGGGAGCCCGCCGACCGGGCGACTCCCCCGGCCCCCGGCCATGGGCCGGGCGGTTCCACGGCCGCGCACCACCACGCCTCCTCGGCGCGCCCGACCTGGCACCTGCCGCCGTGCAGGTCGCACAAGACGGAGCACCGGCGGCACATCCTGCGGCGGACCGTCCGGTCAGATGCGGACTCCGCCCGCCCTGAGGTAGGAGACGGGGTCGATGTCGGAGCCGTAGCCGGGGCCCGTCCGCATCTCGAAGTGGAGGTGCGGTCCCGTGCTGTTTCCGGTCGATCCTGACCGGGCGATGCGCTGGCCCGCGTTCACCTTCTGACCGTCACGCACAGTGAGCGCGGACAGATGCGCGTACTGGCTGTACTTGCCGTCCGAGTGCCGGATGACGACCTGGTAGCCGTAGCTGCCCTCCCAGCCCGCCGACACGACCGTGCCGCCCGCCACGGCCTTCACCGACGTGCCGGTGGGGACGGGGAAGTCGACGCCGGTGTGGTAGCCGCTGGCCCACGATCCGGCCTTGCGGTACGGGGTGCCGGTGCCCGCGCTGACCGGGGCGCTGAAGCCGGACGACTGCTTCGGCTTCTCGGCGGTCTTGGGCTTCGAGACCTGCTGCTTGGGCTGTTCCTTCGGCTTGGGCTGTTCCTTCGGCTTCTCCGCCTGCGGCTTCGGCTTGGGCTTCTCGGCCTGCTTGGACGGCTGCGCCTTCGCGGCGGGCTTCTTCGCCTCCTCCTTCTTGGGAGGGGCGGGCGCCTCGGCGGCCGGCTTGTCCTTCGCCGGGGCCGAGACATGCAGGACGAGCTTCTGCCCGGGGAAGATCAGATCGGGGTCACTGCCGATGACCCTGCGGTTCTCCTCGTACAACCGCTGCCAGCCACCCCGTATCTCCTCGGAGGCAGCGATCCCGGAGAGCGAGTCGCCTCCCGCCACGGTGTAGCCCTCGCGCTCGGTCGGCACGGACGTGGGCGAGGCGGCCTTCTTCGGATCGCTCCGAGGGGCGCTCTTCGCCGTGTCCCGGGCCTTGGCCGGTGACACGTCGGGGGCGTCGCCGCCGCGTGTGAGGCCGGCCTTGACGGAGCAGTTCGGCCACGCCTGGGGGCCCTGGCCCTTGAGGACCTTCTCGGCGACGGCGATCTGCTGGTCCTTGGTGGCGAGATCGGCGCGCGCCGCGTACTGCCCGCCGCCGAACGCCTCCCACGTGGACTGGCTGAACTGCAGCCCGCCGTAATAGCCGTTGTCGGTGTTGATCTGCCAGTTGTTCGTGGACTCGCAGGCGGCGACCTTCTCCCACGTCTCCACGGGGGCCGCACTCACCGTGCCCGCCCCGATGAGTGGCAGGGCGATGCCCGCGCCGCCCGCCGTGACGGTGAGCGAGGCGCGGTTGATGCGGCTGGGCTGGTATCTGCGGTGGCGACCGGTTGCGGCCATGATCTCGGCTCCCCCACTGGCAGGTAAGGACGTCTGGGACACGTCGCAATCGGTCAACTTAGGGCAGTCGCATGTGCAATGACAAGGGCTCACTTCCGGAGCCCACGCGGCACACGTGCGCCCGCTGTGCGTCGTCGCAGCCCACGGGCCGGCATTGACAGGTCCCGCACCGTCCGGCGAGTCTGGGGCGAGTCGACGGGAGAGCGCTCTCCAACAGGATTGAAGGGGGCAGTATGACCGAGGACGAGACCGAGCGACTGCTGGAGAAGCTCGACATCGGGCAGAAGGTCCGTCTGCTGACGGGTGCCAGCAACTGGCGTACGTACGACGAACCGGCCGTCGCGTTGCGTCCTCTCACGATGTCCGACGGGCCGGCCGGGGTGCGCGGCGAGGCCTGGGACGAGCGGCAGACCTCTCTCGTCCTGCCGTCGCCGACCGCCCTCGCGGCCTCCTGGGACGGGGAGTTGGTCCGCGAGCTGGGCGGGCTGCTCGCCGCCGAGGCGCGCCGCAAGGGCGTCCAGGTACTGCTCGCCCCGACCCTGAATCTGCACCGGTCGCCGCTGGGCGGACGGCACTTCGAGTGCTTCTCCGAGGATCCGCTGCTGACCGCGCGCACGGGCGTCGCCTTCGTCACGGGCGTGCAGGAGGGCGGAGTGGCGGCCACGGCGAAGCACTTCGTGGCCAACGACGCGGAGACCGACCGGCTGCACGTCGATGTGGGTGTGGCCGAACGGACGCTGCGCGAGCTGTATCTGGCCCCGTTCGAGGCGGCGGTGGACGCCGGTGTCTGGGCGGTGATGTCCGCGTACAACAAGGTCAACGGCGTGACGATGTCGGCGAGTCCGCTGCTGGAGTGGCCGCTGAAGGGAGACCGCCCGTTGAAGGGGAACGGGCCGCTCCAGGGTGGCTGGGGCTTCGACGGGCTGGTCGTCTCCGACTGGGGAGCCGTCCGCTCGCTGCTCGGCAGCGCGCGCTCGGGCCAGGACCTCGCCATGCCGGGCCCGGAGAGCCCGTGGGCGGCCGGGCTGCTCGACGCGGTGACGGCGGGCCTGATCGACGAGGCGCGGATCGACGACAAGGTACGGCGCCTGCTGCGGCTCGCCCGGCGGGTGGGCTCGCTGGGGCCTGTCCGGGGGCCGTCGACCCCGCCGACGGGTCAACGGGCGTTGCTGCGGCGGGCCGTCGCCGCCGGCACGGTTCTGCTGCGCAACGAAGGGGACGTACTGCCGCTGGATCCGGCGCAGTCGCGCCGCGTCGCGGTCATCGGGCCGCACGCCACGGCTGTCCGGATCCAGGGGGGCGGCAGCGCGGAGGTGTTCCCCTCGTCCGTGGTGACACCGCTGGCGGGGATCGAGGCGGCGCTGTGCGAAGCCGGGGGAGGCTCGGACCGGCCGGCCGAGGTGACGTACACGCCCGGCCTGCCTCCGTACACCCGGCCACGCCCGCTCGACCCGGTCTGGACGCGTGATCCGCGTGACGGCGAACCAGGCGTTCTCGTAAGGCTGTTGGACGCCGGGGGCGCCGAACTGCACGCCGAACACCGGTTGTCGGGCCGCATCGTGGAACCGGCCCGCGTCGCGGGCGCCGTCACCGTGGAGATCCGCGCGCTCGTCCGGCCCACGGAGAGCGGCAGTTGGACGCTGGGGGTGGGCGGCTGGGGGCTCATCTCCCTGGCCGTGGACGGCCGGACTCTGCTGTCCGACGAGTTCCCGCTCGACAGCGACGACCCGACCCGCGTCCACGTCTCCCCGCCCTACCGGTGCGCGGAGGCCGAGTTGACCGAGGGCGTGGAGGTGGAGGTGGTCGCGCGGCGGCGGCTGGACCCCGGCACGGGTATCGCGACGCTGCTGGCCGCCGCCCCTCCCCCGGGCGACGCGCCGACGGCCCTCGCCGCCGCCGTGGCCGCCGCGCGGGCCGCCGATGTCGCGGTCGTCGTGGTGGGCACGACCGAGGAGAGCGAGTCCGAGGGCCGCGACCGCGAGTCGCTGGCGCTGCCCGACGGGCAGGACGCGCTCATACGGGCGGTGGCCCGCGCCAACCCGCGCACGGTGGTGCTGGTGAACTCGGGCGGCCCGGTCGCGCTGCCCTGGCACCGCGACGTACCCGCGCTGCTGCTCGCCTGGTTCCCCGGCCAGGAGGCCGGACACGGCCTGGCCGACGTGCTGTTCGGCCGCGCCGAGCCCGGCGGGCGGCTGCCGACGACCTGGGCGCTGGCCCAGGAGGACGTCCCCGTGCTCGACACACGGCCGCGCGACGGCCGTCTTCCTTATGACGAGGGCATCCACATCGGCCACCGGGCGTGGCTGCGCGCGGGCCGGGAGCCCGCGTACTGGTTCGGACACGGGCTCGGCTACACGACGTGGACGTACGAGGGGATGGAGGCGGCGCCCGCCACCGTGGCGGGCGGGTCCGACGCGGCCGTGGAGGTACGCGTACGGCTGCGCAACACCGGCCCGCGCGGGGGCCGTGAGGTCGTCCAGGTCTATGTCGCCCGCACGGACACGGCGGTCGACCGGCCGGTGCGGGCGCTCGCGGGTTACGCGGCGGTGGAGGCCGGGCCCGGCGAGGAGGCCGTGGCGACGGTACGGCTCGCGGCGCGGGCACTGTCGCACTGGTCGACGGACCGTCGGCGCTGGGAGACGGAGCCGGGCGAGTTCACACTCCTGGCAGGTTCCTCGGCGGGAGAGCTGCCGCTGCGCACGACACTCACGGTGCCGGCGACGGGGCCGCGCACGGCGGGTCCGTCGATGGAGAGCGCTCTCCGCTGATGCTATAAATGCGCTCATGACGGAGGATTCACGAGCGGCCGGCGCGCCCACGCTGGAGGACGTCGCCAAGGCGGCCGGAGTCTCGCGCGCCACCGTCTCTCGTGTCATCAACGGCGTGCGCAACGTCGACCCGGTGATCCAGGCGGCCGTGCGGGACGCGGTGGCCGTCACCGGGTACACGCCGAACCGCGCCGCCCGCTCGCTGGTCACCCGCAAGGCCGACTCGATCGCCCTGGTGGTGTCGGGCGCCGGGGACGATCCGCCACCGGTCGCGGCGACGGCGGGATCGACCGCGTCCGCCGCGTCCGCCGCGTCCGCCACCGATTCGGCGGGCGGGGGCCGTAACGGTGGCCGGCAGGGCGCCGGATTCGACGGCGGCGTGGGGTCCTTCATGACCGAGGTCTTCGCCGACCCGTTCTTCGGCCGGGTGGTGACGGGCGTCGTCAACTTCCTTCGCCCGCGCGGGATTCACCCGGTGCTGATGTTCGCCGAGACGTCGCTGGCGCGGGACGAGGTGGTGTCGTACCTCCGTCAGGGCAGTGCCGACGGCGCACTGGTCGTCTCGACACACGCCGAGGACCCGCTGCCCGCGCTGATCACGGACGCCGGTCTCCCCGCCGTGCTGTACGCGCGCCCCGCCCGTCCGGTACGCATCAGCTACGTCGACCTCGCCCACCAGGACGGCGCCCGGCTGGCCGCCGAGCGGCTGCTCGCCCGCGGCTGCCGCCGGATCGCCACGATCGCGGGGCCGCTCGACGTACCGGCGGGACAGGACCGGCTGGCGGGGTTCCGGGACACGATGGCCCGGCACGGACATCCGTACATCCCGGTCGCCGGGGGCGAGTTCACCGAGGAGAGCGGTGCGGCGGCCATGGAGCGGCTGCTCGCCGAACACCCGGACCTGGACGGGGTGTTCGCGGCGAACGACCTGATGGCCGTGGGCGCGTGCCAGGTGCTGCGCGAGCGCGGGCGGCGGGTGCCGGACGACGTCGCGGTGATCGGCTTCGACGACAGCCGCGCGGCCGCGTCCTGCCGCCCGCCGCTGACGACGGTGCGGCAGCCGGTGGAGGACATGGCGGCGGAGATGGCGCGGCTGCTGCTGGACCGGCTGGCGCGGCCGGACCGCCCGGTGACGTCAGTGATCTTCGAACCCACGCTGGTGCGGCGGGCTTCGGCCTGAGCGGTGCGGTCCTCAATCGCCGGACAGGCTTTGTCCTCAAACGCCGGACGGGCTGAATAGGCCCACCCGGCCCCGTGGAACACAGGCCCTGCGGACCGGCCTCTGTCCTCAATCGCCGGACGGGGTTGGGTGCTGCGGACGGCCTTGAAAGGCACGTCCGTCCCAATCCAGCCCGCCCGGCGATTGAGGACAACCCACCCACCGGCCGGGGGCTACGTCGGCGTCGGCGCCCACCGTGGCGGGGCCTGGTCCCTGCCGACGGCCGGGGCCGGTGGCAGGGGCCGGGTCCCACCGCGGGCCAGGAAGTCCGACAGCGGCAGCGTCGCCGCGCCGACCGTGACCGCGTCCGGGCCCAGGCGGCCCATCTCCACGGTCGCCCGCGCCGCCGTGTGCTTCAGCGCGTACTCGCGGGCGTAGCGGCGGATGTCCGGCAGCAGGTGCGGGCCGATCTGGAGTCCGGCCCAGCCGCCGAGCAGCACCCGTTCGGGCAGGAACAGGTTGATCAGGTCGGCGACGGCCGCGCCGAGGCATTCCGCCGTCTCGTCGAGCAGTGCCACGGCGACCGGGTCGGGCGCGGGTCCGCCGGGCGGTGGGAAGGCGGCGGACAGCAGGGCCGCGAGGGCCGTCTCGTCGTCCGCGTCGGCGGGCAGCGGCCCTCCCGCCTCCTGCCAGCGTTCGCGCATCGCCTCGGCGCCCGCGTAGGCCTCCAGACAGCCGATGGAGCCGCAGCGGCAGCGGCGGCCGCGCATCTGCACGGTGGTGTGGCCCCATTCGAGGGCGCTGCCCCGGTGGTTCTCGTCGAGCGTGCCGCCTTCGCCACCGTGAATCACGCTGGCGCCGACTCCCGAGCCGATGAGGGCGATGGCCGCGGTGCCGACGCCCCGGCCGCCGCCGAACCACATCTCGGCCTGGCCCAGCGTCTTGGCGCCGTTGTCGATGAAGAGCGGGACCTGGGCGGGTACGTCGACGGCGGCGCGCAGCAGTTTCTCGAAGGGCACGGCGGCCCAGCCCATGGTCTGTCCGTGGACGACCGCGCCCTCGGGGCCGTGGCGCTCGATGATGCCGGGGACGCCGATGCCGATGCCGAGGAGTTCGCGCGGGTCGGCCCCGGCGTCCCGCAGGACGTGGGCGACGCCGGTGCGGACGTGCGCGACGATGCGTTCGACGTCGTGGCCGTGCTGGGCCAGCAGCCTTTCGGTACGGGCGAGTTCGGTGAGGGACAGGTCGAAGAGTTCGACGCGGACGCGGGTCTCCCCGATGTCGATGCCGATGAGGAGCGCGCCGCCGGGCGCGACGCGCAGCAGCGTGCGCGGCCTGCCGCCGTCGGAATCGACCACTCCGGCCTCCTCCAGGAGGCGTTCGGCGGCGAGTTCGGTGACGACGTTGCTGATGGAACCTGAACTCAGGCCGGTGGCGGGCCCGAGCTCCTGACGGCTCAGCGGGCCGTCGAAATACAACCGTTGCAACACCCTCGCCCGGTTGCCCCTGCGCAGGTCACGCACTGTTCTTCTGTCCCGTTCGGCCATGGTGCTCCTTCCCAGCAGGCAACATACCCCGGTCCCAGACCTTGACGCGACCTTCTCTCACCTCTTAAATCACGACATAAATTAAGCCGTGAGGCAGCGTTCGACTCTCGAACACAGCCACCCCGGAAAGGGGCCATCCATGCGCAGAATCAGAGCCGCAGCAGTCGTCACCCTCGCCACCGCCCTCGCCGCCACCGTCACCGGATGCGGCGGCGGTACGTCCACCGACGAGGGCGGCAGCAACGACTCACCGAAGACGCTCACCTACTGGGCGTCCAACCAGGGCCCCAACATCGAGGCCGACAAGAAGATCCTCACTCCCGAGCTGAAGAAGTTCGAGAAGGAGACGGGGATCAAGGTCAAGCTCGAAGTGGTGCCGTGGTCCGACCTGCTCACCCGGATCCTGGCCGCCACCACCTCCGGGCAGGGCCCCGACGTACTGAACATCGGCAACACCTGGTCGTCCTCGCTCCAGGCGACCGGCGCGCTGCTGCCGTGGGACGACAAGAACTTCGAGGCGATAGGCGGCCGGGACCGCTTCGTCGACTCGGCGGTCGCCTCGGCCGGCGCGGAGGGCCAGCCTCCGGCGGCCGTACCGCTGTACTCGCTCGCGTACGCGCTCTACTACAACAAGCAGATGTTCGCGGACGCCGGTATCGACGGACCGCCCGCCACCTGGGACGAGCTGGTCGCCGACGGCAAGAAGCTGTCCAAGGACGGCAAGTGGGCGCTGGGCGCCGAGGGCGGCAACCTGTCGAACAACATCCACCAGGTCTTCGCGCTCGGCCAGCAGCACGGCGACGACTTCTTCGACAAGTCCGGCAAGCCGACCTTCACCACCGACGCCAACGTGGCCGCCGTGAAGCAGTACGTCGACTTCATGGCCAAGGACAAGATCATCGCTCCGGGCAACGCGGAGTACGCCCAGAACCAGTCGCTGACCGACTTCGCCAAGGGCAGGACGGCGATGGTGCTGTGGCAGGCCGCCGCCTCGACGTTCGCCTCCCAGGGCATGAAGCCCGAGGACTGGGGCGCGGCGCCGGTGCCCGTGCCGTCCGGCGCGCCCGGCGCCGACAAGCAGGTCAACTCCATGGTCGCCGGCATCAACATCGCCGTCTTCAAGAACACCAAGAACGTCGACGGCGCAAAGAAGTTCGTCAAGTTCATGACGAGCGACGCCGAGCAGAAGCTGCTCAACAAGACCTACGGCTCCATCCCGCCCGTCGCCGCGGCCCAGGCCGACCCGGCGTTCGCCGCGCCCGACCTGAAGGTCCTGCGCGACACCCTCGCGGGCAGCGCGGCGCCGCTCCCCCAGGTGCCCGAGGAGTCGCAGTTCGAGACCGCCGTCGGCACCGCCGTGAAGGACCTGTGGGCGGACGCCGCCTCAGGGACCCCCGTGACGACCGAGTCCGTCAAGAAGCGGCTGGACAAGGCCCAGCAGCAGATGCAGCAGTGAGGCACCGCCCATGACGTCCACCGTGACTCCCCCCGTCGCCAAGTCGGGCAGCGGTGCGGACCAGGGCGACGGGGGTGCGCGGCGGCGACGTCTGCCGCGCATCCCCGACCGGATCCGCCAGGGCGGGCTGCCGTACCTGCTGCTGCTTCCCGCCGTTCTGCTCGAACTGCTCGTGCACATCGTCCCGATGGTGATCGGGATCGTCATGAGCTTCCGCGAACTGACGCAGTTCTACATCAACAACTGGGGCAAGGCGCCGTGGCGGGCGTTCGACAACTACAAGCTCGTCGTCGACTTCGACGCCCCGCTCGGCGAGTCGCTGCTCCACTCCTTCTACGTCACCTGTGTCTTCACGGTCATCACGGTCGGCCTGTCCTGGCTGTTCGGCATGGCCGCGGCGATCATGCTCCAGGAGAACTTCCGCGGCCGGGGTCTGCTGCGCGCCATCTTCCTCACGCCGTACGCGCTGCCGGTGTACGCCGCCGTCATCACCTGGGCGTTCATGTTCCAGCGCGACAACGGCATCATCAACCACGTCCTGCACGACCAGCTCGGCCTCACCGACGAGCCGTCCTTCTGGCTGATCGGCGACAACAGCTTCATCGCGCTCGTCGTCGTGGCCGTCTGGAAGTCCTGGCCGTTCGCCTTCCTCATGCTGATGGCGGGGCTCCAGAACATCCCGCGTGAGCTGTACGAGGCGGCCTCCATCGACGGTGCGGGCATCTGGCAGCAGATCCGCAAGATCACCCTGCCGTCGCTGCGCCCGGTCAACCAGGTGCTGGTGCTGGTGCTGTTCCTGTGGACGTTCAACGACTTCAACACGCCGTACGTCCTGTTCGGCGACTCGGCGCCCGAGGCGGCCGACCTCATCTCGATCCATATCTACCAGTCGTCGTTCGTCACCTGGAACTTCGGTACGGGCTCCGCGATGTCCGTCCTGCTGCTGCTCTTCCTGCTGCTGGTGACGGCGGTCTACCTGGTGGTCACCTCGCGCGGAAGGAAGGGTTCCGGTGCCGCATAAGGCCCTGGCCGGCAAGGCCGGATCTCCACTCGCTCCCCCGGCGTCCTTCCTCTGGACCCGCCGGATCATCCTGGCGTTCCTCACCGCCTTCGCCCTGCTGCCCGTCTATGTCATGGTCAGCAGCTCGCTGAAGCCGCTGGAGGACGTGACGGGCAAGTTCCAGTGGATCCCGTCCGAGATCACCATCCGCCCGTACTTCGACATCTGGGACACCGTCCCGCTCGCGCACTACTTCATGAACTCATTGATGGTGGCGGGCGCCGCGACGGTGCTGTCGGTGACGATCGCGGTGTTCTCCGCGTACGCCGTGAGCCGCTACCGGTTCAAGGGCAAGCGGGTCTTCACCGTCACGGTGCTCTCCACGCAGATGTTCCCGGGCATCCTCTTCCTGCTCCCGCTGTTCCTGATCTTCGTCAACATCGGCAACAGCACGGGCGTCGCCCTGTACGGGTCGCGGGGCGGGCTCATCCTCACCTATCTGACCTTCTCGCTGCCCTTCTCCATCTGGATGCTGATCGGGTACTTCGACTCCATCCCGAGGGATCTGGACGAGGCGGCGATGGTGGACGGCTGCGGCCCGTTCGGCGCCCTGTTCCGGGTGGTCGTGCCGGCCGCGATCCCCGGCATCGTGGCCGTGTCCGTCTACGCCTTCATGACGGCCTGGGGAGAAGTCCTCTTCGCGTCCGTGATGACGAACGACGAGACGCGCACACTCGCCGTCGGTCTCCAGGGCTACGCCACCCAGAACGACGTGTACTGGAACCAGATCATGGCCGCCTCGCTCGTCGTCAGCGTGCCCGTCGTCGCCGGATTCCTGCTCCTCCAGCGCTACCTCGTGGCCGGTCTGACGGCGGGAGCGGTGAAGTGACGCACCGTCAAGTGATCCACCGTCAGCCCGTTCCCCAAGTGCCCTCTGCGGAAAGGCAGTCAGTGAACGACCTCAACGCCCTCCCCCACGATTTCGTCTGGGGCGTCGCCACCGCCGCCTACCAGATCGAGGGCGCCGTCGCCGAGGACGGCCGCTCACCCTCCATCTGGGACACCTTCTCCCACACCCCCGGCAAGGTCGACAACGGTGACACCGGGGACATCGCCTGCGACCACTACCACCGGGTGCCCGAGGACATCGCCCTGATGAAGCGCCTCGGGGCCGGCTCGTACCGCTTCTCGCTGGCCTGGCCGCGTGTCGTGCCCGGCGGCGACGGGCCGGTCAACGAGGCCGGGATCGGCTTCTACGACCGGCTGGTGGACAGCCTGCTGGAGGCGGGCATCACCCCGTTCGCCACCCTCTACCACTGGGACCTTCCGCAGACGCTCCAGGACCGGGGCGGCTGGCCGGCCCGCGAGACGGCCGAGCACTTCGCCGCCTACGCCTCCGTCGTCGCCGAGCGCCTGGGCGACCGCGTGAAGGACTGGGCGACCCTCAACGAGCCGCTGTGCTCCGCGTGGATCGGCCATCTGGAGGGCCGGATGGCGCCGGGGCTCACCGATCTCAAGGCCGCCGTGCACGCCTCGTACCATCTGCACCTCGGTCACGGACTCGCCGTCCAGGCCATCCGCGCGGCCTCCTCCGACGCCCGGATCGGCATCGTCAACAACCTCAGCCCGATCGAGGCGGCCACCGACCGCGAGGCGGACCGGGCGGCGGCCGTACGGGCCGACGGCCACACCAACCGCTGGTGGCTCGACCCGATCCACGGGCGCGGCTACCCGCAGGACATGCTCGACCTGTACGGGGTGGCGCTGCCGGAGCGCCCCGGCGATCTGGAGACCATCGCCGCGCCGCTGGACTGGCTGGGGCTGAACTACTACTTCCGCCAGGTCGTCGCCGACGACCCGGCCGGGCCCGCGCCGTACGCCAAGCAGGTCTATCTGCCCGGCGTACGCCACACGGGCATGGACTGGGAGGTGCACGCGGACGGCCTGGAGGAACTGCTGCTCCGGCTCACCAGGGAGTACGGCGCGCAGCGCCTCTACGTCACGGAGAACGGGTCGGCCTACCCGGACGTCCTGCGGGACGACGGCACGGTCGACGACCCGGAGCGCACCCGCTATCTGGAGGAACATCTGGAGGCCTGCGCGCGTGCCGTACGCAAGGGGGTGCCGCTCGCCGGGTACTTCGCGTGGTCGCTGCTGGACAACTTCGAATGGGCCTACGGCTACGACAAGCGGTTCGGCCTCGTCCATGTCGACTACGCGTCGCAGCGGCGGACGATCAAGTCGAGCGGCCACCGGTACGCGGAGATCATCCGGCAGTCGGCGGCCCGGAACCACAAGGCGGCCTGAGCCGAACGCACGTGTCCCCGGCAGCGGTCGACGCCGTTGCCGGGGACAGGTGTTCAGTCGAACTGATGATGTGTCAGACGGGTGCCGGAAGTGACGGCTCGGTGCCCGCCTGGGCGACCACGGAGGCCGCCACCCGTGAGGCGAAGCCCAGCATGTCCTGGAGCGGCGCGGGGGTGAACTCCGGTACCTGGCCGGTGTGGACGCCCCGCGAGACCAGCCAGGTGATCACGGCAGCCGTGAAGGCGTCACCCGCACCGATGGTGTTGACCACCTCGACCGGCTCGGCGGGCACGGACACCGGCTCGCCGGAGCCCGCCGAGTAGGCCGTACTCCCCCGCGATCCCCTGGTCAGAACGACCAGCCGGCCGCCGGCGGCGAGCCTGCGGCAGGTCTCGTCCGGCGTCGAGTCCGGCCACAGCCGTGCCAGGTCCTCGTCGCTGGCCTTGACGACCTGGCCCAGTTCGCACAGTTCGCGCAGCCGACCCAGGCCGCTCTCCGCGTCGAGCGTGCGATCCTCGCGCACGTTCGGGTCCACCACCAGCAGCGGGCTCCCGGCCGCCGCCGCGCGCGCCGTCGCCGCCACGGCCGAGGCCGCGGGTTCAACGACGGCGGCGAGGCCGCCCACGTACACGGCGGCGAAGCGCTCGACGTCCGTGCGCCGGGGCAGTTGGAAGGTCGCCGTGGACTGGAGGTGGAAGTGGTAGCCGGTGCCCTCGGGGCCCGGGTCCGCGACGGCCAGGGCCGTGGGGAGGTCCGGCCGGGCGCAGAGGCCGAGCTCGACTCCCGCCGAGACCAGCCGCCGCTCGATCGACCGGGCGAACCCGTCGTTCCCGAGGGCACCGGCAAACCAGCTCGGCGTGGACAGCCGGGCCAGTCCGGTGGCCACGTTCGCGGGGGCGCCACCGGGCTGGGCCAGGTGCGCCTCCGCGTCGTCGGCCGTGGGCACCAGGTCGATCAGCGCCTCACCCAGCACCAGGACGGCGCCGGGCCCCGGTGCGGGGTCCGGTGCCGCGCCGGGAGCGTCGGTCACGGCTCCACCACGATCTTGCGGCCCTGGCCCGCCTTGAACCGCTCGATGGCCTGCGGGTACTGCTCCAGCGGCAGCCGGTCGCTGATGAACACCGCGGGGTCCAGGACCCCGGTGGCGAACAGCGCGGCGGCCCGCTCGTAGCTGTGCAGCACCGCCATCGAGCCGGTGATGGTGATCTCCTGGTTGTAGATCTTGTACGGCTCGATGACCGCCGTCGTCGCGTAGTCGGAGACGCCGAACTGAAGGAACGTTCCGCCCTTGGCCACCCGGCCGAGGCCGTCCTGGATGGCACCGGCGTTGCCGGTCGCGTCGATGACGACGTCCCAGCCGCCGGGCCGCTCGAACTCCTCGGCCGAGGCGGCCGCCCGGGAACAGCCGAGCTTGGACGCGGTGGCCAGGCGCTCGGGGTTGATGTCCAGGATGTCGACGCCGGCGGCGCCGGTGCGCTTGGCCAGCTCCAGCATCATCAGGCCCATCGTGCCCGAGCCGTAGATCAGCACATCGGCGCCGAGCGTGCTGCTCAGCACGTCGTAGCCGCGTACGGCGCAGGACAGCGGCTCGATGAGCGCCGCGTCCCGTACGTCCACATGGTCGGGAAGCTTGACGCAGTTGGCCACGGGCGCCACGGCGAACTCGGCGGCGCCGCCGGGGACACTGACCCCGATCGCGTTCCACCGGTCGCAGAGGTTGCCGCGACCGGCCCGGCAGTAACGGCACTCGTGGCAGTACAGGGACGGGTCGACGGCGACCTTGTCGCCCACCACCAACTCCGTGACGTCGGAACCGATGCCCACGATCTCACCGGCGAACTCGTGACCGGGCACGATCGGCAGCGTCGGTGCGAACTCGCCCTGGAGGATGTGCAGATCGGTACCGCAGATACCGCAGGCAGAGACGGACACGACGACGTCGCGCGGGCCCGGGGTCGGGTCGGGGACCGTGGTGACGGACACCTTGCCGACACCTTCGACGATCGCTGCCCTCATTTGACGGCTCCAAGAGAAAGGCCCTGGACAAGCTTGTCCTGGGCGGCGAAGCCGGCGGCGAGCACCGGCAGAGACACGACGACGGAAGCGGCGCACAGCTGGGCGAGGAAGAGGCCCTGGCTGGTGACGAATCCGGTCAGGAAGACGGGCGCTGTCTGCGCTGTCACGCCGGTCAGGACCCGGGCGAAGAGCAGTTCGTTCCAGCTGAAGATGAAACAGATCAGCGCGGTCGCCGCGATGCCGGGCGCGGCGACCGGCGCCACGACCCGCATCAGGACGGTGGGCAGCCGAGCGCCGTCCACCTGTGCGGCCTCGATGATGGAGACCGGCACGTCCGCGAGGAAGGACTGCATCATCCAGACCGCGATCGGCAGATTCATCGAGGTGTAGAGGATGACGAGCAGCCAGATGTTGTCCAGCATCCCCACGTTCTTGGCGAAGAGATACACCGGCAGCAGTCCGGCGACGACCGGCAGCATCTTCGTGGAGAGGAAGAAGAACATCACGTCCGTCCATTTGCGGACGGGCTTGATCGACAGCGCGTACGCCGCCGGCAGCGCCAGCACGAGGACGAACAGGGTCGAGAACAGGGACGCCGTCACCGAGTTGATGAGCGGCGGCCAGGGGCTCGCCCCGCCTTCGGTGCCGAAGAACGTGCTGTAGTTGTCGAAGGTGAGCGGCGCGGTGAGGGACGGCGGGTTGGTCGCCGCGTCCGACTCAGAGTGCAGGGACGTCAGGAACATCCACAGCGCCGGGAAGCAGAAGACGACACCGACCACCCAGGCCAGCACACCCAGCGCGGTGGAGCGCCGCTTGGCGCGCCGGGCCGCGGGGCCGTACTTGTCCTGGTGCTGTACGGGCTTGGCCGCCTTGCCGGGGGCGCCGTCGGTCTTCGGTGCGGAGAGTGTGCTCATGCGCGCTTCGCCTCCTCACTGAAGAGGGACGAGACGACGCGCAGGGCGAAGGTCGCGATCACGATGGTGCCGATCACGACGACCACGCCTGCCGCGGAGGCCAGTCCGTACTCGTGAGCCTGGTAGAAGGTCTGGTAGATGGTGTAGGGGAGGTTGGCGGTGCCGAGGCCGCCGGCGGTGATGGTGAACACGGCGTCGAAGTTCTGCACGATGTAGATCGAGCCGAGCAGGACACCGAGTTCGAGGTAGCGGCGCAGATGCGGCAGGGTCAGGAAGGCGAACATCTGCCAGGCGTTGGCGCCGTCGAGGCGCGCCGCCTCCATCATGTCGATGGGCCTGCTCTGCAGCCCGGCCAGCAGGATGAGCATCATGAACGGCGTCCACTGCCAGACGAGTGACGCCTCGACGGCGAGCAGCGGCATGTCCGAGATCCAGTCGGGCTGCGACGCGTTCTCCACGCCGAACAGTCCGGTGAACCAGGCCCAACCGCCGTTCAGCAGACCGTACTCGGGGTTGTAGAGCACGTGCTTCCACAGCAGCGCGGCCGAGACGGGCACCAGCAGGAACGGCGTGATGAGCAGCGTACGGACGAAGCCGCGGCCCATGAACTTGCGGTCGAGCAGCAGCGCGAGCAGCAGTCCGAACACGACGCTGGCGATCACCACGGTCGCGGTGAGCAGCATCGTCGTGAGGACCGAGTCACGCAGGTCCGCGTCGGTGAAGACGGAGCCGTAGTTGGAAAGTCCGGAGAAGCTACGGGCGTCCGGGTTGAGCGAGTTCCAGTCGAACAACGAGATGAACAGCGTTGCCACGAAGGGGAGTTGGGTGACGGCGATCAGGAAGATGAGGGCCGGCAGAAGGGGCGCCCGGGTGGCCCAGGCGCGGGCCCGCCCCGACCGGGGTGCCGCCGGGGGGCGGGACTTGGCCGGTGGGGACGGGTCCGACGGGGCTGCCGGCGCGTCGCTGACAGAAGTGCTCACCGGTACTCCTCGGCTACCTTCTCGGCCAGCTTCTGCGAGGCTTCGAGGGCGTCGTCGACCGACTGGCGGCCGGCGATGGCCTCGCTGATCTCCTGGGAGACCTTCGTGCCGAGGTCGGTGAACTCGGGGATGCCGACGAACTGGATGCCGACGGTCGGGCGGGGCTGGGTGCCGGGGTCACGCGGGTTGGCACTGGAGATCGCCTCCGACGTGACGTCGGCGAACGCTCCGGCCTCCTTGCGGTAGTCGGCGTTCATGTAGGTCGAAGCGCGCTTGCCCGCCGGGACGTTGGCCCAGCCGATCTCCTTGCCGACCAGCTCCTCGTACTCCTTGCTGGACGCCCAGGAGATGAACTTCCAGGCGCTGTCCGTGTTCTTGGACGCCTTCTGCATGCCCCAGGCCCAGGTGTAGAGCCAGCCGGAGCTGTCCGTCTTGTCGACGGGCGCCGGCACGTAGCCGATCTTGCCCTTGACCGGGGAGTCCTTGGCCTCCAGCGAGCCCGCGCCCGCCGTGGCGTCGTACCACATGGACGTCTTGCCCTGCGTCATGTTGTTCAGGCACTCGGCGTAACCGGCCTGCGGGGCGCCCGCCTCGCCGTGCTCGCGCACCAGGTCGACGTAGAACTTGGTGGCCTTCTTGAACTCGGGCGAGGTCAGCTGCGGCTTCCAGTCCTCGGTGAACCAGGTGCCGCCCATGGTGTTGACGACGGTCGTCAGCGGGGCGATGACCTCGCCCCAGCCCGGCAGACCGCGCAGACAGATGCCCTTCATGCCCTTCTCGGCACCGTCGGTCTTGGCGGCGAGGTCGGCGACCTGCTGCCAGGTGGGGTTGTCGGGCATCTTCAGGCTCTCCTTCTCGAAGATGTCCTTGCGGTACATCAGGAAGGAGGACTCGCCGTAGAACGGCTGGCCGTAGAGCTTGCCGTCCTCGGCCGTCAGCGACTCCTGGAGCGGCTTGAGGATGTCGCCCTGGTCGAACGCCTTGTCCTTCTGCGCGTAGTCGTCGAGCGCGTGCAGCCAGCCGTTCTTCGCGAAGAAGGGCACCTCGAAGTTGCTGATGGTGGCGACGTCGTACTGGCCGGCCTGGTTGGAGAAGTCCTGGCTGATCTTGTCGCGTACGTCGTTCTCCGGCAGCACCGAGAAGTTGACCTTGATGCCGGTGTCCTTGGTGAAGTTCGCGGCGGTCAGCTTCTGGAGTTCGACCATCTGCGGGTTGTTGACCATCAGTACGTTGATCGTGTCACCGCTGTCGGAGGTGGTGCCTCCCGCGCCGCTGCACCCGGCGAGGAGTGCGGTCAAGGCCGCTCCCGCGCCCACACGTACGCCTATTCCACGTCGTCGCTGCTGGAGGGGCATGAGAATCTCCTGATCATTCGGTTGCGGTAACTGTCGGCTGGGTGGTTGTGGGGGGTGGAAAGGATCTCGGGGGTGTCTCGGGGCCGTACGGATCCCACCCCCTGGCCGGTGCGGCGGGGGTCCGGGAGTTGGGTTCGTCGCGTCAGACGCGGATGACCTGGGGGCCGAGCAGCGAATAGCGTTGCGCCTCCGCCGACGGGAGTCCGACGTCGGTGACGATCGTCTCGAAGTCGCCGACATCGGCGAACCGGCAGAAGCTCACGGCGCCGAACTTGGTGTGGATCCCGGCGAACACCTTGCGGCGCGCGCTGCGCATGGCCTGGGCCTTCACCTCGCTGACGGCCGGGTCGGGGGTGGTCAGCCCGTACTCGCGCGAGATGCCGTTCGCGCCGACGTACGCCAGGTCGATGACGAAGTCGGAGAGCATCCGGGTCGCCCAGTGGTCGACGGTGGCGAGGGTGCCGCCGCGCACCCGGCCGCCGAGCAGCAGTACGGCGATCTTGTCTGCGTCGGCGAGTCCGGTGGCGATCGCCAGTGACGCGGTGACGACGGTCAACGGCCGGTCCCTGGGCAGGGCCTCGGCGACGAGCTGGGGGGTGAAGCCCTCGTCGATGAAGACCGTCTCGGCGTCGCCGAGGAGGTCGGCGGCGGCTGCCGCGATGCGCGACTTCTGCGGGACGAGGCGGGTGGTCCGCACCGCGAGGGTCGTCTCGTAACCGGCGCTCTCGACGGGGTAGGCGCCGCCGTGGGTACGCCGTACCAGGCCGTGCTCCTCCAGGGCGTGCAGGTCACGCCGGACGGTCTCCTTGGCGACGCTCAACTTCGTCGCGAGCGCGGTGACTTCCACCGACCCGTCACGTCGGGCTATCTCAAGGATCTCTCGTCGGCGCTCGTCCGTGTCCACGGCTCACACTTCCCTGCTCTGCTGCGGCTCAGCACCCGTTCGGGCTCATGGGTCGTTTGTACAAGCAAGAGCCCCGGCTCTGCCAGGCTCTACGCAGCTTTGAGTGTGCCCGTTCATGCCCGTTTGCTCAGCAGCGTACGTGCTGGTCGCACGGGGTGTAACCCCCTTCGGCGCCCGGTTCGGTGACCGATTGACGCTGATCGATGACCGAACGGCGCCCGAAGCGGTGGGCGGGCTTCCGTGGATCGGCCGTCTAAACGTGAGCTGCGTCCCGTCCGGCCCCCCAAAACGGTCAGCGAAACGGGCACTAAACATGTACGGACCACGTACGAATCGCGACCAGAACGCGACCGAAACGCGGGCGACATACGGGCGCGCGGACGGGGAATGCGGGCGGGCGGAGGGGGATCGCGGGCGGGCGCGCCGAAGCCCGCGGCGGGTCACGGATCTTCCGTGACCCGCCGCGGGACCACCGCGCCGCCGGCGGGGTGGGCACGGCGCGGCAGGAGCGATCAGCCGCCGGTCGCGACCGGGTCGGCCCGGTCGGGCACGGTCGGCTGTGGACCCCGAATCAGCTGTAGACCCCGAACTCGTAGAGCGAGTAGCCCCACGCGGTGCCGCGTTCGGTCGCGTTCACCCGTACATACCGGGCCGCGCCGGTTACCTCGATGTCGTCGATGCCTCCGTTGCCCCCCGTGACGGTCTTCAGGGTGTTCCAGTCCTGTCCGTTGTCGGACGTCTGGACGGTGTAGCTCTTGGCGTACGCGGCCTCCCAGGCGAGCTGTACGTGCCGGAAGTCGGTACGCGCGCCCAGGTCGACCTGGATCCACTGCGGGTCGGCCCAGTCACTGGCCCAGCGGCTGCCGAAGTCACCGTCGACGGCGTTGGACGCCGGGCAGGGGCAGCCGACGCTGTCGGGCTGGAAGGACGACGCCGAGGCCGGCTTCCCCTTGGCCACGTTGGTGCCGTCGACGGGCGGCGGCACGACCTTGAAGGACTTGGTCTCGATCCCCACGTTGCCCTTGCCGTCGGACGCCTTGATGTACACCTTCCACACACCGAGCTTGTCCGGCGCGGTCACGGTGAAGTCCCCGTTGCCCTCGGCGGTGAACTGCGCCGGGGTCAACTGGCCCCCGTTGTCTATGTACTTGCTGTTGACCAGCACCTCGTAGCTCAGGGCGTCACCGTTCGGGTCCGTCACGTCCGACGTGACCTTGAACGGACGTCCGGCGGGTACGGCCGTGGCGCCGTCGACGGCCATGTTCGAGATCACCGGCGGCTTGTTGTCGCCGGCGGTGCTCCTGCCGTACGCCTCCTTCACCGCGTAGTACGAGAGGCGCTTCTGGCCCGCGGGCAGCAGGTTGAACCAGACGCCGCCGAAGTCGTACTCGGTGCCGTAGTGGAAGAGCGTCGCGCCGAGCGCGACGCCCTCGTGGCCCGTGACGCAGTTCCACGCCTCCTTGTAGCCCTGGGCCTTCGCCACGTCGGTGGGCTCCGACGCCACGCCGTTGACGTCGTCGTCGACCTCCCACTCACCGGCCGGGCCGCCCTCGGTGACGATGTAGGGCTTCGTGTAGCCGCCGGCGTTCCAGGTCTCCTCGATGTTGCACACGTCGGCGTAGGAGTTGACCGCGTACAGGTCGAGGTCGGGCGAGTTGCGCTGGTAGTACGGCCAGGCCCCGGTCCACGCGTCGGTCGAGGTCACCGGGTGGTTCGGGTCGACGGCGTGGATCTTCTTGGCGATGTCGTTGACGAAGGTCGTGTACGCGTTGCGCTGCTGCTCCAGGGCGTCACCGCTGTAGCAGTTCTGCAGGCCGAGGACGGACTCGTTGCCGACGTTCCACATCAGTACGCCCGCGTGGTCCTTGTAGGTCTCCACCCACCTGGGGAACTCGGCGAGCATGTCGTTCTTGTACTGCGTGTCGGTGAGGTAGTTGACGCAGCCACCGCTGCCGGGGCCGCCGCCGGGCTGGAGCCAGAAGCCGGCGATGACCTTGATGCCGTTGGCGGCGGCCGAGTCGAGGAGGGGCTTGGTGGTGCCGTCGGTGCCCCAGGTCCGGATGGTATTGACGCCCATGGAGGCCACGTCGGGCATGTAGGTGCCGGCGTCGGCGACGGACGGCCCCCAGGTCAGGCCCTTGACCTGGTACGGCGCCCCGTCGACGGTCAGCTGCCAGGCGCCTTGGGAGCCGGTGACCTTGACGACGCTGCCGGCCGCTTGCGCGGGGGCGGCGGCCGGGACGGTCACGGCGAAGGCGGTGAGGAGCGCGGTGGCGGCGACCGACGCCATCGTGCGCAGCCGGCCGGTGGCGAGTCTTGGGAGGAGTTTCGTATCGCTCATGAGTCACCTGTGGGGAGAGTGCGGGCGGGGATATGGAAAGCGGGAGCGAGCAGCACGGCGGAGCAGCTGGGAGAGCGCTCTCCCGTCAGGGCGGAGTACACCCCGACGGGAGAGCGGTCCCGGTCATGGCAGTTCGTAGTCCTCGTTCAGGGCCGCACCGGCCCCGGGATTGTTCTGGTCGTAGCCGCGCGCGTCGCACTGGAGGCCACCGACGACGCAGTGGTTGACCATGGCGCCCAGCGTGGCGTTGTCCCAGGCGTTGAAGAAGTCGTAGTGGAAGGAGTGCCCCGTCCCACTCGCGAGTCTCACCTTGGACATGTCTCCGTTCACCGGCCATGCCATCTTGAACTCGACCATCGGCAGCGCCACCGGGTGCGACGTCGGGCAGACGTCCTGGTTGGCGCCCTGGACGAGCGGATAGGCCATGTGACTCTTGTGGTCCGGGGTGTCCAGATACTTTCCGTCCCAGCAACTGGGGGCCTGGAAGCGGAGGTTGAGCTGGACATCAGGGGTGGCCGGGCAACTGGCCGGGATCTCGGTGTTGTTGAACGAATTGCCGCACTCCCAGCCCTCCACCCAGCCCGGGTGGTTACGGAACTGCTCGGCCGTCTGGGTGGGACTGCCGACCACGAACCGCAGGCCCTTCGGGAACGGCCGGACGGTCCGGTAGTCGGTGACTCCCGCCTTGTAGTAGATGACCTGCGGGCCGATGGGCCGTACCGGCTGGTCCCCGTTGAGCAGGGTCGGCATCCAGTACGCGGACCGGTCGCCCGGCGCCTTGCACGCCGTGGTGCCGGCGTCCAGCGACGCCGTGGTGCTGTTGGCGTCGGTGGTCCTGTTGCCCATGAAGGTGTGGTCGTGCGACGCGCCCGACTGGCCGGGGTAGACGATCGGGTCGTCCGGCCTGGTGTGGGTGACCTCGCAGTTCGCCTGGAACTCGTGGAAGTAGCGGTGCGGCGGTATCTCGGCCGACGGTACGACGCCGGTGACCGGCGGGTTCGCCGGTATGTAGCCGTCGCCGTCGGGGTCGTCGCCCGAGGGCACGGGGACGGCCGGGGGCATCTTGTGTCCCACGTGGGACGCGGCCGTGGTGCCGCGGTCGTTCTTGGGGTCGGCGGTAGCGGTGTCCGTGATCGCGGTCAGACCCATGGCCACCAGGGCCAGGGCGGTGAACACGAGCAACGCGGACACCAGGGTGGTTCTGCGGAGTCTTTCGGCCATGCGGACCTCCATGCCGCTCTTCGTCCGCATACGGACCGTATGCGGTGGGGGGAGAGAGTGGTACTGGACGGTGCACCGCGGAGAACGGTTCCTGGATCCGGGACCGTCAGGAACACCGGGATCACTGTGGGAGAGCGCTCTCCAAAGCCAGGCCAGTGTTACGCCGACGCTGAGAGAGTGTCAAGAGTTGGTGAACGACGGTCCGTACGGACGCCGCCTCTGACCAAGAAATGAACGGACCCGACGCGACCGACCCGGAATGCGGAAGAATGCGGGCGGCTTGAAGATCGATGAACAGCCCTGTCCGGCGGTACGTACCCCTACCGCCGGACGAGGTACATCCGACGGAGACCCAGGAGCACACGCATGAGTGGTACTGCCCAGATCGGCGTCACCGGGCTCGCGGTGATGGGCCGCAATCTCGCCCGGAACTTCGCCCGCAACGGCTTCGCCGTCGCCCTGCACAACCGCACAGCGTCGAAGACCCACGCTCTGGTCGAGGAGTTCGGCGAGGAGGGCGTCTTCGTTCCCGCGGACTCCGCGGAGGAGTTCGTCGCCGCGCTGGAGCGCCCGCGCCGCCTCGTCATCATGGTGAAGGCCGGCGACGCGACCGACGCCGTGATCCAGGAGTTCGCCCCGCTGCTCGAAGAGGGCGACGTCATCATCGACGGCGGCAACGCGCACTTCGCCGACACCAGGCGTCGCGAGAAGGAGCTGCGCGAGCGCGGCATCCACTTCGTCGGCGTGGGCATCTCCGGCGGCGAGGAGGGCGCGCTGCACGGACCGAGCATCATGCCGGGCGGTTCGAAGGAGAGTTACGAGTCGCTCGGCCCGCTGCTGGAGCGCATCGCCGCGAAGGCGCCGGACGGCACCCCGACGGTGGCCCACATCGGCCCCGACGGCGCCGGGCACTTCGTGAAGATGGTGCACAACGGCATCGAGTACGCCGACATGCAGCTGATCGCCGAGGCGTACCACCTGCTGCGCTCGGTCGCCGGCTACTCCCCCGAGAAGATCGCCGAGACGTTCCGGACGTGGAACACCGGGCGGCTCGACTCGTATCTGATCGAGATCACGGCCGAGGTGCTGGCCCACCAGGACGCCGCGACGGGCAAGCCCTTCGTCGACGTCGTGGTCGACCAGGCCGAGCAGAAGGGCACCGGCCGCTGGACGGTGCAGATCGCCCTCGATCTCGGTGTGCCGGTCTCCGGCATCGCCGAGGCGGTCTTCGCGCGCTCGCTCTCCGGGCACGCCGCGCTGCGGGACGTCTCGCAGACGCTGCCGGGCCCGACGGCGACGGCGCTGAGCGAGGACGAGGCCGCGCGCTTCGCGGACCAGGTCGAGCAGGCGCTGTACGCGTCGAAGATCGTGTCGTACACGCAGGGCTTCCACCAGATCCAGGCGGGCAGCGAGGAGTACGGCTGGAACATCGACCTCGGGTCCGTCGCCGCGATCTGGCGTGCGGGCTGCATCATCCGGGCGGCGTTCCTGGACCGGATCCGGGGCGCGTACGACGCGCAGCGCGATCTGCCGAGTCTGCTGGCCGACAAGCAGTTCGCCGAGGAGATCGGCGCGGCGCAGGACGACTGGCGCGAGGTGATCGCGACGGCGGTGCGGCAGGGTGTGCCGACACCGGGCTTCGCGGCGGCGCTCTCCTACTACGACGCGCTGCGCGCGGAGCGGCTGCCGGCCGCGCTCACGCAGGGCCAGCGGGACTTCTTCGGTGCGCACACGTACCGGCGTACGGACCGCGAGGGGTCGTTCCACACCCTGTGGGGCGGCGACCGCTCCGAGGTCTCCGGCTGACCGGAGCGCACTGAACGACCGGACGCCGACGGGTCGACCCGTCGGCGTCCGGTGGTTCGCGGCGGTGGTTCAGGCGTGTGGTTCGTGCCGATCGTCACGCCGGTCGCGCACGCCGGCCGTTCACGCGTGTGGCCTCACCCGAGCGGTCCCGGCTGGGGCTCCGGGTCCGGGACCGGGTCGGGGCCCGGCGGGCTGGGGATCGGGTCCGGTGACGGCGCGGGCGGCGGCGCGGGAACGGGCGCCGGGCCGGGCAGCGGTCCGGGCGCGGGGCCCGGCTCGGGTCCGGGCGGCCCCGGCGTCGGGGTGGGCGACGGCGGTACGGGGTCGGGATACGGATGGGTCATGCCAGTCCTCCAAAAGTACGGACTCGTGCGTTCCCAATGTCTCCCGATGCGCGTGCCCACGCGCGCCGGGTCCACTCATGATCGGCCCGGCGCACTGTTCCCGGGCGCGGCGCTCCGCCCCCGCCGGCCTCACCAGCGCCCGGAGTCCGCCTTCAGTTGTGCCTCCGCGGCGCGCACCGTGTCCTCGTCGGCCGCCGGTGCCACGGCGACCTCGTCCGGGTGCCGCTGCGCCCACCTGGCCGCGTACGGGCACAGTGGTACGACGGGCACGCCCTCGCGGGCCGCCGTCTCGTAGAACTCCTTCACCAGCGTGCCCGCGATGCCCTTGCCCTCGTGGCCCTGCTCCACCACCGTGTGGACGGCCACGAGCGCGGCGGGGGCGCCGGCCATCACGAAATAGCCGACGACGCCGACGAGCTGGTCGCCCTCGTACGCCTCCAGCCGGCCCTGCGCGCGGTTGTCGCGGATGTCGATCTCTGCCATGGCGGGTTCGTCTCCCTGGTCGTCGGAGAAATCGCTCTCCGGGTGCTCTCCGTACAAGGAAGAGGCCCGCCGGAATCATCCGGCGGGCCTCTTCGTGGGGCAAGTGGGCCCGGCCCCCGGGCCCGTCCTCAGGTGATCGTCAGGGTGTCCTTGGCCGTGGCCGTCGAACTGGTGCCGACGAAGATGTCGACCGTGCCCTCCTCCACCACGAACCGGCCGTCCGGATCGTTGGTCCAGAAGCCGAAGTCCTCGGCGCCGAGGCTGAAGCGCACCGTGGTGGACTCCCCGGCCGTGAGACTCACCCGGCGGAACCCGCGCAGGCGCCGTACCGGCTGCACGATGCTCGCGACCGGGTCGTGGAGATACAGCTGGACGACCTCGTCGCCGTCGCGCTCGCCCGTGTTGCGTACGGTGACGGCGACCTCGACCGTGTCGCCCTCGCGCAGGGACGCGGCGGCGATCGTGTTCCGGCTGAGCGAGGGCTCGGTGAGGGTGCAGGTGGTGTAGCTCAGGCCGTGGCCGAACGGGTAGCGCGGGCCGTCCGGCACGTCCAGGTACCGGGAGACGTAGCGCTGGTCCGGGACGGCGGGGTCGTAGGGGCGGCCGGTCCGTTCGTGGTTGTAGTTGACGGGGAGCTGGCCGACCGTACGGGGGAAGGACGCCGGGAGGCGGCCACCGGGGTCGACGTCGCCGAACAGCACGTCGGCGATCGCGTTCCCGGCCTCCATGCCGGGGTGCCACGCCTCCAGTACGGCGGGGGCGCGGTCGGCCCAGTCGCCGAGGGCGAGCGGGCGGCCGTTCACGAGGACGACGACGTACGGCTTGCCCGTCGCCGCGACCGCTTCGATCAACTCGTCCTGGCGGCCCGGCAGTCCGATGTCGCTGCGGGAGTTCGCCTCGCCGCTGATGGCGGGGCTCTCGCCCACCACGACGACGGTGACGTCGGCGGCCCGCGCCGCGGCGACCGCGTCGGGGAGTGTGCCGGTGTCCTGGCCCGCGGCGTCGATGCCCAGGGCGTGGGTCACCTCGGTGTCCGGCAGGGCGGCCCGTACGGCGTCGAGCACCGTGACGGAGCGGAACTTCTCCGCGCCGGGCCCCGCCCAGGTGCCCTGGAGGTCGTCGGAGTCGGCGAACGGCCCGACGACGGCGACGGAGCGGACGCTCTTCGCGAGCGGCAGCGCACCGCCCTCGTTCCTGAGCAGCACCATGGAGCGCGCGGCGGCCGTGCGGGCGGCCGACCGGGCCTGCTCCGTCGGGCCGGTGATCTCGGCCTTCTCGGGGACGTACGGCTCGTCGAAGAGGCCGAGGCGGAACTTGACGCGCAGGACGCGCGTCACCGCGTCGTCCAGCCGCGCGGCGTCGATCCGTCCCTCGCGCAGCAACTTCCGCCCGTGGTCGGCGACATGGGTGCTGACCATCTCCATGTCGACACCGGCGCCCAGCGCGAGGCGGGCCGCGTCCTCGCCGTCGGCGGCGAAGCCGTGCGGGATGAGTTCCTGGACTCCGGTCCAGTCGCTGACGACGAAACCGTCAAATCCCCAGTCCTGCTTGAGGATCCGGGTGAGGGTGTGCGCGTTGCCGTGCGCGGGGACGCCGCTGATGGTGTTGAACGAGGCCATGACGGTGGCCACTTGGGCGTCCACGGCCACCTTGAAGGGCGGCAGGTAGTGATTGCGCAGCCGCGCCTCGGACACGTCGACGGTGTTGTAGTCCCGGCCGCCCTCGGCGCCGCCGTACGCGACGTAGTGCTTGGCGCAGGCGGCGATACGGTCCTTCGCCTTCAGATCGCCGCCCTGGTAGCCGCGCACCTTGGCCGCCGCCAACACCGCGTTCAGATACGGGTCTTCACCGCCGGACTCCGCGATCCGGCCCCAGCGCGGCTCGCTGGTGACGTCCATCATCGGCGCGAACGTCCAGTGCACACCGTTGGACCGCGCCTCGGCCGCCGAGACCGACGCGTCCAGCTCGGAGACCGCCGGGTCGAAGCTCGCCGCCTGGGCGAGCGGGATCGGGAAGGTGGTCCAGAAGCCGTGGATGATGTCGAGGCCGAAGATCAGCGGGATGCCGAGCCGGGACTCCTCGACCGCGATCCGCTGGAGGGCGTTGCTCTCCTTGGCGCCGTGGATGTTCAGTACGGAGCCCAACAGGCCCGCGCGGGCTGCCTCTTCGGCCTCCCGGGTCTGGGTGCCGCCGGGGCCGGTGGCACCCGCCCAGGCGAACTGCTGGAGCTGGCCGAGCTTCTCGTCGTCGGTCATCTTCGCCAGCAGTTCGGCGACGGGCCGGTCGTACGGATCGTTCCTGGCCGGCGGGTCGGCCGGTGAGTCGACCGGTGCGCTGTCACGTGCGCTGTCCGTCTGGCTGGCCGGGGTGGCGGCTTGCACGACTGGGGTCCTTTCGGTGGCGGGCGCGGGACCGCCGCCGGTGGCGGACGCGCGTGCCGGCGCGCCTGCCGCGACGGCGGTCACACCGATCGTAGTGAGCAGGGTGCGCCGCCTCATGAGGTGCATGTCTGTGCCTGTTCTGTGCGCTCCGTACAGTCGGACAAAGCAGGAGCTTAGGCACGTTGATCGATAATCCGGGCGGGGAACACGAGCTTCCGGCCACGGTCGGGACGCGGTTCGGCTGCGGTTTCCGGCTCCCCCTCGCAGCTCGCACACCGTGCGATACATTTTGCGACGCCTTTGCCACGATCATCTTCAGCACCGGAGACGAGCTTCCCAATGAACGACATAGTCAACGGACTTGGCCGAGCGGGCGCCTACGGCGCGCTCGGTGTGGTCCTTCTGATCCTCGGTATCGTCCTCGTCGACGTGCTGACACCGGGGAAGCTCGGCAAGCAGATCTGGGAGGAGCGCAACCGCAACGCCGCGCTCCTGCTCAGCTCGGCGCTCCTGGGTATCGGCGGCATCGTCTTCACGTCCATCTGGACGACGTACGACGACTTCGGCAAGGGCCTGGCGTCGACGGCCGCGTTCGGGGTGCTCGGCCTCGTGATGATGGCGGTGGCGTTCCTGGTGGTGGATCTGGTGACGCCGGGCAAGCTGGGCGCGACGCTGGTCGAGGCGGAGCCGCACCCCGCGGTGTGGGTCACGGCGTCGTGCAACATCGCTGTGGCGGCGATCGTGTCGGCGTCGATCGCCTGAGCGGTGCGCGACGCGCGCGGTGGCGTGTGACCGGGTTGTCCGTCCTCGGACTTGGACGGCCCGGTCACACCACTACGCGGGGACGGTGACGGACGTCAGCACGATGCCGTTCTCCGCGAGCCAGCGTCCGTCGAACGTGTGCAGGGTGCGACTCCCGGCCTTCGCCGGCCCCGCGAGGAGGTGCGCCGTGAACGTCCCGCCCACCGGGTCGGTCCCGTCCACCGGGTCGAAGACGAGCCGGGCCCCCTCGAACTCCAGGAAGCGTCTCATCAGCGGGAACCACGCCTTGTAGACGGACTCCTTGGCGCTGAACAGCAGCCGGTCCCACGGCACGCCCGGCGCGGAATCCAGGAGTTCCTTGACCGCGATCCGCTCGTCGGCCAGGGCCACCGCGTCCAGGACCCCGGAGGGCAGCGGCAGCGCGGGCTCCGCGTCGATACCGATCGAGGTGACCCGCGCGGGGCGGGCGACGACGGCCGCGCGGTAGCCGTCGCAGTGCGTGATGCTGCCGACCACCCCCTCGGGCCACAGCGGCGCGCCGCGCTCGCCGGTGAGGATCGCCCCCGCCGGCGCGCCCAGCCGTGTCAGGGCCTGCCGCGCGCAGTGCCGGGCGGTGGTGAACTCGCCGCGGCGCTTGGCCACGGCGGACTTCACGAGCAGTTCCTCCTCGGGGAGGAGCGTGGCCCCGGGCAGGTCTCCGTACGCCTCGGCCGTCTCCGTACCGGCGGGCACGATGCGTTCGATCACCGCGGCTGCCCCGCTTCCTCACGGACCGGCAACGGCAGGATCTGTACGGGGCGGCCCGGCTCCTGCGTGCGCCGTCCCCACTCCCTCGGATAGCCCAGGGAGACCTCCTGATGCGGCACCCCGTCGCACCACATCAGCCGGGGGATGTGCAGATGCCCGTACACGACCGAGGCGGCCCGGAATCTCTGCGGCCAGTCGGCCGAGCCCTTCGTGCCGCACCACAGCGCGAACTCCGGGCGCCACAGGACGTTCGTGGGTTCGCGCACCAGCGGCCAGTGGTTGATCAGCACGGTGGGCAGCTCGGGCGGGATCTCGGCCAGCCGGCGCTCGGTGGCCGTGAGCCGGGCGCGGCACCACGCCTCCCTGCTGGGATACGGGTCGGGGTGTAGCAGGAACTCGTCGGTGCAGACGACACCGGCGGCCTCGGCGACCGCGAGGGCCGATTCCTTGGAGTCCGTGCCGGGGGGCCGGAAGGAGTAGTCGTAGAGGAGGAACAGCGGCGCGATGACGGCGGGGCCGCCCTCGCCCTCCCAGATGGGATAGGGATCCTCCGGCGTGACGACGCCGAGCCCACGGCACATCTCCACGAGGTGGCGGTACTTGGCGTCACCCCGGAGCTGGATCGGGTCGTCCGGGGCGGTCCACAGCTCGTGGTTGCCCGGCACCCAGATGACCTTCGCGAACCGCTCGCTCAGCGTGCGCAGGGTCCACTCGATGTCGGACACCAACTCGCCGATGTCACCGGCCACCAGGATCCAGTCGTGCTCCGACTCGGGCCACAAGGAGTCCGCGATCTTCCTGTTCTCCGCGTAACGGATATGCAGATCGCTCGTCGCGACAAGTCGTCCGGGCTTCGCCGGGGGCGGGTCGGCGGGCGAGGGTGGCGTCGCGCCGCGTATCTCATAGGTCACCGGCAATCGCTCCGAACTCGACGGGCCCGCAAGTAGCGCATTGAACAAGGATATGTACGTGTCCGCGTCGATCAACCCCTACTTTCCCCTGCCGCTCCCCCACCACGCCGGCCGGTGGTCCGCAGCGGCACTCGCGCCGGTACGAGGGTGGCGGCGGTCGCGCGCAGTTGGGCCTTGGCCACACCGAGCCTGTGCAGGACGTCGAAGTCTCCGCGACGTGAACTCATCGACTGGGCAGGGCTGTTGGAGACGGACATGCCGAGGTGGCAGAAGTCGGATACGCGACCCCGCGCACGGTGGAGACCCGGCGGTCACCTAGTGCTGTCGGGGCGCTCACGGCCGGTGGGGCGCTCATGGGCGTCCGGGCGGCGGCGGCCCGGGTCGTCCGCGAGCAGTCCGAGGACGAACGCCTCGGCGAGTCGCGTGAGCCGGGGCAGGAAGTCGGAGGCGGTGTGGGCGAGCCTGGGGTCCTCCGCGTACACGCGCGCCATGGTCTCCGACGGGTTGGCGATCTGCCAGAGCGTGCCGACCATGGATGTCAGGGCCGCGATCAGGTCGACCCCGTCGCGTTCGTCCAGTTCCGGGACGGCACGCCGGATCGCGGCGACGGCGGAATCCACCGCGTCCAGCGCGCGGAATTTGTAGGTGCGGACGGACTCGGCGGACACGGAGCGTTCGAGACTCAGCGGGGCGTGCGCGAGAAGGTCGCAGAACAGCGGCCGGTCGGCGAGTGTCCGCGCGAGTACGGCGGCGAGGTCCCGCGCGGACAGGGCGCCCGCCCGGTCCAGCTCGTCCTCCAGCGTCGTCGCCCAGCCGTCCCACTCGGTGGCGGCGAGCCGTAGATAGATCTCTTCGCGCGACTCGAAGTACCGGCGCACGGCCGAGGCGTGCACGCCCGCGGTCGCCGCGATCTCGTTGAGCGTGACGGCCCGCACCCCCCCTCACGCAGCGCGAGCGTCCGGGCGGCGTCGACGGCAACCGCGTCGTCGCCACCGCCCGCCGACCGGAGGCGTTCGCCGATCCCGCCGAGAAGTACGGCGACCGGCTGCTCGCGCTCCGTCTCGACGTCACGGATCCGGAGCAGGCACGGACGACGGTCGAGACGGCCGTCGGGACCTTCGGCCGTATCGATGTCGTCGTCAACAACGCCGGCTACGCCAACCTCGTACCGCTCGCTCAGATCGGCCTCGACGACTTCCGCGCGCAGGTCGACGCCGTCTTCTACGGCACGGTGTATGTGACGAAGGCGGTCCTGCCCCACTTCGTGGAGCGGCGCGCCGGGCACTTCATCCAGGTGACCTCGATCGGCGGGCGCGGCACCGCGCCGGGCGTCGGCGCCTACCAGTCGGCCAAGTTCGCGGTCGAGGGCTTCTCCGGGGTGCTCAACGACGAGGTGGGGCCGCTCGGGATCAAGGTGACACTCGCCGAGCCGGGCGCGATGCGGACGGACTGGGCGGGCTCGTCGATGGACATCCCGGAGATCGCGCCCGAGTACGAGGCGACCGTCGGCGCGATGGCCAAGCGCCTGCGGACCACGACGGGCAACGAGCCCATCGACCCGGCGAAGGTGGCGCGCGTGCTGCTCGACGTCGCGCGGCTGGACGAGCCGCCGCTCCACCTCGTGCTGGGCCGCGACGCCGTCGACTACGTCGCCGACAAGATGAAGTCACTGACGGACAGCGACGCGCGCTGGGCGGAGCTGGGGCGCTCGGTGGACTTCGACTGACGGTGTCCGTCCGGTCAGGCGCGCTGACGGTGTCCGTCCGGTTCAGGCGCTCGGGCGCAGGAGGTCGATGTCGCTGCCCCAGGAGTCGAGGACGGTGGCGTGGCCTGCCTGTCGGGCGGCGCGTTCCACGGTCGCGAAGAGGGCGCGCTGCGTGGCGAGGTCGCCGTCGGCGACGATGCGCCGGAGCTGCGGGAACAGCACGTCCGCGGCCCATTGGGGAGCGCCCAGCGGATGGTGTTCCAGCTCCCACAGCAAGTACTTGTTGTACGGCCTGACCCGCTGGTGCAGGGCGAACACGACCGTCAGCAGATACGGGACACTCTCCGCCGCGTCGAGGTGCGCGACGGCGGGGCGGGCGTCGCGGTGGCTCTTGACCGACCGGTAGAGGGAGTTCATGTACGCGTCGAGTTCGGAGCGGACCAGATGGTGCGCCTCAAGACCTTCGAGGACGGCCTTCTCTTCGACCAGTTGCGTGATCGTGCCGTCGAGCCGGTCGAGGAGCACCTGACTGTGGACGAAGGCGTAACGGTCCCAGGCGTACGTGTCCCCGGGCAGGCCGTGGGTGCGGAACGCCGACAGGGAGAGGGCCATGACGTCCAGCGCGGCCGACCGCCGGCCCTCGGTGAGGGCCGGCGGCAGGGCCGGGCGGTCGTCGGCGGTGATCACGTAGACGTCGTGGTCGGAGCGGGCGGTCGCTATGCCCTGGCGGGCCTGGGATCCGCTCAGGACGAGACCGACCACGTCCGGGGACGCGGACGCCAGGGCGACGAAGTCGGTGAAGGACGTGAAGTCGGAGCGCTCGGTGGTGCGTTGGGGCATGGTGATCTCTCCTCGCGAGGATTCGTGCGGTCGCGGTCGTGGGCGGAGAGATCACTTCATGGGGCGTGAGGCTATCGGGCCGGGCGAGCGGGGCGGTACTGGTTTTCCGGCGTTGTCAGTGGTGCCCGATACGGTTCGTGGACACGACCTAGGAGGCACGGTGTCCACCAAGTGGAGTCTGACGATCGACTGCGCGCACCCCGGGAAGCTGGCGAAGTTCTGGGCGCTCGCCCTGGGGTATGCCGAGCCGCCCCCGCCTGCCGGTTTCGCCTCCTGGGAGGCCCAGTTCATCGACTGGGGACTTCCTGAGGAGGAGTGGGACGACGGGGCATATCTCTCGGATCCGGACGGCGTCGGGCCCAGCCTGTCCTTCCTCAAGGTCCCGGAGTCGAAGGTGGTGAAGAACCGCCTGCATCTGGACCTCCGGGTCGGCGGCGGCCGGGAGATCCCTTGGGAGACGCGGTGGCCACGGGTGCTGGCCGAGGTCGAGCGGCTGACGGCGGCGGGCGCGACGGTGGTGCGCGAGCACGAGCTGAACGGCCGGCCGGACCATGTGGAGATGGCCGACCCGGAGGGTCACGAGTTCTGCGTCGTCTGACTCCGTCGGCCTGGCTGACTCCGCCAACTCCGCTGACTCCGCTGACGAATCGAGCCTGTACGTGAGCGACAACATCCTGTCGGTCATACCGACCGACCCGCACTGGCAGCCGGACCCGGAGGCGGCCGACCGAGCGGCCGCGATCGCGGCCGAGCTGGCCCCGGGGCCGCCGGACGGCATCGAGCCCGAGGTCGAAGTCAGCTGGCACGACGCGATCACGATCGTGGACTGCGGAGCGAACCTGATGGCGATCGGGTGTCCGCGCTGCGGCGGATCGGTCGACCTCGGCTGGTGGACGGACCTCCTGGAAACGCGGGCGGACGACGGCCTGGCCACGCTGCTGACCCAAGTCCCCTGCTGCGGAAGGGAGTTGGCCCTCGACACACTGACGTACGACTGGCCGTGCGGCTTCGCCCGGTTCGAGATCGCGGTCTGGAATCCGGGACGCGGCTGGTTCACCGATGAGGAACTGACCGCGCTGGCCGACGCGCTCGGCCGACCGGTGCGTCAGGTCATGGCGCACATCTGACAGCCGGACGACGGTCCTGGAAGAGCGCCGTCCACAGGAAGGGCTCGCCGAAGTGAGGGGACTCCGGCGGTTCGTCGTGCATGCGGCGCAGTTCGATCTCGGTCAGGTCCGAGAAGATCCAGCGCAGCGACTCCGGGGTGTAGGCGAGACCGCCGTGCAGGCCGGACCGGCGGTAGAAGTCGGAGTCGGGGAGTTCGGAGCCCATCCCTCCGGACGCGAAGCAGGTGAGTGCGAGGTGCCCGCCGGGGGCGAGGGCGCGTTCGACCAGGGTGAGGTAGCTGATACGGCGGTGGGGCGGCAGGTGGTGGAAGCAGCCCGAGTCGTGGATCAGGTCGTACGGGCCCGCCGCCTCCGTACCGCCGACGAGGTCGAAGGCGTCACCACAGCGGAACCGGACCTCGACACCGGCCTCACTGGCACGCTCCTCCGCCCATTCGACGGCCGTCGGGGAGAGGTCGACGGCGTCCACCTGGAAGCCCGCGCGGGCCAGTTCGATGGCATTGCGCCCCGGCCCGCAGCCCAGGTCGAGAGCCCGGCCCGGCGGAGCGACCAGCCCCCGGTCGAGATAGGAGACCAGGTTCTCGTCGGGCTTCGCGACGAAGAACGGCACGGATTTCGAGCGGTCGCCGTAGAAGCCGTCCCACCAGTCGGCGGCACCCGCCGTCCATCGATCGGCCTCCGGCGCGAACAGGCCGTCCAGGAGCTTCAGCACGTCGTCGACGGTACGTATGTTCCGGTCCATCACATCCCCTTCCCGATATGAGGACGCTACGGTCGGTCTAAGCAAAAGGCCAGGTCAGATGAGGGATGGCGAGGGGCTTGCCGGACGCTCGACGGCCGACCGGCTCCGTGGTGGATCGTCCCCCTCAGGATGCGCCCACGCGCCAGGCAAAGCCCCCACCGAGGCCCGTCACGACGCCATTCCCGCCGTCACCCGGCGCACGTTCCGAACGCCCGCGCCCCTCGCCCACCCACCCACCCACTCCCTCGCTCACTCACTCACTCACCCGAGCTGGTCCCCGATGACGGAGAGGAGCTGCAGCTTGTCGTGGCTCTCGCTGCCCGGCGCCGCGGTGAAGACCAGGAGTGTCTGTGACTGGTCGGGGTCCACCAAGGTCTGGCAGTGCAGCTCAAGCAGTCCAAGTCGTGGGTGTCCGAAGCGCTTCGGGGCACAGTACGGCCCCAGCACCGGGCGCTCGCGCCAGAGCGACGCGAACTCGGGGCTGGCCGTCAGCAGCGCCTCCACCAGTTCGGCCACCGGCGAGTCCTTGCCGTCGCGCGTGTAGGCCCCATGGAGGTCCGCCGCGAGGAGGCGGCTGTGCGCCGCGTGGTCGCTCTCGGGACGGAGCAGCCGGGATGCCGGGTCGGTGAACCACCGGTAGTGCAGACTCCGGGCCGGGCCGGTGAACGCCGTCTCGTCGCCCAGCAGCGCGACAGCCATCCGGGTCTGCCTCAGTGTCTCCCCACGGTTGTTGACGACCTGGGCGGGGGTGTCTTCGAGCCGGTCGAGGACGCGCATGATGCCGGGGTTGATGTGGTCACCGCCCGGAACCCTTCGGGGAAGGGCATAGCCACCGAGCCGGAACAGATGGTCGCGCTCCTCGATGGACAGCCGCAGCCCGCGCGCGAGCGCGGCGAGCATCTGCTCGGACGGATTCGGCCCGCGCGGCTGCTCGATCCGGCCGTAGTAGTCGGCCGACATGTCGCACAGCGCGGCGACCTCTTCCCGGCGCAACCCGCCGGTACGCCGCCGACGCCCACGCGGCAGCCCGACATCCTCCGGCTGGAGGACCTCACGCCGCGCCCGAAGAAAGGCGGCCAGTCCGGCTCTGTCCATGATCCTCGATCCCTTTCCGTCACTTGCGCGCCCGCCCGCTCGCCCGCTCACTCGCCTGCCCGGTCGCCAGTTCGCGGACGTCAGGCTCCCCCGTACGAGACCCCTGTCAACTTCTCCGAGATCTCCCAGAGCCGCGCGGCGTCCGCCTCGCCGCGCGCCGACTTGTAGACGGTCAGTTCCTTCGGGCCACCGGTGAACTGACCTGGGCCGTCGGGGCCGTACAGCCGACCGCCCTTCGCCGCCGGGCTCGTGGCCGCGTACAGCGGCGGGAGCAGCCCCGCGTCGACGGGCTGCACGAACACACCCCAGCGGGCGAGCCGCTTGACGAGCGCCTCGTAGCGGGCGGGGCGCGTACGGCCCATGTTGGGCCCGGAGGCGTAGAGATTCGTCAACGTGCTGCCCGGATGAGCTGCCATGCTGGCGATGTGCCACCCGGCCGCGGCGCTCCGGCGGTCCAGTTCGAGCGCGAACAGCAGGTTGGCCAGCTTGGAGAAACTGTACGCCCGTACCGGGGCATACTTCCTCTTGGCCTGAAGGTCGTCCCAGTGGATGCCGCCGCCACGCGCGGCGCTGCTCGTCAGGGTGACGACCCGGGCCCGGCCCGCGCGCAGCAGCGGCAGGAGCCGCCCGGTGAGGGCCAGGTGACCGAGATGGTTCGTGCCGAACTGCAGCTCGAAGCCGTCGGCCGTGGTATGCCGGGTGGCCGGCGCCATCACCCCCGCGTTGTTGATCAGGATGTCGAGCGGTCTGCCTTCCCCGTTCAGCGTGTCCGCGAACCGTTCGACCGAGTCCAGCGAGGCCAGGTCGAGGACGCGCGTGGAAACCTCGGCCCCCGGTACGCCCGCGCGGATCCGCTCAAGCGCGGCAGCGCCCTTGGCCGGGTCCCGAGCCGCCAGCACCACCTCGGCGCCCGCACGAGCGAGCCGTTCGGCCAGCCCGAGTCCGACGCCGCCGCTCGCCCCGGTCACGACGGCGAGCTTTCCTCCCAGATCCGGTACCGCCACTTCCTTCACCGCTTTCACTGTCTTCACTGCCTTCACCAGAGAACTCCCTGCTCAACGGCATGTTTCCGCCCAGTGACCAGGGTCCTCGCAGAGACCGGCCCGATCCAGGTTCCGCTCAACCATGGACCGCCAGAACATGGATACGAACTCGCGGCCGTCCGCCCCTTCTGGCTGCCCGAAGGGGCACCGCCGGGTGCCCCGGTCGGGCCGGTGCGCGGCCTGGACGGGGAACGGGCGCGCGGTCAGGGTGAAGTGCCGGGACCGCCGCGGCGCGGGCCCGGCCGGGTAGACGGGCGACCGGTGCGGTCAGGGAGACGGTGATGAACTCACACGATCACGATCACGATCACGAGAGCGATCGCGAGAACGCGCACAACCACGAGCACGAGCACGATCGGGGCCACGACCGTCCGCCGGCGGGTGGTGCCCCGGACGAGCGGACCCACCATCTCTACCGCGCGGCGGCCACCGGGCGTACCGACGTGATCGGCACCGCCGGGATGGGCGTGCTCCAGCGGGCCGTCGGCAACGGCGCGCTCGGCCCGGTGATCCAGCGGGCCCGCAGCGGTGCGCCGGACCAGGCCGAGGAGGAGCGTCGTTCGCCGGTGCACGATGTCGTGTCGTCCGGCGGCTCGCCCCTCGACACGGAGACCCGTACGGATCTGGAGAGCCGGATGGGCGCGGACTTCTCCGACGTACGTATCCACAACGACTCGGCCGCCCACGAGTCGGCGAAGGGTGTCGGCGCGCACGCGTACACCGTGGGCAACAACGTGGTCTTCCAGCGCGACGCGTACGACCCGTCCTCGCCCCAGGGCCGTACCACGCTCGCGCATGAGCTGACCCATGTGATCCAGCAGCGCGAGGGGCCGGTGGAGGGCACGGAGGCGCCCGGCGGCATCCGGGTCAGCGACCCCTCGGACCGGTTCGAGCGGGAGGCCGTCGCGAACGCGGACCGGGTACTGACCGACCCGGCACCGGCGTCGGCCCAACCGCCCGTCGCCGCGCCGACCCCCGCCCCGGCGGCTCCCGCCGTACAGCGAGCGGCCACCGAGGACGAGGAGGAGCAACCGGCCGACGTCCAGGGCTCGTTCGTGCAGCGGGCCGAGACGAAAGGCCCGGAGGAGGAGGAAGAGGCGCCGACTGCGTGATGCCGTGAGAGCGTCGTTGGCTCGGGGGCGACGCCTGCCCTCGGCCGGGACCGTCGGCCCGCTCCCTCAGCCTCCCGTCGCCGGCCTCATCGTCCCGCCCAGGAACAGCGACTCCGTGCACCGCGAGGGAGCAGGCGCCCCCACCGGCCTGCCGATCCTCCGGCAGTCGATGGTCATCGTGACCGTGCCTCCCGCGGGCACCACGATGGGGGTCACGAAGTGGTAGTCGGAGTCGCGGAAGTTCTCCAGCCCCAGGCTGAGCACGCGGGTCTCGGGCCCGGCCGAGACGACGACCGTTCCCGCGTCACCCTGCGGGTTCTGCACGACGAGGTCCGTCAGCTGGAACGTCTGGCCCGCCGGTACCCGCAGGGCCGTCCCGGTGTTCGCACCGCCGCCCACCGAGTCGCTGACCCGTACCTGCGCGCTGGTCGGGGCGTTCGCGGCGGCGTCGTCCGCCGAGGGGCCGGGGCTCGGTGACGTACTGGCCCCGGGCCCGCCGTCCGTGCCCGCCCCGGCGGAGTCGCCGCCCGCGGAGTCGCCGCCCGCCGAGTCCGCGCCGCCCGGGTCTCCCCCGTCCGCCGACCGGCTCGGGTCGGCCTCGACCGCCGACCGTACCGCCTCGGGTGTGACCGCCTCCCGCGCCGCCGATTTCACCGCCGGGCGCAGCAGCGCGTACCAGAGGCCGACCAGCGCGATCAGCACCACGGCGGCCACGACGAGTGCCCGGGGCAGCCAGCTCGGCAGGAGAGGTTCCTGCTGGTAGGAGCCGTCCACCAGGACGGGTTCCGGGGCCTCCTGGCCCTCGGCCGCCGCTTGCGGGGCGGCGGAGACCTGGAAGGGGTGCGTGACCGGCGCGCCGCGCCACATGCGCTTGGCCGGCCGTACGCGCACCTTCCCGAACTCGGCGCGGCCCGGCTCGATCCGGAGTTCGGGTACGGCGAAGTCCACCCGCGCCAGTTCGGTACCGGGCTGGGCCCCGAGCCGTACGGTGACGGGTGTGTTGCCCCTGTTGTCGACGGCGAACCGGTGCCTTCCGCTCCGTGACCCGTGCGAGCTGCGCGGTACGAGTTCGGCCGTCGTCTCCGTGAACGGCAGGACGGTCACCCGGCCCTCGGGCACGACGGTCCCGCCCTGGTCACCGGTCGGCACCACGCGGACGCCGAACGGTGTCTCGCCCGCCGGCACCGTCGAGTCGCGGGGCGGGCGCAGCATGAGTGACACGGTCCCGGAGTCACCCGGATAGAGGGACAGGACGGCGGGCTCCACCGCCGACCAGGCGGCGCACGCGCCGACCACCTCGAAGCGGTACTCCTCAACGGTCCGGCCTGAGTTCAGGACCTGCAGAGGAAGGGCCGTCTCCTCGCCCGGCTCGGCGGCGACGGACGTTTCGTCGAGGCTTGCGGTGAGACTCATAAGGCGGACCGTAGAGTCGGTGAGCGGGTGTGACATCGGCCGGGAAGGAACACTTTCGGGCAGATTCGCTGCCCGTGGCAACCTTTCCGTTTCCTTGTCCGGCAACGCGGGAATCTTCAGTCAGCCTCACAACGGATGGGGCAGTCAATTACAGCTGTGAGGCTTGTGCCTTCCTGTGACGCCTACGGCTGTTGCCCAGGGGGAGCATTCGCATGGAGCGCACCACTGTCGCGTTATGGGCCCAGGATCCGATATCGCAGGCGGGCGTGGCCAGCCAGTTGAGGGCCCGTCCCGAGGTCAGTGTCATGGAATGGGACGACGAGGACGTCTCGCCGCAGGTCGTGGTCATCGTCGTGGACGCGGTCGACGAGGACGCGCTGAGAACGCTGCGGCACATCCAACGCACCGCCGACTGCCGCACCGTTCTGGTCACGACGGACATCGACGAGCAGAAGCTGGTGAGCGCGGCGGAGTGCGGCGTCGCCGGCGTGGTCAGACGGTCGGAGTCGACGCCGGAGCATCTGGTGCATGTCATCGGGACGGTGGCGCGGGGTGAGGGGCATCTCCCCTCCGACCTGCTCGGACGCCTCCTCGAAGAGGTCGGCAGGCTGCAGGGTCAGGTGCTCGGGCCGCGCGGGCTGCACTTCACGGGTCTGGCGGCGCGTGAGGTGGATGTGCTGCGGCTGGTCGCCGAGGGTTATGACACCGCGGATATCGCGACGAAGCTGGCCTATTCGGAGCGCACGATCAAGAACGTGCTGCATTCCGTGATGACCCGGCTGCAATTGCGCAATCGCTCGCACGCGGTGGCGTACGCGATGCGCCAGGGCCTTATTTGATCTCCAGGGCCTTTATCGATCTACGCGGATTGCCCCAAAGGGCAGCCGCGCCTTCCCGTTGAAGTGGCTCGACTTCCGCTGTGCGTACGGGGGTTGTACGGGACCGTACAGGCGCGGCGGCATGTCCGGGGCCGTACGAGACGGCACGTACGAGACGGTTCGCGGAGGCGGCTCGCGGAGGCGGTTCGCGGGGACGGGGAGGAACACTGTGCGGTGGATTCAGCCGGGGCTTCGGGAGCGGTCACGCGCGCGGACCCGGCACGGCGGCGCCGGGCGCGCGGCGGGTCTCGTCCTGCTCCTCCTGGCCACCGGTCTCGCGCCCGCGTCGGCGGTTTCGGCGACGGCGACGGCTACGGCTACGGCTACGGCTACGGCTACGGAAATCGGGACCGCTGCGGCCGTGCCCGTACCTCCCGAACCGTGGGTCACGCCGGCGACGCTCGACGAGGCGCTCGACCCGGGCGGTTCGACGGGTGTGACCAAACAGGTGCGAACTCCGGCGATCCCGCCGAGGCCCGATGTGGTGCTGCTGGTGGACGGCACGGCCAGCATGGAGGAGCCGATCACGAGCGTCCAGGACAATCTGCCCGACATCACCGACAAGATCCGGGCCGAGGAGCCTGATTCACGTTTCGCGGTCGCGACCTTCGGTGACCAGCAGGTGGATGAGCCGAACGCGGGCTTCCGGGTACTCCAGGAGCTGACGGAAGACATCGAGCTGGTCCAGACCGGTGTCAACGGGCTACGAACAGACCTCGGCGGATTCAGCATGGGCCCGTCGGAGGACTGGATCAACGGCCTGTGGGAGATCGCCAACGGCGCGGACGGCAAGACGGTGTTCCGTGAGGGCGCGAGCCCGGTCGTCGTCCTGGTCAGCGATGCCTCCAGTCACGCACCGAGCAACGGCCACACCATCGACGACACGATCGCCGACCTTCAGGACAAGGGGGTCCGGGTGATCGGTATCGAGGTGGACAGCGACCGGGGGGACGGCCTGAACGGCAACGGGAACGCCAACAACCCTGATTTCCCGGGCCAGATCGAAGATCCGCCGACAACTCCCGGCCAGGCCAACCGGATCATCCAGGCCACCGGTGGCCAACTGCTGGAAGGCATCCAGCCGGACGCGACGGCCCAGGCGATCATCGACGGCTTCGACAATCTGCCCACCACCGTCGGCCACCGACTCGACGACTGCGACCCGCATCTCAGCGTCACACTGGACCCGCCGACGAGGCAGCTCAGCAGCGGCGGAACCGCGCAGTTCACCGAGAACGTCGATGTGTCGGCCGACGCCCCCCAGGGCACGACCCTGACCTGCACGGTGCAGTTCCTCCAACTCGGCGCCCAGGTACCGGGGACGGAGAAGCTCGGCCCCGCCGCCGTACCGGATCCCGACTTCCAGCAGAAGATCAGCATCGCCGTGAACGACATCAACGACCCGGTCGTCACGGTGGACGACCGCACGGTGAGGGCGACGGGCGACGACGGAGCGCGTATCACCTTCACGGCCACGGCCACGGACGCCCAGGACGGCGCGCTGCCGGTGACATGCGACCCCGGATCCGGTGCGCTCTTCCCGGTCGGGACGACGTCGGTCACCTGCTCGGCCACGGACTTGGCGGGCAACACCGGTACGGACACTGCCCAGTTCGAGGTGCTCGAACTCCCTGTGCCGCCCGCGCCCCCCGTGCCGCCGACGTCGGACCTCGCGGTGCGGGCCGACGTAAGCCCGGACCGTACGTACGTCGGCCGCCCGGCCCGCGCCCGGTTCACGGTCACGAACGCGGGACCGGACGCGGCGACGGGTGTCGTGCTGGCGGCGACCTGGCCGACGCCGTCCCGCAGCGCCGACCGGACGCTGCCGGCCCTGAACCGCTGTACGGCGGCCCGGCCGTGCACGATCCTCGCCGGAGGCCGTATCGAGGTGACGCAGACGGCGACGTACCGCGCGGCGATCACGGGCGACGTACGGGCCACGGTGCGCGGCACGCTGCCCGACCGCCGTACGGCCGACAACAGGGACACCGACCGGCTGCGCGTCCTGAAGCCCTCGCTCGAAGTGACCCCGCTGGTCGCCAAACCGGGCCAGCCCGTGCTGGCGCGGGGCAAGGACTATCCGCCCGGCGAGACCGTACGTCTCACCTGGTCCCTCGGCATCACGGCCGACAGGTCCGGTATCCGGGTGGGCCGCGACGGCACCTTCGAGGTGCAGATGCTGGTGCTGCGCAAGGACACGCTCGGTCCGCGCGTGCTGCGGGCCGACGCCACCGACCTGCCCCGGCTCCAGAAACCGGTCCTGGTGGTCCAACGCAACCTGCAGCCACCGGACTTCGCGGGCCGGTCATGAGCGGAGCGCCGACGACGGGAGTGGCCTCCGGATGATCCATGAGGTGGACGATGTCCTGCGGGCCCTCATTCGGGCGGAGGTCCTCGAAGGCGGCCAGATCGCGGTGGTGTTCGACGCGCCGACGAGGGAGTGGGCCGCCAAGGTCAACGCGCCGATGGTCAACCTCTATCTCTACGACATCCGCGAGGACATGCGCCGGCGGGAGCGCGGTCTGCACAACGAGTACGACGAGCGTGGCGCGATCGTCGCACGCCGCCGCCCGCCGCGTTTCTTCAAGTTGTCGTATCTGATCACGGCGTGGACGAAGCGTCCGGAGGACGAACACCGGCTGCTGTCCTCGCTGTTGGCGTGCCTGCTGCGGTACGAGGCGCTGCCGCCGGAACGGCTGACGGGGTCCCTGGCGGAGATCGGGGCGGCGGTACCGCTGTCGATCGCGCTGCCGCCGCCGGAGGACCGCTCGTTCGCCGATGTGTGGAGCGCGCTGGGCGGGGAGTTGAAGCCCTCGCTGGACCTGGTGATCAGCGTCCCGGTGACATCGTCGCCGGTCTACGAGGCGGGACCGCCGGTGGGCGACGACGGGCTCCGGGCTCGGTTCGGGGACGTACCCGCGCGGGACGAGGGCGAGACACAGGGCCAGCCGGGCCGTAAGGGGCTGCCGGTGTACGGGTCGCGGCCCGGCCGGCCGCACCGGGACCCGGCGCCGCCGCGGTCGTCCGGCGCCGTCCGCATCACGGAGACGCGCGGCACGGCACCGGAGGAAACCGACGTATGACGAGCTTGCGACACCTGCTCGCCAGGGCGGTCACGGTGGAGCAGCGTGTCCGCCGTGCGGTGGAGGCGAGGCAACGCGTCGACCCCGACCCGGACGACGCGTTCAGGGGCCTGTATCTGACGGAGGAGAACGTCGCGAGGCTGCTGGACGAGGAGGGGGCCCGTTCCTTCCCACCCCTCGACGGACAGCTGATCGATGAGGTGCCGGACTCCCGACTCACCACCCTGGCAACGGAGTTCGGCCTCACCGCGCTCGACGTCGAGATCCTGCTCATCGCGCTCGTGCCGGATCTGGACGACCGGTTCGAGGCGTTCTACGGCTACTTGAACGACGACGTGACCCGCCGCCGCCCGTCCATCGGCCTGGCCCTGGGCCTGTGCGGCTCGCCCCCGGCGGACCACGCGGCCCGTGCCCGGCTGGCGGCCCGATCCACACTGCGGGCCGGTGGACTGCTGCTGGTCGAGGACCTGGAACGGCCTTTCCTGAGCCGCGCGTTACGGGTCCCGGACCGGGTGACGGCTCACCTCCTGGGCGACGACACCCCCGATCCGCGCCTGGCGGACCTGCTGGCCCCGTGGCACGCGGTACGCGGCGTCGGCGACCCGGCCCCGCTCGCCGGGGTGCTGGCCGACGGTGTCCAACTGGCGTACCTGAGCGAGGACCAAGGCGGCGCGGGTACGGCGCTGGCCGCGTCGGCGCTCGCGCTGGCGGGCCTGGGCGTGCTGGGCCTGGACCTGGCACGGCTGGCCGAGGATCCGGCGCCGGCGGATGCGGTACGTGCCCTGGTCCGCGAGGCCCGTCTGACGAACGCGGGCCTGGTGTGCGCCCCGCTGGACGCGGTCTTCCGCGAACACCCGCACCTGCTACGCCTTCTGACGGCCACTCAAGTCCCCACGATCCTGGTGGGCCGGGCCCCGTGGGACGCGTCGTGGTCCGTCTCTCCCCCGCTGCTGCTGCACGCCCCACGGGTGGAGCCGTCGGCGCGCGGGGCGCTGTGGACGGACGCGTACAAGCAGTGGGCCCCGACGCGGCTCCCGCCCGCGATCGACGCGGACCGCCTGCTGGCCCCGTTCCTCCTCACCCCCGAACAGGTCACGGGCGCGGCCCGCTCCGCCGCCCAGACGGCGCGCCTGGCGGGTGGCGTGCTCACCCCCGACCATGTACGCCAGGGGGCTCGCGCCCAGAACGCGGCGGGCCTGGACCGCCTGGCCCGCCGCATCGAACCCACGGTGACCTGGACCGACCTGGTCCTCCCCACCGACACCCAAGCCCAACTCCGCGAACTCACCGCCCGCGCCCGCCACCGCGACCGGGTGCTCGGCGAGTGGGGCATGCGCCCGGGAGGTGGCCGGGGCCGGGGCGTATCGGCCCTGTTCGCCGGCGACTCGGGCACGGGCAAAACGATGTCGGCGGAGGTGATCGCGGCGGATCTGGGCCTGGACCTCTACACGGTCGATCTGGCGACGGTGATCGACAAGTACGTGGGCGAGACGGAGAAGAACCTGGAGCGGATCTTCACGGAGGCGGCGGGCGTGAACGGCGTGCTGCTCTTCGACGAGGCGGACGCGATCTTCGGCAAACGCTCGGACGTGAAGGACGCGCACGACCGCTACGCGAACGTGGAGAGCGCGTACTTGTTGCAGCGGATGGAGTCCTTCGACGGCCTGGCCATCCTGGCCACAAACCTCCGCGCCAACCTGGACGACGCTTTCACCCGCCGCCTGGACCTGGTAATCGACTTCCCGATCCCGGCTCCGGACCAACGCCTACTGCTGTGGGAACGCTGCCTGGGCCCACTGCTGCCGCGGGGCACGGACCTGGACCTGGACTTCTGCGCGTCCAACTTCGAGTTGGCGGGCGGCAACATCCGCTCGATAGCGGTGACTTCGGCGTACTTGGCAGCGGACACGGGGGAGGCGGTAACGATGGCAACGCTGATCCACGCGATCCAACGGGAGTACCAGAAGCTGGGCCGGCTGACGCTGGCGTCGGAGTTCGGGCCGTATCTGGGGCTGGTGCAGGGCTGAGCGCCGCGCCGTCAGGTCAGACCTTGATGACTGCCACAGCCGCGCTACCCAACATGAGTATGTCCTCCGTATCCGAGGTGAGGATGGTTACCGGTCCGGGCTCACGGAGAGCAGTAGCCACGACCATCGCGTCGATGGCGTACTTGTGACCCGCGAGCCCTCCCGCGTCACGGAGGATCTCGACGGCGCGGGCAGCGGTCTCCTTCGTCACAGGCTCTACGACGAGCCGGGAGAGAGCCCAGGACATGCGGGCCTTGTGTGCGGCGTTCGGGTCAGCCTCCACGATGGTGACCGCGCTGACAACGACACGGATGTCCCGCTTGACCGCCACGGCCAAGAGCGCCGTCATCTCCTTGTCAGCGCGCAAGTATCGGGACAGAGCCTCACTGTCGAGCACCCACGTTCCACTCATGCCGCAGCCCCGGCGGTGCCACTGCCCCTGTCGGTGGGACCGAACAACTTCTCCTCGGCCGCCTGAACGTCCTCAGGTGTAAGAGGGCCATGAATCGCCTCGTTGGAGGCGATCAACTCGGCGAGGCCGTCGCGCTCGATCTGGCGCTGTATGGCGGCCTCGACGTACCCGGAGATTCCACGCTTGCCCACGCGGGCCCGCACCGCCTCGATGGTGCCCTCGTGGACGGACACGGACACGGACTTAGTAGGCCCCTCGCCGGGGGCATAGCCGGAATTTGTCACGAAGCGATTCTAACAAAAGTTCTATGAGTGACGCGCGGGAAGGCCAGCAGCACACCGTGGCGGCCGACGGATCACCGCTCGGGAACATCCGGCCGTTGCGGATCCGTGACGACTCTCGCACCCAGACCAAGCATGGTCGGCTCCCGATCGGGCATTGCACTGGTCGAGCCTGATTCCGTGGGATGACAGCGTGCAAACGAGACGACTCCCACCGACCGCGCCTGACGCACGTGTCGACCTCCGTCCAACCTTGACTGTGGTTGCCATGAGTGATGTCCTTCACGCTTGCGGTATTGACATTGGAGGAATGAATGAATCTTTCTTGCGAAATCTTCATTTCAGAAAGAGAATTCGACACCAAAGATGAGACTGTAGCCCTCATGAGGAATCTTGGCTCCCGGCTGTCTGTACTGCAAGCGGAAGAAGCCCTTGCCGGGTACCAAGTCGTCGCCCTTACCGATTCAGGCGATTTCGAGGACGAGGATGTCGACCGCGAGCTTGTTGAATCTGTGACGCTGGGCCGACTACCAGCAATCTACGTAAATCTGACGTACTTCACGGGAAGGCCAAAGATTCAAGATGCCGAGCTGAACTCACTCTTTTCCAGGGCGGGCATGACGCTCGCTCTCACCTATCCTAGTCAGACCGATTGAGTAGATCCACCAAGAGATCGCGAGTAGTCTGACCTGGCCCTGGAGTCCACTTACGAACTATTTTCCCTTGTCGGTCGAATATGGTAATCGGAGTGCGCGAGTCAGGATCGAAAGCAATCTCCATATCGTCCCCCAGGGCGAGCCTCACATATTGCGTCACGGTGCTCAGCCGATCGGCAAGCGGGCTATTCTGCTTCAGCTCCCCTCGCTCCGGCTTCAACACAATACCGCCAGCTTCGCTCTTCTCCTCGAACCCCAACGTCTCACGTATCCAATACATACGAAATGAGACATCCGGCTTGGCTGTCAAGATCGGCTTAAAGATCTCATCCCGCAACGAGGATGCGGTTCTTCCCCCCATATAGACATCTACCACCGCAATGCTTCGAGCGCCACCCTCGATAAGCTTGTTGAACTCGCCCTGCATTAAGCCCTCACGGTCAAACTTGCGCTTCTTTTCACCTTTGGGAGCCCGATGAACCGGGATCTTCTGGATCTTCGGAGCGAGCTGTCGACTCCCGGCCGCCAGCACGTCCCCCACGAACGCACCCCCTCTTTCCATGCCGACAATCACGTCATGATTCTCTCTTTCTAGTTGCTCGATCAACTGAGCTACCGCTTTTTGATTCTCCGCCAAAACGCTGTCGAGCGCATAACCTTCAAGTTCTCCACGAGACTGATTATCTGGTGTGCGTAGTTCATTTATCACTTCACTGCGCTCTTCTCTGGACGCGCCCTTTTTATCGATTATCTGCGCCAAATGGGCCAGGTGTTGACGCAGCTCCGGCGGTTGCGAACGCTCCCTGAAGGTGATACTTGCCTTGCCTGGAAGTGTCGCAATCAGAAGGCGGCACCCCGCCTTCACTCCTTCGCTTATCCTTGCCCTGAACGAGAGTAGCTTGCTCAGGAGGCGCCCTGCCGCTCCCGCTTCGTGCGAGTACTGCCCCTTACCTCCATCCGACTTTACCTCCACATCCCTTGGGAGTTCAGCAATTACTTCCTCGTCAGTCGGCTCAATCGGCTCCTCTGGGGTACGGGCCCGCTGCACCGTTCCTTCTGCATGAGCATATTCGTAAAGGGATTCCCTACGGTCAACCACCAGCCGGAGTCCAGCCAACCCGTATTTCGATCTAATGGATGTGAATTTTTCCTTTATTTCACGCTCATCAACTCCCCGCTTAATTATTTGATGTGCGGCGCGCATACCTCCGTCCAGATCTCCCTTCCTGGAAGCGCCGGCCGAGTGCTTGTTGTCCTGCGACGTCGACTTCGGTGTCTTGCTGCTGGACTTCTTCTTGAGCTTGCCCCAGAGGGCTTTGCCCTTCCTGGCGATGAAGTCGACGATCTTGTCGATGGCCCGGGTCACCGGGCGGGAGACCGACTGGAAGACCGACTTGACCTTGTTCGCCAGGCCGCCGATGCCCAGGAGCGCCGCGAGGAAGCCGATCAGGAGTGGGACGCTGGCCGCGAGGGCCGCTTCTACCAGTTTGGGGACGCCCGCCTGGCCGCCGTTGGCTATTTGGATCACCGCGTCCAGGACCGCGTTGACGAAGTCGATGATCTGCGCGCCCTGCGTCACGATGAACGTGACGATGTCGATGATTCCCTTGACCGCCCGGACGAACGCGGACGCCGGGTTCAGCAGGGAGAGGATCCAGGTGATCCCCGCGACGATCACCGTCGGGATCAGGTAGGTCGTCAGCTTGGAGAGGATCGTCGCCTTCAGGTCGCCCGTCTCCGCCTGGATTTCCTTCGCCGCGCCGGCCGGGCCCTCGCGGGCGAGGCTCTGGGCCACCGGGACCGACGTTTCGACCGCCGACATCGCCTCGTCCGGGACGCCCTTGCGGGTCACGCGGGTGCGGATGTTGTCCCAGGTCAGGCCCAGCAGTGAGCCGATGATCTGGATGATGCCCTTGAGGTCGAACCTCGCCGGGAGCTCCAAGCCCGCCTTGACCGCCGTGCCCAGCAGCCAGGAGACGACGCCCGTCTTGAGGTGGTCGGCGATGTTGGAGATGAAGAGGTTCAGGCCTGCGCCGACCGCCCTGACCAGGTTGCCGAGGAAACCGATCGGGTCCTTGATGATCTTCATGATCGCGGAGGCGGCCTTCGCGAGGATCCCGAGGAGCAGGTTCTTCAGCTCGTTGATCGTCTTGATCGCGCCGACGATCGCGTCCTTCGCCTTGTCGATCAGCCCCCGGTTGGCTTCCTGGAGCTTCTTGATCTCCTCGTCGATCTTGTTCAGCGCCGCTGTGTACTTCGACGCCAGGTCCTGGACCAACTGCTCCGACTTCTCGTCGACCGTGGCTTCCAGGTCGTCGAACTTGCCCGCGAAGTCCTTCGCCGCCTCCTCGCCGAACTCCTTCAGATCCGCGGGGAGTTTGTCGACCTCCGCCTTCAACTCGGCGCGGCCCTTGGCGATACGCGCCTTCGCCCGGCCCAGCTCGGCGCCGATGATGTCCGCCACCGACGAGATGACCGTCCGCATCTGGGAGACGTAGAGCTTGCGGGCCTCCTGGTAGAGGGCGTTCGCCTCCTTCGGCAGCCCGGTGAACTTGTCCTTCACCCAGCGGGCCTTACCGGTCCAGCCCGAGTAGCGCTTGTCCTTGTACTTCTTCATCCGGCGCTTGTGGTCCGCCGTGAACGCGTCCCGCGCCGCCTTCTCCCCCGACGTGAACGCCGTGTCGACCTTCTTGTCCAGGCCGGACAGCGTCTCCTCGACGTCCTTCTTCGTGCCGTCGTAGACCTTCTGGAGCTTCGCCGTGACCTCGGCGCGCTTCTTCTCGTCCTTCGTCCTGGTGTCGCCCTTGCCGCCGTCCACCTGCTTCCCGGCCGCACACCGCGTCGCGGTCAGCGCCGTCATCGCCTGGGCGCCGGACGCCGCCGCGCCCTCCTTCGCCGTGGACAGCTGCTGGTCCTCGGCCGCCTTGCCCTTCGCCGGGGCCTTCGCGGCATCGGCCTCGGAGGTCTTCTTCGCGGACAGCGCCTCGTTGAACTCCGGCTCGTTGCCCTTCGCCAGCTGCTCCTCGGTGACCTCCGCGTCCGCCATCGCCTGATCGTTCTGCGCCGGACCTTCCGAGAAGTCGGTGACGGCGGCGGGCTGTTTCTCCGGGATCGCGTCCGCCGCCGACGGGGCGCCCGGGTTGCCGGGGGCCTGGTCCGGGGTGAGAGGGGTGACCTCTTTGTCCTTGGCCGCCGATGTGTCCGGCGGTGCCTTCGTCGCGGTGTCGATGTCCTCGGCCGAGGACTCCTTGCCGTCCGTGACCTTTCCGTCGACCTCCGCCTTGACCTGGTCCGCCTTGCCCGACTTGGAGAACTTGTCCGCCTCGTCGAGGTTCTTCGGCGCCTGCGCGTCGATCGCCTTGTTCACCGCGTCGACGAAGGCTTCCTTGTCGAACTCGCCCGGCTTCGCCGCGTTCATCTTCTCGGCGTTCGCGGCCTTGCCCTGGGCTTCCTTGTCGTCCGGCGGCGCCACCGCCGCGTCCTGCGACGCCTTCGCCTCACCCACCGCCGGCGGGTGGACGGCGATCTTCGTCTTCTTCGCCGCCACGTCCGCCTTGACCTTGCGGAAACCGGCCGCCTGGGCCGGCGACGGCTTCACCGGAGCCGTATAGCGCTGGGCCACGAGGCGGGACACCGCCGCGTTCCCCACCGCGCCCTGAAGACGTTGGAGGCTACGGCGGTCCGGACGCGGGGGGGCCGTCCGCGTACGGGACACGTCCACCCGGGAGGCGGTGGGTGAACCGGGCCGGGTGGGGCTGTCGCCCTTCTCCGGGACCGCCTTCATCCGTTCGCCCCTCCCCTTCGGCCCTCGGCCGCGCTCTCGGACGTGACTTGTCAGGGTGCGGCGCCCCCGCCCGTGGTGCGCAGGGTGCGCGGACCGGGGTGGGGGCAGACCTCGCCGGCACGGCGGGAGGGGTCGCGTTGCCTCTTCGGGCAGTCGTCCGTGCACGGCAGGGCGGCCGAGTATCCGTTCCGGGTGATCCGCTCAGTGGCGAGAATGGCCGGCGTTCCCCGGTCGAGGAGCGAGCCCGAGCAGCGAGCCCGAGCAGCGAGCCGAAGTGGCGAGTCCAGGAGCGCGTCGAAGAGAGGCACCTATGCCGTCGTACCTGTCCCCCGGCGTCTACGTCGAAGAGGTCGAGTCCGGGTCCCGGCCGATCGAAGGGGTGGGCACCTCGATAGCCGCCTTCGTCGGCTTCGCCCAGAAGGGCCCGTTCGACGAGCCGACGCTGATCACGAACTGGAGCCAGTACGTGAGTACCTTCGGCGACTTCGTCGACGGTACGTACCTCGCCTCGTCCGTCTACGGCTTCTTCTCCAACGGCGGCGGCATCTGTTACGTCGTACGGATCGGCGACGGCACCTCGGTGGGCGGCGACGGCGAGACCGGGGAGTTGGCGGCCGGAGCCGAAGTGCAGGTCGGGCCCTACGCCGTGAAGCCCCGGCCGGGTGTGGCCGGCGAGATCAGCGTCGAGGTGACCGGGGCCGAGGGCGACGATCCCCCCTCCGACACCTTCCAGCTCATCGTGCGCCGCGACGGACAGGTCACGGAGACGTACCCCTCCGTGACGACGAAACGCAGCAAGGAGAACGTCGCCACCCGGGTCAACGCCAAGTCGGAGCTGATCGAGATACGCGACCCGGGGCGCGGCGCCGCCCCCGCCCGGCCCGAGCCGCAGACGGTGGCCCTCGCACCCGCCGCGCCCGCGGCCCCCGACGCCGGCAGCGCCGGTGCGCTCGCCCCCGAGGTGTACGTGGGTGACGCCGACCGCCGGACGGGGCTGGGCGGGCTGGAGGCGGTCGACGAGATCACCATGATCGCCGTGCCCGACCTGATGAGCGCGTACCAACGCGGCCTGCTGGACCTGGAGTCGGTGATCGCCGTTCAGCAAGGGGTCATATCCCACTGCGAGTTGATGGGTGACCGAGTCGCGATCCTGGATCCACCGCCGGGCCTGTCGCCTCAGCAGGCCCGGAGTTGGCGTACGGACCGGGCGAACTTCGACTCGAAGTACGCCACGCTCTACTACCCGTGGATCAGCGTCGCGGACCCGGCTTCCGGCCGCGCCACCCTCGTACCGCCGAGCGGGCACATCGCCGGCGTCTGGGCGCGCAACGACGACACGCGTGGGGTGCACAAGGCTCCGGCGAACGAGGTCGTACGGGGCGCGGTCGCGCTCCAGACCCAACTCACCAAGGGCGAGCACGATTTGCTCAACCCGATCGGGCTGAACTGCATCCGCTCCTTCCCCGGCCGGGGCATCCGGGTGTGGGGCGCGCGGACGCTCGCGTCGGATCCGGCCTGGCGTTACCTGAATGTGCGGCGACTCTTCAACTACCTGGAGGAGTCGATCCTCGCCGGTACGCAATGGGTCGTCTTCGAGCCGAACGACGACGCGCTGTGGGCCCGGGTCCGGCGCACGGTCTCGGCCTTCCTGGTGAACGAATGGCGGAAGGGGTCACTGTTCGGGCTGACTCCGGACGAGGCGTTCTACGTGAAGTGCGACCGCGAGACGAACCCGCCCGAGAGCATCGACGCCGGTCAGATCGTCTGCGAGATCGGGGTCGCGCCGGTCAAGCCGGCCGAGTTCGTGGTGTTCCGGCTCGCCCAACTGACCGGCGGCAGCGGCGGGATCGACGAATGAGCCGAGTGGTCCACCGACGGCAGTCCGGTCCGTTTCTGAGTACGGCGTAAGGAGTCTGTTGTGCCACTTCCCGATCTCGACAGTTCCGTCGGGCATTCCTTCGGCCTCGAATTCGACAGCGTCATCATCAAGCAGATCACCGAGGTCAGCGGTCTGAAGATGGAGCAGGACGTCATCGAGCTGAAGCAGAACACCGCCGACGGCAAGTACGCCATCAAGAAGCTGCCGGGCCGCCCGAAGGCCGGGGAGGTCACCGTGACCCGAGGGCTCACGGAGGACAACAGCTTCGAACGCTGGATCAGGGACTCCCGGTTCGGCCGTATGACGGACGCCCGTCGCAACGGCGCGGTCATCGTCTACGACTACGAGGGCATTCCCATCAAGCGCTACACGCTCATCAACGCCTGGCCGAAGTCGCTGGAGATCGGGACGCTCAAGGCCGGTGACACCTCGGTCCTGACGGAGAAGCTGGCGATCACGTACGAGAGCATGGAACTCGGCTGATGCGCCGCACCGTTCACTTCCAGGCACCCGACCGGGCCGCGCCCGGGACGGGCGGGCCACAGCCGGGTCAGGGGCAGGGGCAGGCGCGCCAACCCGAGCCGCTGCGGACCGAGTTCGGCTTCGAGCTGCCGCGCGGGTACGTGGACAAGTCGGGCACCGTGCACCGTAACGGCGTGATGCGGCTCGCGACCGCGCGGGACGAACTGGTGCCCTTGCGGGACGACCGGGTGCGCGAGAACTCCGCGTACCTGTCGGTCGTCCTCATCTCCCGGGTCGTGACCAGAATCGGGACCGTCGAGGACATCCACCCGGGCGTCATCGAGGACCTGTTCGCCTCCGACCTGGCGTTCCTCCAGGACTTCTACCGCCGGATCAACGCGGAGGGGCACACCCGCGCCGCCGTCAACTGCCCTTCCTGCCAAGAGGAGTTCACGGTGGATCTCGCCGGTGGCCGCCTGGGGGAATCGTGACGTACGCGGCCGACCTGCTGTACGAGGAAGTCGCGTACCTCGCCTATCACTTCCACTGGCCGCTGGACGACCTGCTGGATCTGGAACATCCGGAACGTCTGAAGTTCGTCGCGCAGGTCGCTCGCCTCAACGGGCACTGACGACACGGGGAGGGCGGGAGATCCATGGGGTTGATGTCCTGGCTGCGCGGTGGTCGTTCGGAGAGTGACAGTGACGCTCCGGCTGGGCGCGGGGAGACAGATGGGCGGGGTGACCTGGGCGACCGGGTCAATGTGCATCGGCTGGTGCCCATGCAGCGGACCGTGCCCGAGCAGGACCTCGTCATCAACCCCGTGGCGTTCCAAGGGGCGTTGTCCACCCGGCAAGCGACCGCGCTCGGTACGCCGCTCGGGCATCTGGTCAGCCCTGACGCGCCTACCGGAGTGCTGCACGGGATCACCAGTCCCGCGCCGGGGAGCCCCATGCCGTCGGCTCAGCGGTCGGTCGAGATGCCTTCACGGAGGACGTCGGGCGGGACGTCGGGCGGGAAGGCCACGGTTGCGGGATGGGGTGGGCCTTCTGCCGCAGTGCCTGCCGCGGTGCCTGCCGTAGCACCCGTGTCCGTGCCCGAGGCCGGGTCCGTACCTGAGGCCGTTCCCGTACAGCGCGCGTCCTCGTCCATGACCTCCGCCGGTACGTCGGCCGTTGCCGACCTGCCTGTACGTCAACTCGTAGGCGAGCAGCCCCTCGTACCCATGCCCACTCCCCCTACCCCTCCCCCGCAGGAATCCGCGCCGCCTTCGTCCGAGCCGGCACCGCCGCCCCGGCGCACGCCCGGACTCGGGGCGCCGCTGGCCGGGCTGCCGCCGACGGCTCAGCGGCAGGCTGCCGCGGCCGTGCCGGGGAGCGGTACGCCGGAGGCTTCGTCAGGTCCGGTCGTGCGTCCACCCGAGGTGGAGAGCGTGCCGCCGCCGGTCGCTCCGTTGCTTGGCGACGATCCGTTGGTGGGTTCGGCGCCCGAAGGCGAAAGCGCGGGCGACGTCGAGGCGCCTGTTCAGCGGTTCGTCGGCTCCGCGACGCGGCCTACCTCGCTTCTCGTACCTCCGCCGACCGCCGTACCCGCGCCCACCGTCCCGTTACTCGGCGACCGGCCGTTGACCCCCCGTACCACCACCGTCCAGCGTGCCACGCGGGGTGGCGGGGAACCTCCGCAGACGGAGCCCCCGCCTGCGCCCCGGCCCGTACCCGTACCCGTACCCGTGCGGTGGACCACGTCCGGTCCGCTCTCATCGGCGACGCCGTCGCCGTCGGCCTCCGTACCCGTGCCCCTACAACGGTCGGCCGCCGTCCCCGTACAACGGCAAGCAGTCGGTGGGCCGCCGGTGCCGGGGTCCCTGGCTCGTACCGACAGTGGCGCCCGGCTTCCCACAGCCGGTGCCTTCGCCGTGGCCGCCGGGGTGGCCCAGCGGATGCCCGACGGAAGCGTCGTCTTCGGCTCCTCGCCGGCCCCGTCAGCCCCGTCAGCCCCGTCAGCACCGTCGCCCCCGTCCTCCTCCGGTACTTCGCGGCCCGTCATCCAGCGAGACGCCGAACTCAGCGAGGAGCCACCGCCGCCCGACTCCGCACTAGCCGGCGGACCGGAGCCCGAGCCCGAACCCACCTCCGAGACCGCCTCCGCCTCCGCCGACGACGGCGGCAGTCCAGCGCCGCCCCACCCCGGTGCCGCACCCGGCCGGCCCGGCGCGCCCGCCGTCACCGACGAACTCGTCCGGGCCCTGTACGCACCGCTCAGCCGACTCCTCAAGGCCGACCTCCGGCTGGAACGCGAACGCGCCGGATTCCTCATCAACACCCGCCACTGAGAGGTACGTGTCATGGCCACCGCCCCGGACAGCGATCCCGCCGTCAGCGTCTGCTTCGTCGTGACGATCGACGACATCGAACTCGGATCGTTCAACACCTGTGACGGCCTGGGCTGTGAAGTGGTGCTCGAAACCAGGGAGGAGGGCGGCAACAACGGGCATGTGTGGCAGCTGCCGACCCGCCTGAAGTACTCCAACGTGAAGCTGTCCCGGCCGCTCACCCGGGAGACCGAGAAGGTGGCGCGCTGGTTCGCCACGATGACGACCGGGTTCAGCCGCAAGACGGCGCACATCGAGGCGCGCACCGGTGACGGACGGAAGGTGGCCCAGTGGGGGCTGCTGGAGGTCGTACCCGTGCGCTGGACAGGGCCCTCGTTCACACCCGAGTCGCCGAAGGTCGCGATGGAGACGATCGAGATCGCCCATCACGGCTATGTGATGGAGGGCTGAGCGGCATGTGCGCGGCGGGACCGATCGCCTTCAGCGCCGCCGGTACGTCAGGGGTGGCCTCGGCCGCGAAGGGCGGATCGGCCCGGCCCAAGCTGGAGCACGCCTATCTGGAGCTGCGGACGCCGCCCACCGGCGGTGGTCTGACACCCGGGGGCCCGTGCGGCCGGATCGATTTCCAGTTCAACCCGAAGGAGTTGAGCCTCACCAAGGCCGCGTCGTGGAAGCGGACTCCCGCCAAGGGGGCGAAGAGTTCGGGCCCGCCGGAGTACCAGGGCTCGCAGCCCAGCAAGCTCACCGTCGAGATGTTCTTCGACGCCAGCGACACCCAGGACACCCGCGTGGTGACCTCGGTCGAGCAGTTGTTCGCGTGCTGCGTGCCGACGAACGAGACGCGGCAGCAGCAGCGGGCCTCGCCGCCGTGGGTGGTCTTCCACTGGGGCGGGCTCACGGGATTTCCCGGCTATGTCAGCCAAGTGGCCGCGAAATACACCCTGTTCACCACCTCCGGGGTGCCGATCCGGGCGGTCTGCCAGGTCGCGATGGAGGAGATCAGCGGGGAGACGCCGGGGCAGAACCCGACCTCCGGCGCGCTCGCCGCACGCCGTGTGCACCGCGTCGATGCCGGGGACTCGCTGCCGTCGCTGGCGCACCGGGAGTACGGGGACGCCGGCGCCTGGCGCGTGATCGCCGAGGCGAACGGTATCGACGACCCGATGCGCCTCACCCCAGGCACCCAACTCCTGCTGCCCGCCCTGGACGAGCTGAACCGGCTGCGGGACGGGGCGGACCGGGGCCCTGGCGGTTACGACATCGCCGTAGCCGACGGCGTCGGGAGGCGGGGCTGATGTCCCAACAGGGCGTCGCCACCGCGCTGGTGGTCGAGTTCGGCGGCATACCGTTGCCGCCGAAGTTCGCGAACACCTTGGTCGAGGGGTACGTGGACGACAGCCGTACGCTGCCGGACCTGTTCCTGCTGCGGTTCCGGGACCCCGACCGGGTGCTGCTGGAGCAGACCGGACTGAAGATCGGCGGCGAGGCCCGGCTGCTGGCTCGCGCCGGCGGCGACTCGGCACCGAAACCGCTGCTCGACGGCGTGGTCACCGCCTTGGAGGTGGAGCTGGACGAGACGGGCACGTTCACCGTCGTACGGGGGCTCGACGAGTCGCACCGGCTGTTCCGGGGGCGGCGGGTGGCCAGCTACCAGAACATGACGCTCGCCGACATCTGCGGCCAGGTCGCCCAGCGCGCCGGGCTGAAGCCGGGGACGGTGGACGTCGCCGGACCCGTACTGGAACACATCGCCCAACCCAACGTGACCGACTGGGAGTTCGTACGCGGGCTCGCCGAGGAGGCCGGGGCCCAGGCGTACGTACGCGACGGGCAGCTGCACATCACCCGCCCCGCCGAGGCGAGTTCGGCACCGGACGGCTCGGCGCGCGCCGACCGCAATCCCCTCGTCCTGGAACTGGGCGGCAATCTGCTCCGCTGCCGGGCCGGGGTGTCCGCCGCCGAGCAGGTCTCCGAGGTGGAGGTGCGCGGCTGGGACGTCCAGGCCAAGGAGCCGCTCGTGGGAAAGGCGCCGGCGGGGACCTCGTCGACGCTGGAGCTGGGGGTGTCGGCCGCGGAGGTCTCGGCCCCGTTCGGCGAGGCTCGGTTCGTCGTGACCGACGCGGCGTACGGCACGCAGGCCCAGGTGGACCAGGCGGCCAAGGCCCTGGCGGAACGCATCGCCGGGTCGTTCGCGGAGCTGGAGGCGGTGATCCGGGGGAATCCGGCGGTCCGGGCGGGCAGCGCGGTGGCGTTGAACGCGGTGGGCGCCCCGTTCGAGGGCCGGTACACCGTGACGTCGTCGCGCCATGTCTTCGACGCCGTACGCGGGTACGAGACGTGGATCACGGTCTCCGGGCAGCAGGAGCGCTCGCTGTTCGGGCTGACCGGCGGCGCTCCGGGACCGGGCGGCTCGGGAGGCTCGGGTGGGGGCGGACGGTGTGCGGGGCTGGTCAGCGGGACGGTGACGGACACTCAGGACCCGGAGGGCTCGGGGCGGGTGAAGGTCCGCTTCCCGTGGCTGTCGGACGAGTACGCGAGCGACTGGGCGCGCACGGCGCAGTCGGGCGGGACGGGCGGCGGCGAGGCGTTCATCCCTGAGGTCGGGGACGAGGTGCTGGTCGGCTTCGAGCACGGGCATCTGGACCGGCCGTACGTCCTGGCGGGGCTGTACAACGGGAAGGACCGGCCGGGTGGCGGTGGTTCCGGTGGAGGCGGGGCGGCTGGAGGAGCCGGCGCCCCAGGTGCTGCAGGTACTCCAGGCGCTCCCGGTGCTCCCGGTGCTCCAGGCGGCGGTGACGAACTCGTCGACCCGACCAGCGGCGCCGTGAACCGCCGCGCCTTCGCCTCCAGGAGCGGGAACCAACTGGAGCTGCTGGACGCGGCGAACGGCCCGCAAGGAGTACGACTCCGCACCGGCGACGGCAAGCTCACGATCGACCTCGACCGCACCGAGACCGCCATCGTCATCAACAGCGACGGCAGCGTCACGATCGAGGCCAAGGAGCGGGTCTCCATCAAGGCGCCCGGCGGCGTCGCACTCGACGCCGGGCGCGGGGCCCTCGAACTCGCCGGGGACAGCGTCACGTTGACGTCCCGCAGCGGTGTCGCGGTCGACGGCGGGAACGGCAAGGTCGCACTCTCCAGCGGCGGTTCGGTGGAGCTGCGCGGCGGCCAGGTCACGGTCGACGGCACGCGGCGCACGGACATCAAGAGCGGCAGCTCGGTGTCGGTCAACGCCCCAATGATCAAGCTCAACTGACGAAGCGTCACAGGCGACGAACAGGAGTGCACCGCATGTCGGCAGCAGCAGCGGCCGCCCGGGTCGGCGACCCCACCGGGCACCCCGGCACGGTCGGGCCGCCCGGTGTGCCGTCCGTGCTGATCGGCGGAAAGCCGGCCGCGACGGTCGGCACCGTACACAACTGCGCGTCGCCCACCGCCCATCCGCCGTCAACGATCGCGCCGCCCGGCAGTTCGAGCGTGCTGATCGGCGGCAGACCGGCCGCCCGGGTCGGCGACCTGGCGGGCTGCGGCTCACCGGTGGTGTCGGGCTGCGCGACCGTACTGATCGGGGGGTGAGCGGCCGGATGGGACAGCAATTCATCGGTGCGGGCTGGGCGTTCCCGCCGCGTACGGACGCCACCGGGTCCATCGCCCTGGTGCGCGGCCGGCATGCCCTGGAGGAGTCGATCCGGCTGATCCTGGCGACGTCGCCGGGTGAGCGGCCGATGCGGCCGGAGTTCGGCTGCGCCATCAACGACTACGTGTTCGCGCCCGCCGACGCGGGCACGGCCGGTCAACTCGCTTACGAGGTACGGCTGGCGCTGGAGCGCTGGGAGCCGCGGATCGACGTCACCGAGGTCGTCGTCCGGTTCGACGAGGCCGACAACGGGGTGCTCTACATCGACATCGGCTACACCGTGCGGGGCGCGAACGACCCGCGCAACCTCGTCTTCCCGTTCTACGTGATCCCGCAGCACGCCGAGGAATCGGCCGACGACGAGGAGGCGGGCGCGTGACGCTGCCCGGTCCGCATCTGGACGACCGCACCTTCCAGGGCTTGGTGGACGAGGCCAAACGCCGGGTGCAGCAGCGCTGCCCGGAGTGGACCGACCACAATGTCTCGGATCCCGGGGTGACGCTGATCGAGGCGTTCGCGACCATGGTCGACCAGCTCGTCTACCGGGTGAACCGGGTGCCGGAGAAGAACTATCTCGCCTTCCTCGACCTGATCGGCGTACGACTCCACCCGCCCACGGCCGCGCACACCGACGTGACGTTCCGGCTGTCCGCGCCCCGCCCGGACCCGGTGGTGGTGCGCGCCGGGACGGAGGTCGCCACGGTCCGTACGGAGACGGAGGAGGCGGTCGTCTTCACGACCTCCGAACCGCTGTCGATCGTGCCGTGCGCCTTCGCCCACCTCGCCACCCGGCCGTCGTCCGGGGAGGCCGCCGACCGGACCGAGGAGCTGGCGCTCGGCCGGGAGGTGCCGTGCTTCGGGGCCACTCCCGCCGTCGGCGACTGTCTGTACGTGGGCCTGTCCGCCGCCGTACCGGCGGGCGTTCTCGTACTGCGGCTGGACTGCACGGTGGACGGCGTCGGTGTCGACCCGCGGCGGCCACCGGTGCTGTGGGAGGCGTGGGACGGCGGTGCCTGGACGGTCTGCGAGATCGAGAAGGACGACACCGGCGGCTTCAACCGGTCCGGCGAACTGATCCTGCACCTGCCGAAGACCCACTCCCCGGCGGCAGTTGTACGGCAGAACGGCGGCTGGCTGCGCTGCCGCCTGATCGAGGCGGAGCCGGGCCAGCCGACGTACATGGCGCCTCCCGTGGTCCGCCGGATCACGGCGTTCACGATCGGCGCGACCGTCCGGGCCGAGCACGCGGAGACCGTCACTGACGAGGTGCTGGGACAGGCGGAGGGGGTGCCCGGCCAGGCGTTCACGCTGGCCCGACCGCCCGTCGTACCGGGTGAGTTCGTGGTCGAGGTGACCGGTCCCGGGTCGGGGGCGGACGCCGAACGGTGGTCCCGCGTCGACGACTTCGCGCACTCCGGTCCCGAGGACCGGCACGTCACCCTGGACGCGAACTCCGGGCGGGTCGAGTTCGGTCCCGCCGTACGCGAGCGGGACGGCGGAATCCGCTACTACGGCCGCGTCCCGGCCAAGGGCGCCACCGTCCGGGTGCGTTCCTACCGCACCGGCGGCGGGCTGCGCGGCAACGTCGCCCGCTCGACGTTGCGGGTCCTGCGCGGTGCGATCCCGTACGTGGCCCGGGTCGAGAACCGCCGGCCCGCGCTGGGCGGGGTCGACGGCGAGAGCGTCGACAGCGCGCGGGTGCGCGGGCCGATGACGCTGCGGACCCTGCACCGGGCGGTCGTTCCGCACGACTACGAACTCCTCGCGCGCGAGATCGCCCCGGACGCGGCGCGCGTGCACTGCATCAGGGCCGGTTCGGACGGCGGGTCCGGCGCCGGCGCCGATGCCTCGGCCGAGTCCGGAGGAGATACGGGGAGCAGTGCGCGCGGCAGTACTGGCGGCGATACGAGTGGCGATACGAGTGGGGTCGACGCGGGCGGAGTGCGGTTGCTCATCGTGCCCGCCGGGCGCGGCGACGCTCGGGGACGGATCGAGTTCGACGAACTCGTCCCGCCCGAGCACACGCTCGCCCTGATCGCCGAACATCTGGACGCCCGGCGGCCGATCGGTACCCGACTCGCCGTGCAGCCGCCTTTCTACCAAGGCGTCACCGTCGTCGCGTCGGTCCAGACCGAGCGCGGGGCGGTCGCGGAGAAGGTACGGGAGACGGCGCTGGCCGCCCTGTACGGGTACTTCAACCCGCTCACCGGCGGGCCGGGCGGACAGGGCTGGCCGTTCGGCCGGCCGGTGCAGTCGGGTGAGGCGTTCGCCGTACTCCAACGGGTGCCGGGGGTGGACCTGGTGGAGGACGTACGGCTCTACCGCGCGGACCCGGTCACCGGGGAACGCACCGACGCGACCACGAAGATCCCGCTCGACCGCCACGCGCTCGTCTTCAGCTACGAACACCAGCTCCGGGTGAGAGGAGCCTGAGCCGATGCGTGCCGACGTCCCCGGTCTGCCGACCCCGCACCCCCTGATCGAGCAACTGCCCGCCGTCTACCTGGAACAGGACTTCCTGCGGCGCTTCCTCGCGGCGCTCGACGACGTCCTGGCCCCGGTGCTGCTGACGATCGACAACGTGCCCGCGTATCTGGACCACCGCAGCGCGCCCGACGACTTCCTGGACTGGCTGGCCGGATGGGTGGCGGTGGAGCCGCACGAGGACAGCCCCGCCGACCAACGGCGGGCCGAGGTACGCGGAGCCGTGGCCAGACACGCGCGGCGCGGGACCCTCGGCGGACTGACCGAAGCGGTCCGGCTGGAGACCGGCGGCGCGGAGCCGGAGATCGTCGAGAGCGGCGGCACCATCTGGTCGACGACCCCGAACACACCCCTGCCGGGCCAGGCCGTGCCATGGGTGACGATCCGGGTCAGGGCGGGTGAGGGGCAGCGGCTCGACCGGGTGCGGCTGGAGGAGCTGATCGCCACGGAGGTCCCCGCGCACGTCGGGTTCACGCTGGAACTGCTGCCGCCGGGCACGGGAGGTGCTGAGGAGTGATCTGCGAGACGTGCGGCCATCGGAACGCGCCGGGGCGGGAGTTCTGCGCTTCGTGCGAGGCGTTCCTGGCGTGGGAGCCGGAGGAGGGGACGCCGCCGGCGCCGGAG
>NZ_JBHUUW010000038.1:0-79124 GCF_042670825.1 Streptomyces sp. NPDC057137 | reverse complement strand
GCGTCGAGGCGTACTGGATCGGCAACGACCTCTTGGACCGGGCCGACCCGGCGGCCCTGCTGGCCCGTATGCGCGACCGTTTCCGCGGCCAGTTGGGCGGCACCTGGCGCGAGGCGTCCGACCGCGCCCTCGCCCACCACAGCTTCCAGGTCTTCGACGTCTACCCGTGGGCGGAGTTGCTGCGTTCCTCGGGCAATCCGACGGCGCTGTCGGTCCTCGACCGGTGCCGCATCCGTACGGGTGTGGTCCGCTCGGTCGCGGGCGAGTCGGCCACGGTCGAGTCCCGCCCGCTGACCTGGACGGGTACGGCCCTGATCCCCGGACCGCCCCGCGAGGAGTCCGTGCGCTGGTCGACGGGAGGCCGCTCGCTGATCCCGGGGCTCGCGCCCGGGGACCTCGTGGCGCTGCACTGGGACTGGGTGTGCGACGTGGTCACGGAGGCGCAGGCGGCCCGCATCGAATCGACGGAGGCGGGGCAGCTCGCGGCGCTGGAGTGTGCGCCCGCGACGGGCTGAGCGCGGGCCGACGCGCACGCTGACGCGGGGTCAGGCGAGCGCGTTGAGGGTGACCTTGGCCGCTCCGGCGAGCAGGGCGTCGTCGGGCTCGGCGTCCTTGACATCACGTCGGGAGAGCACGGCGATGGCGATCGGGGCGGCCTTGGGCGGCCAGACGATGGCGATGTCGTTACGGGTGCCGTAGCCGCCGGTGCCGGTCTTGTCGCCGACCTGCCAGCCGGTTGGGGCGCCCGCCCGGATGACGTTGTCCCCGGTGGTGTTGCGTTTGAGCCAGTCCGTCAGCACGGCGCGCTTGGTGGGGGCGAGGGTGTCGCCGAGGACGTACGTACGTAGATCGGTGGCGAGCGCGCGGGCTGTGCTGGTGTCGCGGAGATCGCCCGGGACGGCTTCGCTGAGCGCCTCCTCGTAGCGGTCGCACCGGGTGACACGGTCGCCGATGGAGACGAGGGCGGCTTCGAGGTTCTTGGGGCCGCCGATCTCGCGGAAGAGGAGGTTGGCCGCGCCGTTGTCGCTGTAGCGGACGGCGGCGTCGCACAGCTCGCGCAGGGTGAGGCCCGTGTCGAGGTGCTTCTCGGTGATCGGCGAGTAGCCGGCGCCGGCGAGATCGTCGCGGTCGTACCGTACGAGCCGGTCGAGCCGGCCGAGGGAGTGCTTTTCGAGCATGACGGCGGCGAGCAGTGCCTTGCAGGTGGAGGCGTACGCGAAGCGTTCGTCGGGCCGGTGGGTGATGGACCGGCCGCTGCCGGTGTCGATCGCGTAGACGCCGAGCCGGGCGTCGAACTTCCGCTCCAGATCGGCGAACGCGCGCCTGGTCCGGGCGTCGGGCGTGGGCGGGGCGCCGGACGGGGGCGGGCTCGACTTCGTGGCGGCCTGGGTGCTCGTGTCACACCCGATGAGGGGGAGGGTCGCGAGGCCGGTCAGGGTGGCGAGTGCGGCGCGGCGGGGGATACGGCTGGACATGTGGTGGCGGGTTCCCTTCCGTGGAGCTCTGTTCGGACGCTTCGCCCCGAGGAGAACAACGCCCGCCCGTTCACGTCCAAGACCGATATGGCTCATGCAACGATCAATTATCGGTATGATTGCTGGTCGTGGACCTGATACGCCATCTCCAGTGCTTTGTGGCTGTTGCGGAAGAGTTACATTTCGGCCGCGCCGCCCAGCGTCTCGGCGTGGCCCAACCACCCTTGTCGCAGCGCATCCAGCGCCTGGAGCGGGAGTTGGGTGTACGCCTCTTCGAGCGCTCCAGCAGGCAGGTGACGATCACCAAGGGAGGCACACTCCTGCTCGACGAGGCCCGTCAGTTGCTCGCCCACTCCGAGGCGCTGATGGCCACGGCCCGCCGTATCCAGGACGGCCACAGCGGGCTGTTGCGCGCTGCCCTGCCGCCCGACATCACCGGTGAGTCCGTCGCCGCGATCCTCGCCGGTTTCCAGGAGCGCGAGGGCGGTGTGGAGCTGGAGCTGCACGAGCTGGCGACCGCCGAGCAGCTCGCCCGACTCGCCTCGCACGACCTGGACGTCGGTCTCATCCACCACCCCTGCGACGTGTCCGGGCTGGAGCTGGGCCCCGTCCTGCGCCACGAACTCGGCGTCCTGCTGCCGCACGACGCCGCCGAGGCACGGCTCGAAAATGTCCCGCTCGCCGCACTCACCGGCTACGACCTGATCCTCTTCCCCCGCGCCCATGCCCCGGCCGTGCACGACGAACTCCTGACCACCTGTGCCCGGCACGGCTACACCCCCACCGCGGTCCGGCACGGCCAGGGACCGAGCTTCATACGCGGTCTGCTCCTGTCCAGCCGGGCCGTCGCCTTTGGCCCGCGCGACGCCCACCAGGCCGGGGACTCCGACCTCGTCTGGCGCCCGCTGAGCGGCGCGCCGCTGGCCTGGCGTCACTCGGCGGCCTGGCCACGGGGGCGGGGCGACGCCGCCGTACGGGCCTTCGCCGACACCGTCACCGACGCCCTGGGCCGTACCGCCTCCGCCGGCCCCGACGTGTCCTCCGGCCCGCTGCATCTGCGCCCGACGGCGGAGTACTGGATATGACCGAGCCCACCACCCGCAACCACCCACGCAACCACGTACGCGACCGAATTCGCGCCGCGTTCGCCGAAGCCGGTGTCACCGGCTGGCTGCACGCCGTGGACATCGACTCCGGTGCCCAGATCGACGTGGGCGCGGACCAGCCGGTGGTCACTGCCAGCGTCCACAAACTCTGCCTGCTCGTCGCGCTCCATCAGCACGCCGAGGCGGGGCACCTGGCCCTGACCGAACAGGTCGAGTCCCAGGCCGACGGCCGTACGCCGGGGCCGACCGGGCTCTCCGCCATGCTCGATCCGGCTCGTCTCTCCCTGCGCGACGCGGCCTATCTGATGATGGCCGTCAGCGACAACACCGCCGCGGAGCTGCTGCTGGCACGCGTCGGCCTCGACGCCGTCAACGACACCACCGAGCGGCTGGGCCTCACTCGTACCCACGCGGTGCAGACCTTCCGCGAGTTCATCACCACCATCAGGGAGGACGCGGGAGAGGGCGGCCCGCAGGCCCTGGCCGATCCCCAAGTCCTCGCGCGCCTGCGCGCGTTGGACCCCGCCCGTACCAACCGCAGTACCCCGCGCGACATGACACGCCTGCTCGGCGCGATCTGGCGCGACGAGGCGTGCAACCCCGAGCACGGCGCGGCGGTCCGTCGCCTGCTCGGCCTCCAGGTGTGGCCCCACCGGCTGGCCTCGGGCTTCCCGTTCGACGAGGTGCACGTCGCGGGCAAGACCGGCAGTGCGCCCACCCTCCGTAACGAGGTTGGCGTGATCGAATACCCCGACCACGGCCGCTACGCCGTCGCGGTCTTCACCCGCGCCGCCAGCCCGGCCGCCGCCCTGCCCGCGGCGGACGCCGTCATCGGCACCACGGCCCGCATCGCGATCGACGCGCTGCGCAGCCCCGATCCGCGTTCGGCGGGTGGCCTTCGGGGGAGGGCGGGTCCGTAGGGCTGTGCCTGGCTGTGCCCTCGGGTGCCGGACAGGCTGGTTCTCGTCTACGGGGGGACATGGGCCTTCGCGCAGTAGTACTAGTGTCATCGGCGAAGCGGGATATCCGTCGTACGACTGGGACGCACTGAGCGGGGCGGTTGTGGAAGAGCACCGGGCAGACACCGATGCCGAGCGGGAGGAGACCCCCCGCGACGACGCGTCGGAGCTGAGCGACCGGCTCGGCCGGCTGGAGCAGGTGGTCGCCGGGATGGCGGCCGAGGCTGCCGCGCGCGGTGGGGGTTCCGGGCCGGCGGAGGCGGAGACGGTCGATGACTCCGCGCCCGAGGTGGAACATGAGGAACGCGAGGAACAGGCTGCGAGCGACGGCGAGTCCGCAGGTGCTGCGACGCCCGAGGTCGATGCCGAGGTGGAGGCCGAGACCGAGGTCATCGCCGCCATCCCCTCGGAGCCGGAGCCGGAGCCGGAGCTGGAGCCCGTGCCCGTGCCGGGACCGTCCGTGTCGTACGACGAGCCGGCACCGTACGACGACACAGCTGCTCCTCGACGGAAGCGTCTGCGCCGGATCGGCTGGGTCCTGGCGGGCTCCTGCGTCTGCTGCGCCGTCGTGCTCGGCGGCACGATGATCAGTGGCGGCTCGGCGCCGCCCTGGTTGTCCATACCGGGGGTCACGGAGAGCAACGACGAGGAACCGGGGAACTCCTCGCCGCGTCCGGCGGATTCGGTCTCGGGCGCGCCGGAGGCGGGACCGGGAGAGAGCGGCGCACCAGGGTCAGGAGACGACGCCACCCGTACCGGGGAGGCTGCGGAACCTTCGGCGGGGGCACGGTCCGGCGGCAGCGGCTCACCCGACCCCTCCCCGACGGAGACCGGCGCCGTCTCACCCTCCGCGACATCGGGAAGCCCGAGCGCACCGGAGGCCACGACGTCACAGTCCCCCACGGGCGGCACCGGCACCGGTGGTTCGGGATCCGGCACACCGACACCCTCCGACACCCCGACCGACCCCCCGTCGGACGACACCGATCCGCTCGGTGGCCTTCTCGGGGGACTGTTCGGCGGCTGACCGGGCTCAGGGGCGGTAGACGAGAAGCTTGGTGACCTCGTACGACATCTCCGTCGTGCTCGGTTCCGGGGGCGGGTGGTAGCGGCCCGCGCAGACCGAGAGGTTCACGATCAGGTGGGCCTGCCAGTTTCTGCCCACGCCGGAGCGGTTGGTGTAGGCGCGGGTGCCGTTGACGTACCAGACCACGGAGCGGGCGCCGAGGCGGACCTCGAAGTCCACCCAGGCGCCGGGGCGGACCGCCTTGTCGCGGTAGTAGCGTTCGCCGCCGTTCACATGGTTCGACAGCTCCAACAGGTCGGGGTTGTCCGGGTGGTACTCGAACACGTCGATCTCGTTGCCGCCGTCCAGCCAGGTCCAGATCGCGGGCCAGGCCCCTAGCTCCTTGGGGAGACGGACCCGGGTCTGGAGGATGTCGCCCGTGCGGACCATGAAGTCGTCGGGGCTGCCCTCGGTGGTCAACAGGCCCGTGTACCAGGTGCCTTGGGGCATTCGGGTGGCACGGAAGACGCCGGTCCTGCTGTACGCGGGGTCCGGGGTGAGGTAGTCCAGTTTGTCGTCGTCCGGGTTGGTGGGGCCGCTGTCGGGATAGGCCCAGGAGCGGCCGGCCACCCACTGGTCCTCGGACGAGAAGTCGGCCGTGAAGACCGGGCGGCCGTGGGGGGAGGGGGAGTTCGCGGACTCGTCCGCCGTACCTGAGGATCCGACCATGTACGTATACGTACCTGCCGGGGAGGCTGACGAAACGCCATAAAAGACCGCACAGTTACTCGACCTGGTCGTACCGGCCCAAGAAGCGGAACGTCCCGCCCCGCGCCTGGAACAGGAAGTACAACGGGGTGTTCGGCTCCAGGCTGGTGCCGTCCGTGGAGAAGCGGAGAGGTTTGGCGACTCCCCGGTACTCGGCGTCGAACAGGCGCCGGGCCACGGCGACCGGTTCGATGTCGGCCGCTCCGCCCAGCTTCTCCAGGGCGCGCGCGACCAGGCCCACGGCGTCGTACGCCTCCGGGGACCAGCGCCCGGGTTCCGCGCCGTACTTCTCGCGGTAGGGCGTCCTGAAGGTGCCGGACACGCTGCGGGGGTCGGTGAAGGGGGCGCCGAACAGCCAGTCCTGGCCCGCCGTTCCGGCCTGCTGGAGGAAGACCGGGCTCATGATGTGCCAGGTGCCCAGGCGCGGTCCTGTGAAGCCCGCGTCCGCGAGTGCGCGGGCGCAGCGTGCGGCGCGCTCGGGCGATGTGGCGCTGAGGACGACGGCCTGTGCCTTGGCGGCGAGGGCGTCGCGTACGGCGGGAGCGAAGCCGTCGCTGTCGGCGGCGACGGGGTGGACGGTGGTGGTGCCGTCGTTCGGCGGTTGCTGTACGAGCGAGTTGGTGAGCGCCTGCCCCGGTCCGCCCGCCGCTCGGTCCGCCGCTCCGCCTGCCGCTCGGTCGTCGATCACGGCCGTGCGGTCCACCGGCCGTACGGAGGTCAGATACGAGATCAGTGGCACCCCCAGGGAAGACTCGGGGCCCCGGGTGACGCGCAGCGTGGTGAGGTTCAGGTCGGGCCCGGTGAGTTCGGTGCCGTCCCCGGAGATCAGCACCATGGCCGTACGGGCTTGCTCGTAGAGCGGGGCGGCGGCCGCCGCTGCGGCCGAGCCGAGGCCGAGGACCACGTTCACCCCGGCCTCGACGAAGCGCCGAGCGGCTTCCCGGGCGCGGGCCGCCTCACCTCTGTCGTCGAGGGTGTCGAGGGCGAGGCGGAACGTGCCGCCCGCGCGCTGGTTGTGCTGTTCCACGGCGAGCCGCGCCGCGCGCTCCTGCGCCACGGCGTCCGTCTTGTTCGTACCGCTGAGGTCCGCCTGGAAGCCGAGGGTGTGTACGGGAAGGGTGCCGCCCGAGCCGCCGGTGCTCCCTCGCCCCGCCGTCAGATAGGCGGTGACTCCGCCGCCGACGGCGACGACGGAGGCCGCCGCGCTTCCCATCAGCAGGACGCGCCGCCGGGTCGGCGGGCGGGTGTTCTGAGGCTCAGGGGGCGCCGGGCCGTCGGCGGTCGGGTCGGTGTCGCCTGTCGGCTGCCGTGGGGATCGTCGGGGTGTGGGCACGTCCAGCGCCCGTGCGGAGCGTTCGGCGACCACGCGCAGGAGAGCGGGCGGCAGCCAACCCTCCTCCCGGCGCTCGGAGAGGTCCCGCGCCAGTGAGCCCCGCGGGTCACGGAGCGCGGCCGCGACCTCCCTGACCGTCGGCCGCTCGGCCGGGTCCTTGGCCAGGCACGCCCGTATCGGTGCCAGTAGCTCGCCGGGCACCTCCGCCAGGTCCGGCTCCTCGTGCACGGTACGGAAGAGGACGCCCGCCGCGTTCCCGGTGCCGAACGGCCGCCGGGCGGAGGCCGCGTACGCCAGGACACAGCCCAGCGAGAAGACGTCGCTCGCCGGGCCGACCTCTCCGGCGCGGGCCTGTGCCTGTTCCGGCGCGAGAAAGCCGGGCGTTCCGACGACGGCGTCGGGTGCGGTGAGCGCGGTGGCGCCCCCGGTGTGGGCGATGCCGAAGTCGATGAGGCGGGGGCCGTCGAGGGCGAGGAGTACGTTGCCGGGTTTCACGTCGCGGTGCACAAGTCCCGCGTCGTGTACGGCGGTCAGCGCCTCGGCCAGCCGGGCTCCCAGCGTCCGTACGGCGGCGACGGGCAGTACGCCGAAGCCGTCGACCGCCTCGACCAGCGACGGTCCGGCGACGAACTCCGTGGCCAGCCAGGGCTCCCGGGCCTCCGCGTCGGCGGCCACGACCGGCACGAGCCAGCGCCCCGTCAGACCGCGGACCGCCGTCACCTCGCGCCGGAACCGGGTGCGGAATGCGGGGTCCGCCGCGTGCCCGGCGTGGATCGTCTTGAGTGCGACGAGTGCCCCGCCCGCCGTACGGGCGAGGTAGACGACGCCCATGCCGCCCGCGCCGAGCCGGGCGAGGAGCCGGTGACCGCCGATCTCCTCGGGGTCGTCGGCGGTCAGGGGGCGCATCAGAAGTCGACCTTGCCCACGTAGGAGTACCGGCCGCCCTTCACCTCGTACCGGAAGCTCTCGTACCCCTCCAGCCAGCGGTAGTACTTGTTGAACGAGTACGACCGGACGACGCCCTTGTACGTGCTCTTCATCAGCAGGTCGAACAGCGTCTTCCCGGAGGGCCGGCCGCCGGCCTCGGTGAGGCGCTGGATGACCATGCGGGTGACGTCGTACGCCTCGGCGGCCCAGTACGGGGGCGCGGAGCCGTAGCGTTTTCGGTAGGCGGTGGCGAATGCGCGTACGGCGGAGGCCGACGGGTCGATGTACGGCGCGAAGACCTGCCAGCCGTCGGCGGCGGCGCCCGCCGCGGACAGGAACTCCCGGTCGGCCGCCGGGTAGCCGAGCACGCGCGGGCCGTCGAAGTCCGTCCCCGCGAGGGCGCGTGCGACGGCCGCGGCGCGGGCGGGGGTGCCCGTGTAGACGAAGGCGTCCGGCTTGTCCGCGACCATGTCGGCGACCACCGGGGCGAGGTCCTTGGCCAGCCGTGGCGCGACGCGTGGTTCGCCGGCGATCTTGAAGACGCCGAGGTTCTGGAACATCGTCTGGCCGAGCTGCCAGGCCGGTGTGCCGCCGCCCCGGTCGACCAGTACGCCCACGCGCCGGGCGCCCTGGGCCTGGAGGGAGAAGGCGGCCGTGGCGGGCAGATGTGTGTAGGAGGGGACGGCCTGGAGGAAGTGGCGGGGCTCCGAGGTGCCGTACACGCTCTGCGCGGACGAGGCCGTGAGCTGGGGGACGAGCCGTTCGTCGTAGCTGTCGAGGCTCGCCCCGGTGGTCGCGTCACCGGTCGAGCCGATGACGGCGAGCAGATCGCGGTCGGCGGCGAGCGCGCGGGCCACCTTGGTGGCGCGGGTCGCGTCGCCCTGGTCGTCGACCGTCTTGAGGGTGAGCGTGAAGGGCCTGTCCTCGCGGGAGTTGAACTGCTCCACGGCCAGCCGTATCCCGCGCTCCTGGCCCTGCCCGACGGCTCTCTGCGGGCCCGTCAGGTCGGCCTGGACGCCGAGGATCCAGCGGCGGACACGGGGCGAGGAGGCCGACGCGGCCCTGTCGTCGCGCCGAGTGGCCCAGACGGCGGCACCGCCACCGCCGGCGGCGAGCAGGGCCGCACCGCCGAGCAGCAGGAAACGGCGGCGGCCGGTGGGGCGCGGCGTGGGTGGCGTGGGCGACGCGTCCGTGGGAACGTCCGTCGGCTGTCCGTCCTCCCGTTTTCCGCCTGCCGGTTGTCCGGCTGCCCTCGCATCGAGGGCCGTGGTCTCGATGTCCGGGAGGGCGAGCAACTCGGCTGAACGGTCCGCGATGAGTCGTACGACGGCGTCGGGCAGCCAGTCGATGCCGCTCTCGGGTGTCTCCTCCACCAGCGTCTCCTCCACCAGCGCCTCGTCCACCTCGCGGGCGGTGGGCCTGCCGTCCGGGTCCTTGGCGAGGCAGCGCTCCAGGAGGTCGCGTGTGTCGTCGGGGACGCCGTCGAGGTCGGGCTCGTCGTGCACCGTGCGGTAGAGGAGGGCGTCCACGGCACCGGTCCCGAAGGGCGGGCGCCCGGTGGCCGCGTAGGAGAGGAGACAGCCGAGGGCGAAGACATCGCTCGCGGGCGACGCGGGCTGCGCCCGCGCCTGCTCCGGAGCGAGGAAGCCGGGTGTGCCGACGATCATGTCGGCCGAGGTCAGCGCCGTCTCCTCGGTGGCACGGGCGATGCCGAAGTCGATGAGGCGGGGGCCGTCGACGGCGAGCAGTACATTGCCGGGCTTGACGTCGCGGTGCACAAGTCCCACGTCGTGCACCGTGGTCAGGGCGCGGGCCAGCATCCGGCCGAGTACGCGCACACCGCGCGGCGGCAGCGGACCGCAGGCGGCGACAGCCTCGGCGAGCGACGGGCCGGGGACGAAGGCGGTGGCGAGCCAGGGCGCGGACGCGTCCGGGTCGGCGTCGGTGACGGGCACCACCCAGGGGCTGTCCACGTGCCGGGCGGCGGTCACCTCACGGCGGAAGCGTGCGCGGAACTCGGGCTGGTCGGCGTACTCGGGCAGGATCACCTTGACGGCGGCCAGTTCACCCGACTCGGCACGGCCGAGGTAGACGACGCCCATGCCGCCCGCGCCGAGCCGGGCGAGGAGCCGGTGGCCGCCGATACGGGCCGGGTCGGTGGGGGTGAGTTTCTCGGTCATCGACGGTCACCCTTCGCGTCGCCGCTCGCGCCACCGTCCGCAGCACCCTTGGCATCGCCGCTCGCGGCACCCTTCGCGCCACCGTCCGCGGCGTTCTTCGCGTCACCCTTCGTGTCGCCACCCGGCTCCGACGGATCCCGCTCGATCGCTCCCCGGAGGCTGGAGCGCATACCGACGTGCGGATCCCGTAGCCGGTCGAGCAGCTCGGCCTGCGACCAGCCGCGGGCGCCCTTGGCGGAGACGGCGAGCGTGAACTGGCCGATCCGGGTCTGCTCCCAGATGTACGGGTGTGAGCCACCGGCCTCGGCGCTCGTATAACTGCCCAGCTCGGTGAGGGAGTCCTCGGCGAACTCGTTCCCGAACTCACCGAGCGAGACCGGGATGTCCCTCAGGGACGTGATCAGCTCGTCGGAGCGCAGCTGCTGCGAGGGGCAGCGCATCATCTCCTCCAAGACCTCGGCGTTCTCCCAGTCGGCCTGCTCAGCAGTGCGGTGCGCCGTGACGACGGCGCTCAGCCGCAGCGCGGCCTTGCCGTCGCTCGCCGGTATCTCGTAGGAGCGGGTCAGCGTGGCGAGGACGTCCTTCGGGAGCGCCCGCTGCTGCCAGACGCAGTCGTCGCCGAGGACCGGCCAGCGCCGCGGGTCGCTCTCGTACGGGGTCCGGCGTACGGCGCCGGGGCCGAAGGCGGACGGGTCCGGGAGTACGTCCCGGACCAGGGCAGCGGCCTGCGCCTGCGTCTTCGGGAGCCGGTCGGGGGCGATGTCCACGACTTCGGTCGGTGTCGGGGACGCGGTCGGTGCGGGGCCACCCTTCAAGGAGGGCTTGGACTCTGACGGTTCGTCATCTCCACCGGAGGTGCAGCCCGCAAGCAGTACGACACCTATCGCCGTGGCGCAGCCAAGGCGCGTCACTCGGCCCGTCACGACCACAAGTCCCCCATGATTCCCCGTCCGCCCACCATGCGGCTGCCACGATGCTAGGCGTCAACTCGCACGAGCCAGCGACCGGTTGACGATCTCGTGGCAGAGCCGTACCTCATCCGTCACACATCCGGTGTGAACACCGCCTGACCGGCGGGTGGTTGAGGAAAAGGTCCTGAGCGTGCCGCAGCACCGGCGCGCCCCGTAGCACCGCGCCGTGCTCGCCGCAACAGGTGGTGGCGCCGCTGTGGCCGCCGCGTTGTGGAGCGCCGCCACATTCCGTGGCGGACCGCACGCTTCCTACTGTGACCGCACCCCACTCCGGCCGTCGTCCCCCCTGGGGACGGCGGCCGGACCAATGTCGCGGGAGGTCACCGTGTTTCACGTATCGCCGTCCCACTCGGAACGACCGACACGCACCCCCACCCGACGGCGCGGGCGTCCGCGTCGCGCCCTCGGCCGTGTCGCCGCCGCCCTCGCCCTGGCCGCCGGAATCGCCCTGCTCCCGCCCGCGCCCCGGGCGGAGGCCGCCGTCGCCCTTGAACGGGTGACCAGTTTCGGGGCCAACCCCGGCAACCTGAACATGTACGTCTACCGTCCCTCGTCCCTCCCGGCGAACGCGCCGGTGGTCGTCGCGCTGCACGGCTGCACGCAGTCCGCCCAGATCTACGCCGACAACTCGGGCCTGACCACCTTCGCCGACCGGCACGGCTTCCTGCTGGTCCTCGCCGAGACGACGTCCCTCAACAACGCGAACAAGTGCTTCAACTGGTTCCAGGCCGCCGACATCGGGCGCGGCCAGGGCGAGGCCGCGTCCGTCCGGCAGATGGTCGCCCACGCCGTCTCGGCCTACGGCGCCGACCCGGGCCGGGTCAATGTCACCGGGCTCTCGGCCGGCGGCGGTATGACGGCCGTCATGCTCGCCGCGTATCCCGACGTCTTCAAGGCGGGCGCCGTGATGGCCGGACTGCCGTACGACTGCGCCACGGATGTCCTCGGAGCGTTCACCTGCATGAGCCCCGGCGTGGACCGTACGCCTCAGGACTGGGCGCAGCGCGTACGGAACACCTACCCCGGCTACACCGGCCCCTGGCCGAAGGTGTCCGTGTGGCAGGGCGACAACGACCCCACCGTCGTCCCGAGGAACGCCGACGAACTGCGGGACCAGTGGACCCAGGTGCACGGCCTGGACCAGACGCCCGACCGCAGCTCCACCATCGGCCCCAACAGCACGCGCCGGGACGAGTATCTGGCCGGGGACGGCACCGTCGCCGTGGAGGTCAACCGCGTTCCGGCCATCGGGCACGGCACGCCCGTGGACCCCGGCGGCGGCGCCGAGCAGTGCGGGGCGACCGGCACCGCGAACTTCATCGACTCGATCTGCTCCAGCTACTGGGTCACCCGCTTCTTCGGACTCGACACGTCCGCGCCGGGGCCCGGGGACCTGTCCGCCCCGACGGGCCTGCGGTCCACGGGAGTGACCGGCTCCTCCGTCGCGCTGGCGTGGGAGCCGGTGGCCGGCGCGACCGGCTACGCGGTCTACCGAGGCGGTACGCGGGTGGGCGGGCCGACCGACCCCCGGTACACCGACAGCGGTCTGGCCGCCGGCACCACGCACACGTACAGCGTCGCGGCGCGTGGCGCGGACGGCGCCGAGGGCGCCCGCTCGGCGCAGGTCACGGCGAGCACCACCGGGGCGACGGCGACTTGTTGGACGGCGAGCAACTACGAGCACGTACGCGCCGCGCGGGCGACCACCAGCGGTGGTTACGTGTATGCGAAGGGTTCGAACCAGAACATGGGCCTCAACAACACGTTCGTCATCCGCACGCTCAAGGAGTCCCCGACGGGTTACTACGTCCTCGCCGACGCTCGCTGCCCCTGACGGGTGGGTAGCGTCCCGCCGCCCCGCACGTGTCGCTTGTCGTGTCCTGACGACGGATCCTGACGACGGATCCTGACGACGGATCCTGACGACGGATCCTTACAACGGAGTGATGGCCCATGCCACTTGTCCCGCAGTACGCCCGATGGATCCGCGCCGCGTGCCTCGCCGCGGCGGCCCTCATGGTGGCGGGGGCGGGCCCGGCGGTCTCGGCCCCCGCCAAGGGTGCCGACCGGCCCGGCCACTGCGCCGGGATGGACGCGATCACCGTCCCCGGCGCCGAACACCAGCGGGCCGCCTGCCTGGACGAGCTGACGACCGCAGGGACGGTCGCCTCCGGCCACACCGACGAGGCCGACTGGGCGGGGCTGACCCCGAAAGACCTCGCCACCCCCAGCGGCGTACCGGGCATCCAGCTCGACGGCTACTTCCCCGACTCCTCCACCACCAACACCACCCACGGCTGGAACCACGACTCGCAGTTCGTGATCCGGCTGCCCGACCGCTGGAACGGCGGCCTCGTGATCGCCGGATCGCCGGGGGTCCGCAAGCAGTACGCCAACGACCGCGCGTTCGGCGACTGGGTGCTCGCCCGCGGCTACGCCTTCGCCGCCACCGACAAGGGCAGCACCGGCGCCACCTTCCACCGCGACGGCGCCGTGCCCGGCGACGCGCTCGCCGAATGGAACACCCGGGTCACCCAACTCACCGTCGCCGCACGGAAGGTGACCACCCAGCGCTATCAGCGGCCCGTCTCCCGCACCCTCGCAATGGGCATGTCCAACGGCGGCTATCTGGTGCGATGGCAGCTGGAGAACCACCCCGAGCTGTACGACGGGGGAGTCGACTGGGAGGGCACTCTCTGGCGTACGGAGGACCCCAACCCGCTCACCTTCCTGCCGCCCACCCTGCGCGCCTACCCCACCTACGCGGCCGGTGGCGCGGGCGCCGGCGCGGCACACCGGCAGATCGTGAAAGCCGGATTCCCGGCGGGCTCGGAATTCCTCTGGCCGTACCACCACCAGTACTACTGGGACCTCACCCAGCGCATCTACCGCGAGGAGCTGGACCCGGAGTACGACGGCGCCACCGAGGCCGGGACCCCCTTCTGCGCGCCGGGAACGCCCGCCTGCGACGCCGACTACGACTACGACGCGCGGCCGGGCGCGGTCCGCGACGCCGTCGGGAAGATCGCGCTGACCGGCCGGATCGGCAAACCGCTGATCACCTTCCACGGCACGCTCGACGTGCTGCTGCCGATCTCCAAGACCTCCGACACGTACGCGGCGATGGTCCGCCGCGAGGGCCGGGGCTCGCTCCACCGGTACTACCGCGTCGAGGGCGGCACCCATGTCGACTCCCTCTTCGACACCTTCCCCGACCGGCTCCGCCCGCTGGTGCCGTGTCACCGCTCGGCCGTCGTCGCACTGGAGCGCTGGCTGGACGACGACCGGCGCCCGCCGTCCAGCCGCACGCTCCCGATGCCCGAAGGTGCGGATCCGGCCACGCTGCTCACCCGGTGCCCGTTGAGCGGGTGAGGTGGTCACGTAACGCCAGGTAACTCCACGTAGCGCCAAGTACGTTACGTAGCGTCATACGCGCCGCTCTCGGCCAGGCGTGTGGTGTACGACGACACCTGATCGGCATCCGGTGTGGTGAACCGTTACATGGGATGTCGGGTCAGGTGTCTCTACCGTTCCGGCCATGAAGAGCAGGGAACTCAAGGGCCGCACCGCCCTGGTGACCGGTGGCGGCAGCGGCATCGGACGGGCCTGCGCCGAGGCGCTCGCCCGAGCCGGGGCGCTGGTCCACATCGTCGACCGCGACGCCGACGCGGCCAAGTCCGTCGCCGCCGACACCGGAGGCGTCAGCCACGCCGTGGACCTCGCCGACGCCGGCGCGATCGGCCGGCTCCCCACCGCCGTGGACATCCTGGTCAACAACGCCGGGCTGCAACACGTCGCCGCCATCGAGGACTTCCCGCCCGAGAGGTTCGAGCTGATCCAGAAGGTGATGCTGACGGCCCCGTTCCTGCTGCTGCGGCACTGCCTGCCGCACATGTACGCGGGCGGCTGGGGCCGCGTGGTCAACATCTCCAGCATGCACGGACTGCGCGCCAGCCCCTTCAAGTCCGCGTACGTCGCCGCCAAGCACGGCCTGGAGGGGCTGAGCAAGGTGGCCGCGCTCGAAGGCGCGCCGCACGGTGTCACCAGCAACTGCGTCAACCCCGGCTACGTACGGACTCCGCTCGTGGAAGGGCAGATCGCGGCCCAGGCCGCGGCCCACCACATCCCCCCGGACGACGTCGTCAGCGACGTACTGCTGGACCGCTCCGCGATCAAGCGGCTGATCGAGCCGGCGGAGGTGGCCGCGGTGTGTGTCTGGCTCTGCGGACCCGACACCGGTTACATCACCGGTTCGTCGATACCCGTCGACGGCGGGTGGGGCGCCCGCTGACGCCCCCGACGCCCGACCCGCTCCACCACTCCCCATCGCCCCCGCTCCGCACCACCCGCACCCCCGTCCCTGCCCGCCCAACGAAACACGGTGACTCCACCATGAGTGTCCCCAGCTCCCCACCACCCCGGCGGGTCGACATCCGCCGCATCGTCGCGGCCAGCCTCGTCGGCACCACCATCGAGTGGTACGACTTCTTCCTCTACGGCTCCGCCGCCGCGCTGGTCTTCAACACCCTGTTCTTCCCCAGCAGCGACCCCCTCGTCGGCACGCTGCTCGCCTTCCTCACCTACGCCGTCGGCTTCGCCGCCCGCCCCCTCGGCGGCATCGTCTTCGGTCACTACGGGGACAAGATCGGCCGCAAGAAGCTCCTCGTGTTCAGCCTCCTGCTGATGGGCGGCGCCACCTTCGCCATGGGGCTGCTGCCCACGCACGCGACCATCGGCGTCGGCGCGCCGATCCTGCTGACCGTGCTGCGGCTCGTCCAGGGCTTCGCACTCGGCGGCGAGTGGGGCGGTGCGATCCTGCTCGTCTCCGAACACGGCGGTGACAAGAGCCGTGGTTTCTGGGCCTCCTGGCCGCAGGCGGGCGCGCCCGGCGGCAACCTGCTGGCCACCGGTGTGCTCGCGCTGCTCGCCGCGATCCAGTCCGACGAGGCGTTCCTCGCCTGGGGCTGGCGCATCCCGTTCCTGCTCTCCGGTGTGCTCGTCATGATCGGCCTGTGGATACGTATCTCCGTCGAGGAGTCACCGGTCTTCCTGGAGGCCCAGCGGCAGGCGGCCGACGAGGCGGCGCGGGCGGCCGGGGCCGCTGCCACGAGCGGCGTCCCCGCCGTCAAGGAGGAAGCGCCCGTCGTGCAGGTGTTCCGCAAGAGCTGGCGTGAGGTGCTGGTCGCGATCGGCACCCGGTTCGGCGAGAACGTCTCGTACTACATCCTCACCGCCTTCGTCCTCGTCTACGTCACCGTGCATCTGGAACTGCCCAAGAGCGACGCCCTCAACGCGGTCCTGATCGGCTCGGCGGTGCACTTCGTCACCATCCCGATGTGGGGTGCGCTCTCCGACCGGCTCGGCCGCCGCCCGGTCACCCAGATCGGCGCGATCGGCATGGTGGGCTGGGCGTTCGCGTTCTTCGCGCTGCTGGACACCGAGTCGTTCCCGGTCATCGCACTCGCGGTGACGGTGGGTCTGCTGTTCCACGGGGCGATGTACGGGCCGCAGGCGGCCTTCATCTCCGAGATGTTCGACACGAAGGTCCGCTACTCGGGCGCCTCGATGGGGTCCCAGCTCGCCTCGATCATCGGTGGCGCGCTCGCACCGCTCATCGCCGTCGAACTGCTCAAGGACTACGACTCGTCCGTGCCGGTGTCCATCTATCTCAGCGCGGCGGCGCTCGTCACCGTCGTGACCGTGTGGGTGGCGAAGGAGACCCGGGGCCGCGACCTGACGAAGGACGGGCTGGTCGGCTCCGTGCCCGCGCCCGCGCCCGCCGCGCCGTCGACTCCGGCCCCCGCGACCCGCGCGGAGACCGCCAAGGACTCGGCCCGGCTCGGCGGCTGACCGCCCCCGGGAGGGGACCGAACTCCCGCCGCCGCACCCATGCCCACCTGGAGGTGATCACCGTATGCTCGCCGACGTGACAGCTCCAGGCACCCGGCACTCCGTGGCTGCCCTGCGCCGGCTCCTCGACCTGCTGGCGCGGGGCGCCCCCACGGAGGAGTTCGCCCGCCCCGCCGCCGACGCCCGCGAGGCAGGCGTACGGGGCGGTGAACTGGCCGCGATCACCGACGCCACCGAGGTCGCCCTGCGCATCAGGCGCACCCTCAGCCAGCACCGGCGGCGCGAGGCGCAGCTCACCGCCCTCTTCGACACCGCGAGCGACCTGGCCGCGCTCCGGGACCTGGACGCCGTGCTGCGCGCCATCGTCCACCGGGCCAAGCTGCTGCTCGGCACGGACGTCACGTATCTCTCCCTCAACGACGAACTCGCCGGCGACACCTACATGCGGGTGACCGACGGATCCGTGGCCGCCGCGTTCCAACAGGTGCGGCTCGGGATGGGCGAGGGCCTCGGCGGACTCGTCGCGCAGACCGCCCGCCCGTACGCCACCGGCGACTACCAGCGCGACACCCGCTTCCACCACACCAACACCATCGACAGCGCCGTACTCGACGAGGGGCTGCGCGCGATTCTCGGTGTGCCGCTGCGCGTCGGCTCCCGGATCATCGGAGTGCTGTACGCGGCGGACCGCGCGCCCCGTGAGTTCGCCGCCGAAGAGGTCGCCCTGCTCTCCTCGCTGGCCGACCACGCCGCCATCGCCATCGACGGCGCGCGGCTGCTGGAGGAGACGCGGGCCGCGCTGGTCGACCTCAACTCGGCCTCGGAGACGATCCGGACACACAGCGGGGAGATACGCCGCGCCGAGGCGGCGCACGACCAGCTGACCGACCTCGTGCTGCGGGGCGGCGGGGCCGACGACGTGGCCGCGGCCATCGCCGACATCCTCGACGGCGGGATCCTCATCCACGACGCGGACGGTGCCGAACTCGCCCGCGCCCGCGCCGAGTCGGTGCCGCCGCCAGGTGCCGTGCCAGACGTCCAGACCCCCCGGAAAGCCGCCGGACCGGACCTGGCCCCGGCCGTCGCCGCCTCCCGGGCCAGCGGCCGGGCGGTCCCCCTGAACGGCACCTGGGTCTGCGCGGTCCTGGCCGGCCCGGAACTCCTCGGCAGCATCGCCCTCACCGGACACGCGGACCTCGCGGACGTCGACCGGCTCCTGTTCGAACGCGCCGGAGTCGTCACGGCGCTGCTCCTGCTGCTGCGCCGGTCGGTCGCCGAGGCGGAGGACCGGGTACGGGGCGAACTGCTGGGCGACCTGCTCATCGGTTCCGGCGACCCGGGCGCCCTGACCGCGCGGGCCCGGCGGCTGGGGGTCAACCTGGCCCGCCGCCACTGCGTGTTCGTCGCGGACAGCGAGACGGCGGACCGGCACCGCCTGCTGGCCGTGGCCGCCAGACACGCCCAGGCCGGCAAGGGGCTGGCAGGCATGCACGAGGGACACGTGGTGCTGGTCGCGCCCACCGAGACCCCCGGGCCGACCGCGCGCAAGCTGGCCGCCGAACTCGGCCAGGCCGTCGGCTCCCCGGTCACCGTCGGCGCCGCGGGCCCGGCCGCGGGACCCGCCGAACTGCCCACCGCCCACAGCGAGGCGGGCCGCTGTCTCTCCGCCCTGCGCGTCCTGGGCCACACCGGGCACGGCGGCGCCACCGACGAACTCGGCTTCGTGGGCGTACTCCTGGGCGACCGGGCGGACCTCGGCGGTTACGTACGCGCCACGCTCGGCCCCGTACTCGACTACGACGCCGAGCGCGGCACCGACCTCGTCGGGACGCTCGACGCGTACTTCGCCGAGGGGGCCAGCCTCACCCGGACCAAGACCGCGCTGCACGTCCATGTGAACACGGTCGTGCAGCGGCTGGAACGGGTGGGCCGGCTGCTCGGGCCGGACTGGAACTCCCCGGCGCGCACGCTGGAGATCCAACTGGCCCTGCGACTGCACGGGTTGACGAGCGCCGGACGGGCTGGGATCCGCCCGTCCGGCGACTGACGATCGACCGGCCTGCCAAGTCCCGTACTAGCGGACTAACGGACTAGCGGACCTTGACGAAGACCGGGTTCGAGTAGAACCAGAGGTCGTCCCACGGGCTCTCAAGACCGTCCGCGAGCGGCTCGGCCTCGTCCGTGCTGGTGCCGCGGACGCGGGCGTAGAGGTCGGCGTCCACGTCGCGCAGGGTGTGCTTGATGACGTACTCGTCGCCCTGCTTGCGCCAGTCGCGCTTGCCGAACCGCGCCACGACCTTGGTCGTCGGGTTGGTGTCGGAGTCGCGGTTGTCGCTCTTGCCGGTGATCTTGCCGACGATCAGGTCGACGCGACGTACCTCGGGACGGTCGCCGTTGGCGTTCTTGCCGTCCAGCGGGCGGAACCTGATCTCGATCTCGACGTCCGTACGGCCCCGGTTGGTGACCGTGATCGTCTCGCCCACGGCGGCCTCGTTGCCGCGGTTGCTCGCCGTGACGTCGAGGGTCCGGATGAGGTCGCCGGTGCCGACCCAGATCCGGCCGTTGCGCAGACCGTCCATGATGTCGCCGTAGTCCTGGCGCGCCAGCACGTGGGTCTTGCTGTACTCGCCCGGCCAGAAGTCGGAGCCGCCGCGCGTCCAGTGCACGTGCGAGTCGGACGTCGCGGTGATCCACCAGCGCCGGCCCTCGCCGAGCAGCGAGTCCCACAGGCCGCCGACGCGCGCGGTCATCTGGTCGAAGCCGCCGTGCGTCGGGTAGTTGCCGTACCCGCCGCGGTCGCCACCGTTGAGCGGGCCCGCCTGGTGGCCGGGAGCACCCTCGAAGCCGACGTAGATGTCGGACGCGGCGTCGTTGCCGTTGCGGAACTCGCGCGGCGTGTCCAGACCGTAGACGCCGAGGCCGGTCGCGGAGCGCGAGGCGTGGTGGGCGATCACCAGCGGCTTACGGGGCATGCCCTTGGCCGCCTTCAGGAACTCCACCATCTTGGCCTCGGTGTCGCGGCCCGGGTCGGCGGGGAAGGGGTCGAGCTTGGCGAAGCGCTTCTCCAGCTCGTACAGCTGCTGCGCCTCGTCGGTGTGGTGCGGGATCATCAGCGTGTGGTGGTCGAGCGCCGGGGCGTCGAACTCCATGCCCCAGAACTGCAGCACCTCGGGGACGAGCACGCGCGAACGCAGCAGGTCGGGGTAGGCCTGCTCCAGGTTGACCTTCGAGTGCGTCGGACCGCCGTGGTCGGTGCACATCGCCCAGCTGAGACCGAAGTTCTTCGCCATGATCGCGTTGGTCACGATCGGGTAGACGGCGTCGCCGCCCTTCTGGAACACGGGCGGGTTCTTCGTCGTGTCGAAGGACCCGCTGTACTCCGAGTGCACGTGGTGGTCGCCGGCGCGCCAGGCGCGTCTGCGGGAGTCACCGGAGCCGCCGGACTTCTTGCGGTCGTCCTCGTCGTTGCCGAAAGCGACGCCGGTGCCGACGATCGGGGCGGCCGCGGCGAGGGTGGCGCCGACGCCTGCGAACTTGACGAGCCGACGCCGGGAGAGGGCGGAGCGCTCGGGGTCTTCGGTGTTCTTGTCCTTCACGGTTGGAGCCTTTCGTTCAACTTCCGGCGCGGGGGGTGCCAACCGCAGAGTCTCGAAGAACAAACCGAACGCCGAGTGAACGGAGGCTGGGCCTACCGAGAACAACGAACGCTGCCCGATACACCGACCACCGCGCCGGCCTCGCACTCACCGGCCGCGACACCCCTGCCGCACCCGGCGCCGACCCGGACAGCCGTCGGTGAGGTGGGAAAACCGGTGAAAACCCGGTGGTGCGGGGAGCCTCGGCACTCGACACTCTCCAGTTATGCCTACTCCGCCTCCGACCGGCCCGATGTGTACGCGCGATTCGCTCGCCTCCGACCTCCGCGCGCTCGGCGTCCACCCCGGTGAGACGCTCCTCGTGCACTCCTCGCTCAGCTCGCTCGGCTGGGTGTCCGGCGGTGCCGAAGCTGTCGTCATGGCGCTGATCGACGCCCTCGGCAACGCCGGGACCCTGGTGGTGCCGACGCAGTCCGCCGACAACTCGGACCCGGCGCACTGGGAGAGTCCGCCGGTGCCCGAGGCATGGTGGGCGGACATTCGTGCCTCGACACCGGCGTTCGACGCACGAACGACTCCTTGCCGCAGGGTCGGTGTCGTACCGGAGGCCGTTCGTAACTGGCCGGGCGCCGTCCGCAGCAGTCATCCGCAGACCTCCTTCGCCGCCGTGGGCCCGCGCGCCGCCGCGATCGTGGACGGCCACGCACCCGACTGCCGGCTCGGCGAACGGAGTCCGCTCGCCCGCCTGGAAGAAGGTGCGGCGCGGGTCCTTCTGCTGGGTGCGGGCTTCCGGTCCTGTACGGCGTTCCATCTGGCCGAGTACCGGATCCCCTCGCCGTGTGTGGACAACTCCTTCGCCGTCATGACCCCGCACGGCCGCACGTGGAGCACGGTGCGAGACACCTCGATCTCCTCGGACCGCTTCGACGAGCTCGGCGCGGCCTTCGAGAAGGAACACCCAGTGGTGCGAGGCACCGTGGGAGGTGCGGACGCCCGGCTGTTCGCGCTGGCCGACGCCGTCGCGTATGCCGAGACCTGGCTGTCCGAGCATCGGCCGCGTACCGCTGAGCTGTAGCGGTCCGGCGGGTCAGCCCAGGTGCGGCAGCAGTGTGTCCGGGCGCATCGGGGCGTGGCGCAGGCGGACTCCCGTCGCGTGGTGCACCGCGTTGCCGATCGCCGCGGCCGTGCCGACCATGCCCAGCTCGCCGATGCCCTTGCTGCCCATCGGGTTGAGGTGCCGGTCGTCCTCCTCGATCCAGTGCGCCTCCACGGAGGGCACGTCCGCGTGTGCGGGCACGTGGTACGAGGCGAGGTCGCGCTCCGTGAAGTCGCCGGCCACCGGATCGAGCGTCGCTCCCTCCATCAGCGCCATGCCGAGCCCCATGGTCATCGCGCCGATGAACTGGGAGCGTGCCGTGCGGGAGTTGAGGATGCGACCGGCTGCGAAGACTCCCAGCATCCGGCGCACCCGGATCTCGCCCGTGTCCGCGTCCACCTGGACCTCGACGAAGTGCGCGCCGTAGGAGTGGCGGGCGAACTCCGACCCGGCTCCCACGTCCTCGGTGGTGTCGGCGCTCGCGGACAGCCCCTCCGGAGGCACCGGGCCGCCCGCCGCGTCGATACGGGAACGCAGCGCACGGCACGCCTTGTCGACCGACCAGCCCCACGAGCCGGTGCCCGACGAACCGCCGGCCAGCGGGGCGCGCGGCAGGTCGCTGTCGCCGATCTCGACACGGACCCGGTCCATGGGCGCGTGGAGCGCGTCGGCCGCGATCTGGGTGAGCACGGTGCGGGCTCCCGTACCGATGTCCGTGGCATTGACCCGTACCAGGAAGCCGCCGTCCGCGTCGGCGCGCGCCTCCGCCGTGGACGGTGAGACCAGCACCGGGTACGAGGCGGCGGCGACGCCACTGCCGAGCAGGAACCGGCCCTGCCTCCGTACCCCGGGGCGCGGATCGCGGTCCCGCCAGCCGAACCGGTGGGCCCCCTCGCGCAGACACTCCACGAGATGACGGCTGCTGTACGCCCGGCCCGAATCCGGCTCGTGCGAGGGCTCGTTGCGGATCCGCAGCTCCACCGGATCCATCCCGACGGCCAGGGCCAGCTCGTCCATCGCCGACTCCAGCGCGTACATGCCCGACGCCTCGCCGGGCGCCCGCATCCACGACGGTGTCGGCACGTCGAGCGCGGTGACGCGGTGGGTGGTACGGCTGTTGGGCGAGGTGTACATGGTGCGGGCGGGAGTGGCGGCCTGCTCCACGAACTCCTTGATCGTGGACGTGTAGCTGATCATCTCGTGCGCCAGCGAGGTGATCAGCCCGTCCGGGCCCGCGCCGAGCCGCACGCGCTGGATGGTCGGCGGCCGGTGCCCGACGAGCGCCGGGAGCTGGGAGCGGTGCAGCACCAGCTTGACGGGGCGTCCGACATGCCGCGCCGCCATCGCGGCGAGCACCGGCTGCGGACGCGGGGTCCCCTTGGAACCGAAGCCGCCACCGACGTGTTCGCTGATGACGGTGATGTGTGCCGGGTCCATGCCGAACAGCGCGGCCAGGGTCTCGCGTACGACGCTCGACCCCTGGCTGGAGTCGTGCACCGTCAGCCGCCCGTCGTGCCAGTGGGCGACGGCGGCGTGCGGCTCCATGGGGTGGTTGTGCATGGGGTCCATCGAGTAGGTGACATCGACGGTGATCGGGGCGGCGGCGTGGACGGCGTCGAAGTCGCCGCGCTCGCGGGTGGCGGGGTGTCCGGCGTTCGCCTTCTCGGGGGTGTAGAGGCCGGGATGGTCGGCGGTGAGGATGACGTCGTGGTCCTCGGCCACGTAGGTGACCCGCACGGCGTCGGCGGTGGCGCGCGCCGCTTCCGGCGTCCTGGCCACCGCGACCGCGACGATCCAGCCGCGGTGCGGCACGCGGTCGTCGCGCAGCGCACCCAGCGTCGGGTCGTCGGGCTCGTTGATCCGCGGCGCGTTCTCATGGGTCAGTACGGCGACGGCGCCGGGCTCGGCGAGCGCGGCGTCCGTGTCGAACGACGCGATCCGGCCGCGGGCCACGGTCGCCGGCACCACCCACGCGTACAGGCAGCCGGGCGGGGTGTGTTCGGCCGCGTACCTGGCCGTCCCGGTGACCTTCGCCGGACCCTCGATGCGGGCGGCGGCGGATCCCAGGGCCCGCTCCCGGCTGGTCGTCATCGGTCTCCTCGGCGGTCGTCGGTGGGGCGCGGGTCGGCAGTGCGGTGGTCCGCGTGGCGCGGGTCGGTGGGGTCGACGGCGCTCGCCTCGGGGTCGGCCAGCTCGGTGAGCAGGCGGACGGCGAGGTTGCGGGCCATCGGGACCTTGAAGCCGTTGTCCCGCAGCGGCCGCGCGGCGGCCAACTCCGCATCCACGGCGCTGCGGAAGGCGTCGGCGGTGGCCGGTCCGCCACGCAGCGCGGCCTCGGCGACGGTCGCCCGCCAGGGCTTGTGGGCCAGCCCGCCGAAGGCGAGCCGTACCTCCCGTACGACACCGTCGCGCACGTCGAGCGCCACGGCGGCCGAGGCCAGCGCGAAGGCGTACGAGGCGCGGTCCCTGGCCTTGCGGTACGCGGACGGCAGCCCGGCGGCCGACGCGGGCAGCCGGACCGCGGTGACGAGTTCGCCGGGCCGGATCACGGTGTCCTGGTCGGGGCGGTCGCCGGGCAGCCGGTGGAAGTCGGTGAGCGGCACGGTGCGTTCGCCGTCCGGACCCAGCAGTAGGACGTCGGCGTCGAGCGCGGCGAGTGCGACGGCCATGTCGGAGGGATGCGTCGCCACGCATGCCTCCGAGTGCCCCAGCACCGCGAGATCGCGGTGCGCACCCTCCCGCGCGGGACAACCGGAGCCGGGCCGCCGCTTGTTGCACGGCTTGGTGATGTCCTGGAAGTACGGACAGCGGGTGCGCTGGAGCAGATTGCCGCCTGTGGTGGCCGAGTTGCGCAGCTGTCCCGAGGCACCCGCGAGCAGTGCCTGCGACAGTACCGGGAAGCGGGTGCGGACGGCCGGGTCGGCGGCGAGATCGCTGTTGCGCACGGTGGCGCCGATGAGCAGGCCGCCGTCGGCGGTCTCCTCGACGCGGTCGAGCGGCAGCCGGGCGATGTCGACCAGATGACCGGGGGTCTCGACCCCGAGCTTCATCAGGTCGACGAGGTTGGTGCCGCCACCGAGGAATTGGGCGCCCGGACGGTGGGCGAGGAGGGCGACGGCCTGGGCCGGATCGGTGGCGCGTTCGTAGGTGAAGGACTTCACGAGGACGCCACCTCCGTCCTGCTCGTCCTGCTTGTCCGGCTCGTCCTGCCCGCGACGTCCTCGACGGCCGCGACGATGTGCGGGTACGCGGCGCAGCGGCAGATGTTGCCGCTCATCCGTTCGCGGATCTCGTCGGCGGTGAGTGGCACCGGTGCGCCCGGGGGCGGGCCGTCCGCGCCGGTGACATGGGACGGATGTCCGCCGGCCGCCTCGGCGATGACGCCGACCGCCGAGCAGATCTGGCCGGGTGTGCAGTAGCCGCACTGGAAGCCGTCGCGGTCGAGGAACGCCTGTTGCAGCGGGTGAAGACCGTCCGTACCGCCACCGCCGCCCGACAGGCCCTCGATCGTGGTGATCCGGGCACCGCTGTGTGCGATGGCCAGCATCAGACAGCTGTTGGCGCGCCGGCCGTCGGCGAGGACGGTGCAGGCGCCGCACTGGCCGTGGTCGCAGCCCTTCTTGGGGCCGGTGAGATCCAGGTGCTCGCGCAGGGCGTCGAGCACCGTGGTTCGGTTGTCGAGCGTCAGCCGGTGCGGGGTGCCGTTGACGTGGAGCATCACTTCGGAGGTGTGCGGCATCACCGTCGGGTATCCCTCGGTCACACCCGGCAAACGTGCCCCGCCACGGACCACCCGATCGGCTTCGGCCCGCCGCCCGCCGCCCGGCGGCCCTAGGTCTGGCTGTCGTCCCCCGACGCGAGGCGGACCTTGATGCGCTTGCCCACCGGCTCCCGGCGGACGTCGTACCCCTCACACAGCGAGATGACGATCTCCAGCCCGTGCTGCCCGATCCGGCCGGGCTCGGCGGCGCACGCCACCGGCAGCGTGGAATCGGTGTCCCACACGGTGATCTCCACCGTGTCCCCGTCGAACACCAGATCAAGGAGGCAGGGGCCGGGCGCGTACTTGCACGCGTTGGTCACCAGCTCACTGACGACCAGCTGCGCCGTACCGATCACGCGCGACGGCACCGTCCGGCCCTGATCGGTCCGTACGCCTCCGAGGAAGTCGGCCGTGAAGCGGCGTGCCTCACCGATCATTCCCGATTCCCCGTCGAACACCGCGCCCCGCCTGAGCACCCGGCCCGTGGCCGGGCAGCGGTCCTCGGTCTCTTCCACCCGCTGGTCCATGAGTGCGATCCGTTCCCCGTGGCGGCCCGTAGAAGAGGGCCGGTCCTGCGTTCACACCACCGCCTGCCCCGCTTCAGCCACTCCAGTCCCAACGACGGTCACCGAACCGTACAAGTCTGGTCGATACCGGGACCGTCGGTGGCCCGGTGTTATAGATTTTGATCCACTTTTCAGTCACGAACAGCAGGAGGAGATCGTGGGCGTTTCCCTGGGCAAGGGTGGCAACGTTTCGCTGAGCAAGGAGGCTCCCGGCCTGACCGCCGTGCTCGTCGGCCTCGGCTGGGACGCGCGCAGCACGACCGGTGCGGACTTCGACCTCGACGCGAGCGCGCTGCTGGTGAACAGCGCCGGCCGGGTGCTCTCCGACCAGCACTTCATCTTCTACAACAACCTCAAGAGCCCCGACGGTTCGGTCGAGCACACCGGTGACAACCTCACCGGTGAGGGCGAGGGTGACGACGAGTCGCTGAAGGTCAACCTCGCGGGTGTCCCCGCCGACGTCGACAAGATCGTCTTCCCGGTCTCGATCCACGAGGCCGGTTCGCGCGGGCAGAGCTTCGGCCAGGTCCGTAACGCGTTCATCCGCGTGGTGAACCAGGCCGGTGGCGCCGAACTCGCGCGCTACGACCTCACCGAGGACGCCTCCACCGAGACGGCGATGGTCTTCGGCGAGCTGTACCGGCACGGTGCGGAGTGGAAGTTCCGCGCCGTCGGTCAGGGCTACGCCTCCGGACTGGCCGGTATCGCCGCCGACTTCGGCGTCAACGTCTGAGAACGAGCGCCAAGAGCAGTAAGCCAAGATCAGTAAGCACGAGAACAAGACACGAGAACAAGCACGAGCGGGACGGCGGCGGCCGACGACAGGTCCGCCGCCGCCCGGCTTGAACAACACTGATCCCCCTCCTCGTCGACCCCCTTATTGACAGCCCGTCACGTCGCAGCGAACATCCCCTCCGTGCGAGCGCGTGACAACGGTGTCGATGCGGGAGGCCACATGAGCGCGGACGAGCGACGGCACGGACCGGCACGACGTCACATCCTGCGGGCGGGAGCCGTCACCGCACTGACGGCGGCGGGCCTGGCGTCCGCCGCGGTACCCGGCTTCGCCGCGCCCGGCCGAACAGGCCCCGGACGCCCGCGCATCGAGTTCGGGAGACCCCACGAGGCGCTGCTGGGCAGCGCCTACCGCGCGGCGCTCGACAACCTCCTCGACATCAACACCGTCAGCTACGACCCGGCCGAGTACAACCAGACCGGTCTTATGACCGACCCGCCCGGCGTCTTCATCCGGGCCGGCGGCGGATACGAACAGCCCTGGACCCGCGACGCCTCGGTCAACTCCTGGAACGCGGCGAGCCTGTTGTCGCCCGACGCGGCCCGCAACACGCTCTGGTCGGTCTGCCGCCGACAGGACGACGGCACACTGATCGTGCAGCAGGACAACCAGTGGTGGGACCAGATCATCTGGGCGATCGCCGCCCGCGACCACCATCTGACCACCGGGGACCACGAGTTCGTCACCGACGCCCACCAGGCCGCGCTCAACACGCTGCGCCTGAACCGCGACCGGCACTTCAACGAGGAGTACGGCCTCTTCGAGGGCCCGGCCTTCATGCAGGACGGCATCGCCGGCTACCCGAGCCCGCCCTACGACCCCGCCAACGGCTCGTCGTTCGTCCTCGACCACCCGGACGCGGACACGATGATGTGTCTGTCCACCAACTGCCTCTACTACGCCGCGTATCTGGCCTGCGCCGACATGGCGGAGGTGGTGGGCGACCGGGCCGTGGCCGGTGAACTGCGCGGTTCGGCGGCCCGGTTGCGTACCGCCATCGACTCCCACCTCTGGCGGCCCGAGGCCGACAGCTACGGCTACTTCATCCATGGCGCGGGCGAGCGCGTCGGCCAACTGGAGACGTACCAGGAGGGGAACGGGCTCGCGTTCGCCGTGCTCTGCGGGGTCGCCTCCCCGGGCCAGACGCGCGCGCTGCTCCGCACGACCCACCGCCAGCCGCGCGGCGTGGTCAACGTGTACCCGCACTTCTCGGGCTTCGACGACGAACGGCCGGGCCGCCACAACGTGATCGTCTGGCCGATGACGGTCGGCATGTGGGGGCACGCGGCGGCCGTCGGCGGGCGGATCGACCTCTTCGCGCAGGCGGTCACCGACATCGCCGGCCTTCAGCGGCCGGACGGCCGTTTCTGGGAGATCTACAACGCCGACACCGGTGCGGTGGACGGTGGTTGGCAGAACGAACGGCAGTGGGAGTCGGAGGAGGACCAGACCTGGTCGGCCACCGGCTATCTACGGCTGATCCACCAGGGGCTGTTCGGCATGCGGTTCGGGCGGGGCGGGCTGCGCTTCGCCCCGAGCCTGCCCGCGGGCTGGGGACCCGTGACCCTGCGCGACCTGTCCTACCGGGACATGACGCTGGACATCACGCTCACCGGCTCCGGCAACCGCGTCGCGTCGGCGACGGTGGACGGGCGCCGGACCGACACCGTGCCGGCCGGTCTGCGCGGCCGGCACCAGGTCCGTATCGCACTCGCCTGAGCCCCGGGCCCCGGCCGCCCCCCTCGGCCCCCCCGGCCGTCCCCCCCGCTCACAGTCGAGGGTCGACCTGGATCTTCGGCCCCGGGCCCGCCCCCTCGGGCCGTACACCCGCGAGTACGGCCGCCAGCGACTCCAGCGCTACCGTGCTCGCGACCAGCGGCCGCGGATCGACCGCGCCCGACGCGTAGTGCCCGACGGTGCGGGAGAGGGCGGGCGACGCGCTCAGGACGCCCACGGCGGTGACGTCCTTCAGCGCCAGCGCGCGGGTGTCGATCCGGCTCGGCACGCTCGCCAGACCGATGTACACGACCCGCTTGCCCGGCTCGACCAACTCCAGTGCCCGCGCCGGAAGATGGGCCGCGTTCGACGCGTCGATCACCGCGTCGAAGGGCAGCTCGGGAAGGCCCTCGGCCGTCCACGCGCCATGCGCGCCCACGGAGCGGGCGAAATCCAGCGACGCCCCCGGCAGCCCCTGGACGTGCACCTCCACGCCTCGCGCCAGGGCGAATCGCGCCGCGAGCAGACCGATGGCGCCCGGACCGAGCACCAGCAGCCGGTCGCCGGGGGACAGCGCGGCGGCCTCGACGGCGCGCAGCGCGTTGCCGCCCGGCTCCACCAGCGCGCCGGCCGTCGCGTCCACGCTGTCCGGGAGCGCGTGCAGCGACGAGACCGGAACGGCGACCTGCTCGGCGAGCGCGCCCGGCCGGCCGTGCCGGATGCCCAACTCGTAACGGTCCTCGCACACATGGTGCAACCCGCCGACGCACCGCCGGCAGTGCCCGCAGCCGAGCATCGTGTCCCCGGTGGTGCGCCGGCCCAGCCAGCCGGGCTCGACCCCCTCACCCACGGCCGACACGGTGCCGCACCACTCGTGGCCGATCCGGATCGGATACGTGGCGTGGCCGTCGTGCAGATAGCTCATCTCGCCCGTGTAGAACTCGATGTCGGTGCCGCAGACACCCACCCGGTCGACATCGACGACGACCTCACCTGGCCGGGCGACCGGCGGATCGACGTCCTGAACCTCGCATCGGCCCGGTCCGGTGATGACAAAAGCACGCAAGGCCAACCTCCTGGAAGCGCGGGCCGGACGGCGGGCGGGAGGGCGGGTGCGCTCTTCCACGGTACGGCCCGGGGAAGTTAGGGTGCCAGCCATGCCGGAGCAGCGCAGCTCTCAGTGGTACGCGGGAACCGACCGGAACGCCTACATCCACCGGGCGTGGATGCGCCGGGGACTGCCCGCCCACGCCTTCGACGGCCGCCCGCACATCGCCATCGCCAACACCGCGTCCGACCTGACCCCCTGCAACGCCCACCTCGGCGAGGTCGCCGAGAGCGTCAAGCAGGGCATCTGGGAGGCCGGCGGCGTCCCGATGAATCTCCCGGTCGTCTCCCTCGGCGAGACGCTGGTCAGACCCACCGCCATGCTGTGGCGGAACATGGCGGCGATGGCGACCGAGGAGATGCTGCGGGCCAACCCCATCGACGGGGTCGTACTCCTCGGCGGCTGCGACAAGACCATCCCGTCCCTGCTGATGGCGGCGGCCTCCGTCGATCTGCCGGCCGTGGTGGTGCCCGGCGGTCCGATGCTGACCGGCACGTTCCGCGGCAAGCCGCTGGGCTGCGGCACGGACGTGTGGAAACTCAGCGAGGAGGTACGGGCGGGCACGCTCTCCGAGGAGGAGTTCCTGAGGTCCGAGTCCTCGATGATCCGCAGCCGGGGGCACTGCAACACCATGGGGACCGCGTCCACCATGGCCTGCGTCGCGGAGGCCCTGGGCACCACCGTTCCCGGCGTCGCGGGCATCCCCGCCCCGGACAGCCGACTGCTGGAGAGCGCCCACGGCACGGGACGGCTCGTCGTGGAGATGGTCGCCGAAGGCCGCCGCCCCAGCACCACACTGACCAAGGGGTCCTTCCTCAACGCGATCGTCGCCCTGGCCGCCGTCGGCGGTTCGACCAACGCCGTCGTGCATCTGCTCGCCATCGCCGGGCGGCTCGGTATCGACCTCACGCTCGACGACTTCGACCGCACCGGCGCGGGCGTCCCGCTGCTGGTCGACCTCCAGCCCGCCGGACGGCACCTCATGGAGGACTTCCACCGGGCCGGGGGCCTGCTCGCCGTCCTGCACGAGGTGCGGGACCTGCTCGATCCGGCGGCGCTCACCGTCACCGGCAGGCCACTGGTCGACCACCTCGACGGGGCGCGGATCTGGGACGACTCCGTCATCCACCGGCGTACGGAGCCGCTGCAGGCCGACGCGGGGATCGCCGTGCTGCGCGGGAACCTGGCCCCGTCCGGTGCCGTCATCAAGCCCGCCGCGGCGTCGCCCGAACTGCTGAACCACCGGGGCCGGGCGGTCGTCTTCGACAGCATCGAGGACATGCACGCACGCATCGACGACCCGGATCTCGACGTGGACGCGACGTCCGTGCTGGTGCTCCGGGGCTGCGGCCCCAAGGGCTATCCCGGAATGCCCGAGGTGGCGAACCTGCCGCTGCCCACCAAGCTGCTGGAGCAGGGCGTACGCGACATGGTGCGGATCTGCGACGGGCGGATGAGCGGGACGGCGTACGGCACGGTCGTGCTGCATGTCGCTCCCGAGGCCGCGGCGGGCGGCCCGCTGGGACTCGTACGCACGGGGGACTGGATCGAGCTGGACGTCGCGGGGCGCCGCCTGGACGTGGACGTACCGGCGGCGGAGCTCGAACTACGCCGCCCCGCCCAGGAGATGACCGGCGCCTTCGCCGCTCCGGCACGCGGCTGGGAACGTCTCTATGTCGACCATGTCATGCAGGCCGACACCGGAGTCGACCTCGACTTCCTCGTCGGGTCGAGCGGCCACGAGGTGTCGCGCGAGTCGCACTGAGCGGCAAGACCCCCTGGCTTCAGCCCCGCTCAGACGTGGTCCGGATCGCCCCCGTGGCCCGGATCGGGATGGACCGGATCGTGCTGTCCGGCGCGCGCGGACTCCAGCTGCGCGGCCAGCGACAGACCGAGGAAGAGCGAGATGCCCGCCAGGTTGGACCAGAGCAACAGCGCGACGAACGCCGTCAGCGGCCCGTACACCGAGCCGAACGATCCGCTGAACCCGACGTAGAGAGTGAGCAGCCACGTCGCGCCCACCCACAGCAGCAGATGCACGGCGGAGCCGAACGCCAGCCATGTGTACCCCGGTTGGTCGCGGCGCGGTGCCCGGCGGAACAGAACGGCCGAGGCCAGCCACGTCAGCAGGATGCCCACCGGAATCCGCAGCCACCCCCAGGCGTCCTGCGCCGCCCCGCCCCAGTGGAACGTGTCCGCGAGCGCGCTGCCGACTGCCTTGCCGCCCACCAGGACGAGGAACCCGCCGATCAGCGGCAGCCCGGCCGCCACCACGAGTACGAGTGCGCGCGCGTACTTCGCGAGGAACGGGCGGTCCCGCTCCACCCCGTAGATCCGGTTCGCCCCGCGCTCGATCTGCGCCATGGCCGACGCGAGATTCAGCGTCGCGAACCCCAGCCCGAGCCAGACGGCCAGCTCACCCCCGGGACCGGAACCGGCCCCCTCCTCGGCACGGCCCAGCGAGGTCCGGATCAGATCCGCGCTGGGGCCGGGTGCTATTCGGGTGAGCGTCAACTCGACGACACGGCCGACACTCTCCGTATGCAGGGACGTCGCGACGCCGACCAGCGCGATGCTGAACGGCACCAGCGCCAGGACGAACTGGAAGGCGAGCGCCCTCGCGATGCTGAACCCGTCCGCGTAACGGAACCGCAGGAACGCGTCGGTCAGCAGTTTGCGCCCGCCGTACGTGCGCAGCGCCGCCCACGCCTCGTCGCCGGAAAGCTCTTCCCCGATCATGTCCCGGGTCTGCGGTACCCGCACCACGGTGCCCATCGCGCCCCCGACTCATGTTTATCTGCTGGGAACGGATTCTCGCAGGCCGGTGTATATGAGAGGTTGCCCGGGGGTTCGCTGTGGATCCCCGCAGAGGTAGCCGAGGTAGCGGTAGGCCGTGGAGGTAGGGGCTGTGTTGCAGGTAGGTCGAGTGCTGAGGTTCGACGAGGTGCGCGGGTACGGGTTCATCGTCCCGAGCGAGGGGGACGAGGACGTGTTCATGCACGCCAACGATCTGCTGGACGAGAAGTATCAGTACAAGGCGGGCAGCGAGGTCGAGTATTACCTGGAGATGGGGGACAAGGGCCCCAAGGCGTCACAGATTCGGCTGGTGAACGCGCCCGCGCCGAAGGGGAGTTCGTCGGGCATGGGGCCGGTGGATCCGCACGGCGACTACTCGGACGTGCTGTCCACGGTCGAGCTGCGGAACGAGCTGACCGAGGCGCTGCTCCAGGCGGACGGATCCCTGACGGGCGATCAGATCAAGCGGGCGCGGTCGTCCGTGATCGAGCTGGCGCGCTCGCACGGCTGGCTGGAGTCCTGAGCGGGGCTCCTCCCGGGTCCGTTGCGCGTCCGTCGGGTTGATCGCCGGCCTGGTTGGATGAGCGGCATGAACGGTACTCAGTCCATAGACGCCCCCTGGGGCATATCGGTGTTCGGCGCGGCCAGTGTGGACGCCCCGCCGGACCTCGCCCGGCTCCGGGTGGCGATCGAGCAGACCCGGCAGAAGCCGGGCGAGGCGTTCGAGGTCACCCGGGGCGGGGTCAACCAGATCCGGGAGGTGCTGCGCGGCCACGGGATCCCCGACACCGCCGTGTCTACGTCCCGGCTGGGTCTCAAGTCCACGTGGAGCTACGGCAACGAGCGCAAGTTCCTGGGTTACGAGTGCACCGCCTCGTTCGTGATCGAACTGCGTGAACTCGACATCCTGGAGACCGTGCTCATCGATGTCGTCGAGGCCGGGGCGAACCAGGTCGACGGTGTCGAGTTCGACGTGCGGACGAAGAAGGAGCTGCGCGCCCGGGCGCGCACGGCCGCGGTGGCCGCCGCACAGGAGAAGGCGGCGCTGTACGCGGAGGCCGCCGGGGTCCGACTCGGTCCGGTCATCCACATCAAGGACGTGGACTCCGAGAACATGCGCAACAGCTACCGCAGCCACAGCAGCAGCGGTGGTGGGGACGGGGGCGACGGCGACCTGACCCCCGGCAAGGTCAGCGTCTCGGCGGGCGTCGTCATCGGCTTCTCGGTCATCGGGGGCTGATCGATCCGTCCTCCCCCCCCCGGAGCCGGACTACGGCGTGAACTGCGGCGTGAACTACGGCGCCTTCGAGGCCGGCTCCGAGGAAGACTTCTGGGCCGGTTCCGAGGAGGACTCCGGGGAGGGCTTCGGGGGCGCCGCCGGAGCGGGGCGCCCCGACTTCCCGCGCTGCGGCGCGAGGAAGAAGAGCATCGTCGGGATCAGATACAGCGCCCACACCGTCACCTGGACGACGGTCGGATCGGGCTGGAAGTTGAACACGCCCTTGAGCAGGGTGCCGTACCAACTGTCCGGCGGGACCGTGCTGGTGATGTCGAACGCCTTGTTCTGCAGCCCGCCCAGGAAGCGCGCCTCCTGAAGGTCGTGCACCCCGTACGCGAGAACGCCCGCCGCCACGATCACCAGCATCGAGCCGGTCCAGGTGAAGAACTTCGCCAGGTTGATCTTCAGCGCACCCCGGTAGAACAGCCAGCCCAGCACGAGCGCGGTGGCGATCCCCAGCAGCACACCGACCAGCGGACCCGACCGGCCCTCGCCGCCGGCCCGCACCGACGCCCACACGAACAGCGCCGTCTCCAGCCCCTCCCGGCCCACGGCCAGCAGCGCGGTCGCGACCAGCGCGCCCGTACCCATCTGCAACGCCGCGTCGAGCTTGCCGTGCAGCTCGCTCCTGAGATGCCGCGCCGTACGCCGCATCCAGAAGATCATCCAGGTCACCAGGCCCACCGCGATGATCGACAGCGACCCGCCGAGCAGTTCCTGCGCCTCGAACGTCAGCTCCTGGGAGCCGAATTCGAGCGCGGCGCCGAAGGCCAGCGAGATGGTGCAGGCGATGCCGATGCCGAGCCATACGGGCCGCAGCGCGTCGCGGCGGTCGGTCTTGACCAGATACGCGACGAGGATGCAGACGACCAGGCTGGCCTCCAGCCCCTCGCGCAGACCGATCAGATAGTTGCCGAACATGCCGGCCGTCCTTCCGCCGATGTCACTGTGCGTGTCACGGGAGTGCGGGTCACGAAAGTGCGCGTCATGAGAACGCGAGTCACGAGAACGCGGGTCACGAGAACAGCTCCCGACCCCACCAGTCGTCCTTGTCCCGGACGCCCGGCGGTACGGCGAAGACCGCCGAACCCACGTGCTGGATGTACTCGTTGAGCGCGTCCGCGCGCGACAGACTCCGCTGTACGGGGATGAACGCCTCCCGCACGTCGTGCTGGTACGCGAGGAAGAACAGACCCGCGTCGAGACGGCCGAGTCCGTCCGTACCGTCGGTGTAGGAGTAGCCACGGCGCAGCATCCGGGCCCCGCCGTTGGAGTCGGGGTGCGCGAGGCGTACGTGCGAGGTCGGCAGCATCGACTTGAGGAACGGTTCGTCGTGCTCCTTGGCCTTGCCGACCGCCGCGCCCTCACCCTTGTCCCGTCCGAAGACGTCCTCCTGCTCCTGGAGGGAGGTACGGTCCCAGGGCTCGATCCGCATCGCGATCCGGCGGGCCACCAGATAGGAGCCGCCGGCCATCCAGGCGGGTCCCGCCTTGGGGGACACCCACACGTGCCGGTCGAGCGCGGCCGTGTCGGTGCCCGCGACGTTGCGGGTGCCGTCCTTGAAGCCGAAGAGATTGCGCGGGGTCTGCGCGTCGGGCGTGGTGGACGAGGTCTTGCCGAAGCCGAGCTGCGACCAGCGGACGGCGATCCGGCCGAAGCCGATCCGCGCGAGGTTACGGATGGCGTGCACCGCGACCTGCGGATCGTCGGCGCAGGCCTGGACGCACAGGTCGCCGCCGCTGCGCGCCGGGTCGAGATTGTCGCCGGGGAACTTCGGCAGGTCGACCAGCGCCTCGGGCCTGCGGCCGGCCAGGCCGAAGCGGTCCTCTCGGCCCTTGCCGGCCGCCGTGAAGAGAGACGGTCCGAAGCCGATGGTGAGCGTCAGCCGGGACGGCTTGAGGCCGACGGCCTCACCCGTGTCGTCCGGCGGTGCCTCCGGCAGCCCGCCGAACGCCCCTTCGCCGACCGCGCGCCCCTCGGTCATCAACGCGGCCGCGGCGGTCCAGTCCTTGAGGAGCTGGATCAGCTCCGCCCGGTCCTTGGTGGTGACGTCGAAGGCCGCGAAGTGCAGGCGGTCGGGGACGGCGGTGGCGATACCGGCCTGGTGCGCGCCGTGGAACGGGACGGCCGCGCCCGCCGACCCGGCGGGCTCCGTCCCCTCCGTGCCGCGCAGCGCGACGGCCGTACCGCCGGCCACGGCGGCGCCGAGCGCGAGCCCCGCACCGCCCCAGCCGATCACCGAACGGCGTGATGGCGCACGGCTTTCCTCGGCCGCGGCGGTCTCGTCGGTCGCGTCAGCCGGGTCGCTCGGGGCGTCGGAGTTGGAGTCGGTCTTGTCGGACATGTCCGCGCCGCTACTTCACGACCGCGGCGGCGAGCTTCGACAGCGGCTCGGCCAGCGCGTTCACCGCGTCGGACAGCTCCTTGCGCTCCGCCTTGCCGACCTTGTCGTACGACGTGAACACGTAACTCGTCTTGTCCTCGCGGTACTTGTCGAGCAGCGTGTTCAACGCGGCGAACTGCGTGTCCAGTTCGCCGGTCAGCGCCGCGTCGTTCTTCGACGCCACCGGCTTCAGCAGCGCGTACGACTTCTCGGCGCCCTCGACGTTGGCCTTGAAGTCGACGAGGTCGGTGTGGCTGTACCGCTCCTCCTCGCCGGTGACCTTGCCGCTGGCGACCTCGTCGAGCAGCTCCTTGGCGCCGTTCGCCATGGACGTCGGGGTGATCTCCGCCGTACCGACCTTCTTCTGCCAGACGGTCAGGTCCGTGATCAGCTGATCGGCGAGTTCCTTGTCGCGCGGGGTGATCTTCTTGTCCTGCCACAGCGCCTTCTCCAGGCGGTGCCAGCCGGTCCAGTCCGTCTCGGGGTCCTGACCCTCTTCGAGGCCGTCCGCGCGCAGGTCCACCTTCGGGTCGATGTCACCGAAGGACTCGGCCACCGGCTCGGTGCGCTCCCAGCCGATGCGGGAGTCCGCGTACGCCCGCTTCGCGGCCTCGATGTCACCGGACTTCACGGCCTCCGCGAACACCTTCGCCTTCGGCAGTGTCTCCTCCGCCTGCTCCAGCGTGTACTGGCGGTACGCCGCGACCGCCGCGTCCAGCTTGGGGTCCCGCTTCGCGGTCCTGCCGCCGCCGGTGGCCTTGACCTGCTGCCGGATGCCCTTGCCCTTCATGCCCGGCTTGCAGGCGATCTCGTAGTCGCCGGCCTTGATCTCCGCGGTGATGTTCGCCTTCGTGCCCGCACCGATGTTCTCGCGCTCGGTGACGATCCGGTCGTCGGGGAACAGGACGTAGACCTCGGTGACCTTCGAGCCCTTGTTCTCCACGGCCAGTTGGAGGTGACCGGCGGGGAACTCCTTCTTCGACACCTCGCAGGAGGTGTCGGTCGCCGTGACCTCGATCGCCCCGTCACCTCCGGCGTCGCTCTTCTCGGCGCACGCCGTGACGGTGGTGAGGGCGGCCACCGCCGCGACGGCGGTGACCAAGGAGAGACGGACGGGGCGCATGAGGGCTCCAGCGGCTGAGGACAGTGTTCGTCGCGGCCCCGGAATGAGGCGAGCCTAAGTTAGCCCGGCCTTACTCGTGAGAAATCAGAGCAAATTCTCAGATACAGGCGTCAATGGGTAGTTAGCCTTTACTCATCCTTTTGAATGGCCTCACTCCTGTCCGCTCCACGCCCCCCACCAGCGAGAGGCCGAACCTCACATGCAGCTGAGCATCCGCAACCAGATCCCCGGCACCGTCACCGGTGTCACCCCCGGGGAGGTCATGGCCACGGTCAAGGTCCATCTGTCGGGCGGGCAGGACATCACCGCCGCCATCACCCTGGAGGCCGTCCAGGATCTCGGTATCGGGGTGGGCTCCGCGGTGCGTGTGCTGGCCAAGGCGACCGAGGTCTCCCTGGCCACCGGGCCGATCGAGGGGCTGAGCATCCGCAACCGGCTGTCCGGCACGCTGATCGAGATCGTGCTCGGCGCCAACCTGGCGAACGTCAAGGTGGCCGTGGACGACGCCGAACTGACCGCCGTGATCACCAGGGAAGCCGTGGAGGAGCTGGGGCTCACTCCCGGTACCGGGGTCACCGCGCTGATCAAGTCGACGGAGATCTCCCTCGCCACGGACTGACCGGACGGCTGTGCTGACCTGCCGTCCTGCCGTCCCGTCCTGCCCGGCTGACCGAATCTCCGCTCGTCCGGGGCCGTCCGGGTGCGGGACGCTTGTCGGCGCGCCCGCACCCGGCGTTCCTCGCCCCCCGTCCCCCACCGGAGAGGCATCCATGGCGGCCACCGAACGAGGCGCGGCGCGCCGAGGCATCGTCCCCGCCACCCTCGTCCGCTCCCTCGCCCCCGTCCTCTCCGTGCTGCTCGGCGCCTGTGGCGCCCTCACCCCGGGCAGCGGTTACGACGCGAACACCGGCCGGCCCAGAGCCGTACCCTCGTCCACGGCCGTACCCGACGAGGACATCACGCTCCGGCTGAACTTCGCGGACGCGCCGGTGATGGTCGACGCGCTCGCCGCCGCCTTCGAGAAGAGGCACCCACGTATCGATGTACGGCCGGAGTACACGCAGTTCGCGGACTACGTGAAGAGTCTCAAGCTCACGATGACCTCGGACACCGCGCCCGACATCGCGCAGTACGCGGTAGGGATGGACGCCCTCGCGCACCGCGGCGACATTCTCGATCTGGCGCCCTACCGGGACGCGTACGGCTGGCGGAAGGAGTTCCCCGCGGCGAATCTGGCTCAGCTCACCGCCGGTGGAGGTGACGATTCGTCAGGTCGCGCGGCCGGTCGCTCGGCTGGTCACCAGCCGCTGTACGGCGTGCCCGTCGGACTGTCCATGACGGGGCTGTACTACAACAGGAAACTGGCCGCGACGGCGGGCATCAGCCGTCCGCCGCGAACGCTCAAGGAGTTCGAGGGGCAACTGGCGGCGGCGAAGAGGGCCGGTCTGACGCCCATGAGCCTCGGCGCGCTCGACTCCGGCGGTCTGCATCTCTGGGCGGCGCTCGTCAACGTCATGATGCCGCCCGAGGAGTACCGGGCCTGGGTGGACGGACGTGACGGAGCCACCATCGAGACCGAAGGCGCCCTGAAAGCAGCCGAGTTGGTGGCCGAGTGGGCGGCGGAGGGATACTTCGACCCATCCGCCAACGGTACGGCGCAGGTCGATTCCACCGCGCACTTCACCCGTGACGAGAGCGTCTTCCTGATCAACGGGAACTGGGCGGCTGGCCAACTGGTGGGCGCCATGGGGGAGAACGTCGGCTTCTTCCCCATGCCCGGTCCCGTCGAATCCGCCCGGTCCGTGGCCTCCGGCTTCAGCGTCGCCTACTCCGTCTCCGCGCGTACCCGGCACCCGGAAGCGGCCGGGGCGTTCCTCGACTTCATGGCCTCGCCCGAGGCCGCCTCGATCGTCGCGGCCAACGGATTCCTCCCACCGGACCCGGACGCCGTGCCCGACCAGAAGGGCGTACTGGGTCAAGTGGCCGCCGCGCACCGGCGCGTGGTCGCCGACGACGGAACGAACCAGTTCCCCGACTTCACCGCCCCGTCCATGCTCGACCGGCTCCGCTCCGGCGTACAGAGACTCATCGCCGACCGCACCGGACCGGCGGAGTTCCTGGACGAGATCCAGGACGTCTGGGAGGCGCACCATGAGAAGTAGCCACCGGCGCGGGACGATGCGGGGCTATCTCTACGTACTGCCCGCTCTCGCCGTCTACGTGGTCTTCGCGGTGCTTCCGGCGCTCCACACCGCCTATCTGTCGCTCTTCGACTGGGACGGCATCACCCTCGGCAGCTGGGTGGGGCTCGACAACTACCGCGAGGTCTTCCGGAACCCCGTACTGCTGCGGTCCCTCGTCAACGCCCTCACGCTGGTGGTCTTCTTCTCCTTCGCCCCCATCGCGATCGGTTTGCTGACGACCGCCCTCCTGGCCCGGTACCGGCGGCCGGGCATGGGGATCTACCGCGTCCTGTTCATGCTTCCGCAGATCGTGCCGCTCGTCGCCGTCGGCGTGACCTGGCGCTGGCTGTACGGGGACGACGGGCTGGTGAACGAGACGCTGCGCGCCGTCGGGCTCGACGGGATCACCCGCGCGTGGCTCGGTGACTTCGACACCGCTCTGATCGCTGTGGGGCTCGTCGGCACCTGGGTGCTGAGCGGGCTGTGCATGATGCTCTTCCTGAGCGGGGTCCACAAGGTGGACCCCACCCTCTACGAGGCGGCGCGGCTCGACGGCGCCGGACCGGTACGGGAGTTCGTCTCCGTCACGCTGCCGCAGCTGCGCGGCGAGTTGGCCGTCGCCCTGACCGTGACGATGGTGGCCGCGCTCGCCAGCTTCGACATCGTGTACGTCACGACGAACGGCGGCCCCGGCGAACAGACCACCGTGCCCGGCCTGTTGGTGTACCGGCTGGCCTTCTCGGACGGCGACGTGGGTCTCGCGTCGGCGCTGGGTGTGGTGCTGAGCTGTCTGATCCTCGGGCTCGTCTATGTCGTCAACAGGCTTGCGAGGTACGAGACATGACGACCGGGAACATGACCGCCGCGAAGAGGCCGGCCGCGAGGAGGCCGGCCGGAAACGGGACGACCACGGCCAGGGCCGCCGCGAACAGGACGTCGCGTACGGAGCGTTGGTCCGGCTACGCGCTCCTGACCGTCATGGCGATCGCCGTCGTCGTCCCCTTCCTGAGCGTCTTCCTCGCCTCCCTCCGGCCCGCCGGCGAGCCGGTCACCGGGTTGGCGTGGCCCGAGGAGTGGAGCCTCGCCAACTACCGGCAGGCCTGGAGCGTGGCCGGTTTCTCGGATCTGATCCGGTCGAGCCTGGTCATCGCGGTCGGAGTCGTACCCGCGTCACTGGTCCTCGCGACCCTGGCCGGATACGCGCTGGGCACGATGAAGCTGCCCGGCGGCAACGCGGTGGCGGCGTTCTTCGTCGCCGGCCTCACCATCCCGGTCGAGCTGATCGTGGTGCCGCTCTACTTCGACCTGCGCGCCGTGGGGCTCACCAACACCTACCTCGGCGTCATCCTGGTGGAGATCGCGCTGTTCATGCCGTTCAGCGTGTTCTGGATGCGGACCCACTTCCGCTCCACACCGCCGTCGCTGGTGGAGGCGGCGCGGATCGACGGAGCCTCGTCCGCCACGATCCTGCTCCGCGTGCTGCTCCCGCTGGCCCGCCCGTCGCTCATGACCCTCGGGGTCCTGGTCTTCATGTGGTCCTGGAACCAGTTCCTGCTGGTCCTGGTGCTCATCCAGGACGCGACCATGCGTACGGCCCCGGCGGGCCTCGGCTTCTTCGTGGGCCAGAACAACACCGACGTACCGACGCTGGCGGCCGGAACGGTCATCGTGATGCTGCCGATCATGATCGTCTACCTGCTGTTCCAGCGCAGCTTCGTGACCGGGCTGCTCCAGGGAGCGACGAAGGGCTGAGACGGCTCCTGCTGCGATGAGTTTCGGCCGGTGCGAGAGTCAGAAGAGGAAGAGGCAGCGAACCGCGACGACACCGGGAGACAGCCATGCCGAGGATCACCCCCAATCTCTGGTTCGACGGGCAGGCCGAGCAGGCCGCCGAGTTCTACATCGGGATCTTCCCGAACTCCAGGATCACCGGCATCACCCACTACGGCGAAGCCGGTCCCGGGCCGGCCGGCACGGTGCTCACCGTCGACTTCGAGCTCGACGGATTCCGCTACACCGGGATCAACGGCGGCCCGCAGTTCACCTTCGACGAGGCCATCTCGTTCCTGATCGAGTGCGCGGACCAGGAGGAGGTCGACCACTACTGGTACAAGCTCTCCGCAGGTGGCGAGGAGGGCCCCTGCGGCTGGCTGAAGGACAAGTACGGCCTGTCCTGGCAGGTCGCGCCCGGCGGGATGAACGAGCTGCTGAACGACCCCGACCAGGAACGTGCCCAGCGGGCGATGAAGGCCATGCTCGGCATGAAGAAGATCGATCTCGCCGCTCTGCGCGCGGCGGCCGACGGCACCGCCTGATACGCACCACCTCCAGGTGCTCGAAGCGTGCGGGCTGGTCCGGTCCGAGAAGGTCGGCCGGGCGCGCACCTGCCGCATCGAGCCCGCGGGGCTGCGGATGGCCGAGGGCTGGATCGGACGGCAGCTTCCTCGACGGGTACGAGAAGCCGGAGTGGCGCGAGCACGGCACCGGCGAATGGCTCGGCGCGCTGGACGCGTACCTGGCCCGGACCTGGCCCGGACCTGACCCGGACCTGACCCGGACCTGACCTGTACGGACGCGGGCGGGGTGCGGGGCGACGTAGCGTTTCGTCGCGTGAAGATTCCCTCGAACAGCGAATTGATCGACACCGCACAGGCGGTGCTCCACCCGCACCGGGTGGGCGACCGCCTCTTCGGCGATGTGGCGGCCACCCTTGTCACGGACTCGGGGGCGCTCTACTCCGGCGTGTGCATCGACACCGGCTGCGGGACGGGATTCTGCGCGGAGCACGCGGCGATCGCCGCCATGGTGACGGCCCGCGAATACCGGATCCTCAAAGCCGTCGCAGTGTGGCGGAACGAGGAAGGAGCCCTGCACGTACTGCCGCCGTGCGGCCGATGCCGGGAGTTCGTCCGGCAGATCGACCCGGCCAACATCGACGCGGAGGTGGTCCTGGGCCGGAACACCTCGGCGAGTCTGCGTGAGCTGCTGCCCGCCAACGAATGGCCTCAGCCGCTTGACTGACCGCGCCTGACTGACCACATCGGCCGGGCCGGGCCGAGTCGTGCGACTCGGCCCGGCCCGAACGGTGTTGACGGTGACTCAGGACGCGGCCAGCGCCTCCGTCGGTGGCAGGCGGGCGGCGCGTACGGCGGGGTAGAAGCCCGCCAGGCCGCCGATCACCAGCGTCGCCGCGACACCGCCGGCCATCGCCCACAACGGCACCACCGTCGGCCAGCCCTGATATCCCGCGTAGCCGGTGGTGACACCGATGCCCAGCAGGACACCGCCGATCCCGCCGAGCGCGGAAAGCAGCAGCGACTCGCAGAGGAACTGCGTACGGATCTGCCCCCGCGTCGCGCCGAGTGACCGCCGCAGCCCGATCTCGGCCCTGCGCTCCAGCACGGAGATCACCATGGTGTTGGCGACCCCGACGCCCCCGACCAGCAGCGCTACCGCGCCCAGGCCCAGCAGCAGACCGGACAGCGCGTCGTCCGTCGCCTGCTTCGCCGCCAGCGCGTCGGACGGCCGGGAGACCTCCACCTCGTTCGGACTGCGCGGGTTGGCCGTGGCGCCGAGCACGCTCTGTACGTCCTCGACGGCCGTCTCCTGTGCCCGGGTGTAGACGGTCGTCGGATGGCCGTCGAAACCGAGGACGTCCTCCGCCGCCGGCCAGCCGACGAGGGCGGCGGCGTCGAGTTCCGGGGCCAGCTCGTTCGGCGCCAGCAGCCCCACGACGGTGAACCACCGCTCGCCCAGCCAGACTTGGGACTCCGGGCCGGCCTCCAGGATGCCGAGATGCCGGGCCGCCTTGGCGCCGAGCACCGTCGACGGGTACTGGTCGTTCGCCGCGTTGAGCCAGCGGCCGTCCACGACGTCCGTCCGTACCGTCTTCGTCAGATCGATTCGGGCGGCGAACACGCCGATGCCGCCCGTCTGTTCCTTCGGGATGTGGTCGGTCCGATAGACGGCCGCCTCGGTGCGGCCGATCGCCGAGACCGACTCCACACCGTCGGTCGCCGCGATCATCCCGACCGACTCGTCGGGCAGAGACGCCTGGTCGCCGCCGAAGGACTGCCCGGGGCCGACGGTGAGGAGATTGGTGCCGAGCGCCGCCATCCTCCGGTTCAACTCCTCCTGACTGGAGGTGGAGATGCCCACGACGCCGATCATCGCCGCGATTCCGATGGCGATGCCGAGCGCGGAGAGAAACACCCGCATGGGGCGCGAGCGCAGGCCCGAACCGCCGACCCGTACGACATCGGCGGCGCCGAGCCGGGCGGGGCGCGGGCGGGCGGGCGCGGGACGTGGGGGAGCCGCCGTACTCGTACTCATACGCCGACCCCTCGCCGTACATGATCGCTCGTGGCCGTGGCCGTGGCCGTGGTCGCGTACGTGCCCGCCGCCACGGCCGAGTCGTGCTCGACCCGGCCGTCCTTGAGCCGTACCTCGCGCGGCAGCGAGGCGGCGATGTCCCGGTCGTGGGTGATGACCACGACCGTCGTCCCGGCCCGGTGCAGCTCGTGCAGCAACTCCATCACCACCGCCCCGGACTTCGAGTCCAGCGCGCCCGTCGGCTCGTCCGCGAGCAGTAGCGGCGGATCTCCCAGCACCGCGCGGGCGATCGCCACCCGCTGCTTCTCACCGCCGGACAGCTGATGCGGTTCGTTGTGCAGCCGGTGCCCCAGACCCACCCGGCGCAGGGCGCGTTCGGCCAGCCCGCGCCGTTCCCCGCGCGAACGGCCGCTGTAGAGCAGTCCGTCGGCGACGGAGTCCAACGCCGGTACGCCGGGGGCGAGATGGAAGGACTGGAACACGAAGCCGATGGACTGGGCGCGCAGCGCGGACAGTTCGCGGTCGGACAGCTCCGCCACGGGATGCCCGTCGATGCGCACCGTGCCGGCCGACGGGCGGGCGAGCGTGCCCATGATGTTCAGCAGGGTGGACTTGCCGGAGCCGGACGGGCCGACGATGCCCAGCAACTCGCCCTGTTCGATGACGAGTTCGGCGTCGGCGAGCGCGGCGACCTCTCCGTACGTCTTGGAGACACTCGTCAGCTCAACGACGGGCCAGGCCGGCGTCACTGGGGCACCCCCACGCGCAGGCCCTCGGTGATGCCCGTGCCGGACACCTCGACCAGACCGTCCGCGAACAGGCCCAGCTCCACCGGACGGTTCTCGACACCGTCGTCGGTGATCGCCTGCACGGCGTAGCCGCCGCCCTGACGGGCGATCAGCGCGTTGACCGGCACGGCGAGTACGTTCGCGCGGCTCTCCGCGCTCAGCGTCACATCGACCGGCGCCGCCTGGTAACGCCCCAGCTTCTTCTGGTCCTTGACGGTCAGTTCGACCGGCAGGGTGGCGTCCTCGGCGCTCGCGTCCTGGCCGTTGTCGGAGGGCGCGGCGGTGGCCGCGGCGCCGATGTCGGTCACCTTCGCGGCGACGACGGTGCCGTCGGGGAGCGTCACCGTGGCCTTCGTACCGTCCTTGACGAGGCCCTCGAAGCGCACCTCCAGATCGACGGTGACCACGCGTCCGGTGCCGGTCCAGGTGAGAACCTCACCGGTCAGGGCACCACCCCGCGTGGCCTTGACCTCGGCGACGCGCCGCGCGCCGGGCGCCACCACCGCGTCGTCGGGTGTCACCTCGCCGGTCTCCTCCCGGTCCAGGTCCTCCTGCCAGGCCCTTACGGCGTCGGCGGTCGTGCCGGTGAACTCCTCGTCCACCGTGAAGCCGGTGTGGCCGAGCGCGGCGAGGTTGCGCTCCAGCATCAGGACGTCCTTGCCCTCGGAGCCGACGTCGAGAGTGCGGTACAGCGGGGTGGACCCGTACAGCAGGACGGACTTGCGTTCGTCCGCGCTGTAGACGGGCTCGCCGCGCTCGATCTCGTCGCCCACGTCCGGCAGCCAGGTCAGGGTCCCGGAGCCGGTGTCAGAGCCGCTGTTGGCGCCGCCGGCCGTCGACCCCTGAGTGCCGGAACCACCTCCGGTGGCCGGGGCCTGTACGGTCGTCGCGTCCCCGTACCCGAGCGCGCCGTCCACGGTCTCGCTGCGGGTGAGCGTGGTCTTCTCCACCGTCGCCGATTTCGCCGGCCGGGAGGGTGCGGCCGCGGCGGACTCCCCGCCGTCGCCGCCCAGTACGCCCGTCGCGCCGACGCCACCGGCGGCGACCACCGTCAGAGCGGCCAAGGTGATGAGCGAGGCGCGCAGCGGACGGCGCCTGGGGCCGTCGTGCTCGGCGGTCGCGTCGGGCCGGATGTCGGCGGAGTCGTCCGGAGGTTGGATGTCCGCGGAGCCGTCCGGCGGCGTGCCGTCGGCCGGGTGCTGGGAGGTCACGAGCCGCCGCCCCGCTTCATCATGACGCCGCCGCCGGGGAACTTGTCGCGGCAACTGTCCATGGCCTTCTGGAAGGTGGAGTCGTCGGGGTTCATCCCCGCGGCCATGGTGATCTCCATGGAACCGCCGTTGATCTTCGGGTCGGCGAACTCGGGTACGCCGTTCTCGCGTATGCACTCGGCCCACGCGGCGACCTTCGTCGAGTCGAGCGCGCCGCCGCTGCCGCCCGCACCCTGCGGCGACAGCTCCACACAAGCCTCCTGTGCCTTCTTGAACTCCGGCGACTCGGGGTCCACACCGCTGCTCGGATCGAGCCTGATACCGCCGCCCTCACTGGGATCGGGGAACTTCGTCACCCCGTTCTCCCGCATGCACTTGGCGTACGCGAGAGTCCGCTCCTCGGGGCTGGTGGGGGAGGCGTCCGGCCCGGAGCCGGTGTCGGCCGACGAGGACGAGCCGTCGTCGGAGCAGCCCGTGAGGAGCACTCCGGCGAGCAGCAGGGGGACGAGGGGAAGGATGCGCGCACTCTTGCGCCTGGATGAGTAGGTCATGGCGCAACATCTATCGACCGGGCGGTTACACGGCGGGAACGCACGCTGTTATGTCGCTGTAACCCCTGGTCCTGCATGCTGTGTGACATGCGCGTACTGATCGTCGAGGACCACCGGGAGCTGGCCGAGACCGTGGGCGCCGGCCTGCGGCAGGACGGCATGGCCGTCGATCTCGCCCACGACGGACCACAGGCTCTCGATATGACGGCGGTGTACGAGTACGACGTCGTCGTACTCGACCGCGACCTGCCCGGACTCCACGGCGACGACGTCTGCCGCGCCCTGGTGGCGCGCGGCGGCCGGTCCCGCGTACTGATGCTGACCGCCTCGGCCACCATCGAGGACCGGGTCGACGGCCTCGGCATCGGCGCCGACGACTATCTGCCGAAGCCGTTCGCCTTCGCCGAACTGATAGCGCGCGTACGGGCGTTGGCGCGCCGCGCCCAGCCGGCCGTACCACCGGTTCTCACCCACGGCGATCTCTCGCTGGACGCGAGCCGGCGCACCGCGCGGCGCGGCGGACGCCGTCTCGAACTGTCACCCAAGGAACTCGCCGTACTCGAACTGCTGTTGGCGGCCCAGGGCGGCGTCGTCTCCGCCGAACAACTCCTGGAGCGCGCCTGGGACCAGGCGGCCGACCCCTTCACCAACACGGTCAAGGTCACGGTCAGCAGGCTCCGCCGCAAGCTGGGCGAGCCGCCGGTGATCGAGACGGTGCCGCATGCCGGCTACCGCATCTGAGCGGGCGCGCCCAACGCGGCGCCCCCTGCGAGTCCGGCGTCCGGGCCAAGTCCGGCGCCCGCGCTCGCCGTTCTGCCGGATCCGGTGGACGGCCCGGCTCCGCCTCACCCTCCTCTACGGCGCGCTCTTCCTCCTCTCGGGGGCCGCGCTCCTCGCCATCACGTACTTCCTCGTCGCGAGCGGCGGCAAGCCCCGCGTCTTCCTCCTCGGCAGCGGCATGGAAGGCGGGCCACCCCTCGACAGCGAGGCGATACGCCACGCCATGAGGAGAGACGCAGACCGGCAACGGCAAGCGACACTCGACCAGTTGCTCGTCCAGTCCGGGGTGGCCCTCGCGTTGATGTCCGCCGTCTCCGTCGTACTCGGCTGGCTCACCGCCGGCCGCGTACTGCGCCCGGTGCGGACCATGACCGAGAAGGCCCGCCGTATCTCCGAACGCAACCTGCACGAACGGCTCGCCGTCACCGGCCCCGCCGACGAACTCAAGGACCTCGGCGACACGTTCGACAGTCTGCTCGCCCGCCTCGACAGCGCCTTCGACGCGCAGAAGCGCTTCGTCGCCAACGCCTCGCACGAGCTGCGCACCCCGCTCACCCTCCAACGCGCCCTGATCGAGGTCGCGTTGTCCAACCCGACGGCGGACGCGCGGTCGCTGCGCACCGTGTGCGAGAGGGTGCTGGCGGCGGGGGAGCAGCAGGAACGTCTCATCGAGGCGCTGCTGACGCTGGCCCGCAGCCAGCGCGGCCTGGAGAGACGGCGGCCGACCGATCTCGCGCCCGTCGTCGCCGACGCGCTGCGGGCCGCGCCGCCCGACGGAGTACGGATCGAGCGGTCACTCGCACCGGCGTGGACGCCGGGAGAGCCACGGCTGGTGGAGCGGCTGGTCACCAACCTCGTGGACAACGCACTGCGCCACAACGACGGCGGTGCCGACGCGTGGGTGCGGGTGAGCACGGGCACGGAGGGCGGGCGGCCGGTGCTCCGCGTGATCAACAGCGGACCGGTCATCCCGGCCGACCGTGTCGAGACGCTGTTCCAGCCCTTCCAGCGGTACGCGTCCCGGGCGGGCGGCCCGGACGGTCTCGGCCTCGGCCTGTCCATCGTGGCGGCGGTCGCCACCGCGCACGGCGCGGAGCTGACCGCCGTACCGGGACCGGAGGGTGGGCTGGACATCGCCGTGGCGTTCCGGGCCCTCCCACGGACCCGCGTGCCTACTCCCGGCCCTGCTCCGTCCCGGTCAGCCAGCCGTAGGCCGCCCGCGCCGTGAACTCACCCTGCCCACGCGCGAACAGCAGCTCCGCCCCGCGAAACGCCGGATCGTCGGCGGTACCCGCCACGTACGGAACGGCGATGCACCGCATCCCGGCCGCCCGCGCCGCCGCCACGCCCGGTGCCGCGTCCTCCAGCACCACACAGTCCGCCGGGTCGGCGCCGAGGCGCCGCGCCGCCTCCAGGAAGACATCGGGCGCGGGCTTGCCGTGCGGGACCTCCTCGGCGGAGACGACGAGCGTGAAGTACGGTTCCAGCCCCGTGCCGCCGAGCACGGCCTCGATCGCGGCGCGGGACGAGCCGGAGGCCACCGCCATCGGCACCCCCTGCGCGTACAACTGCTCCACGAACTTCCGCATCTCCGGAAAGACCTCGGTGGAGGCGCGCGCCAGCTCCAGATAGAGACGGTCCTTCACCGCGAGCAACTCGTCGACCGGGTCCTCGATCCCGTACTCCGCGCGCAGCGCCTCCAGCGTCTCGCGGGTGCTGATGCCGATGTACCGGGTGTGGTGCTCCCAGCTGAAGTCGTCCACGCCGTGCCGCGCGAGCAGTCGCCGCCCGGCCTGGTAGTAGTTCGGCTCGCTGTCCACGAGGGTGCCGTCGAGATCGAAGACGACGGAGAGGGCGGCGGAGGCGGAGGGGGTGCGCGCGGTGCTCATGGCTCCCAGCATGCCAACCCCGCCGCCATCCGTCCCGGTCAGGCGCCCGGGCGCCGGCTCGTGGCGACCATCTCGGCGGGCGGGGCCGACAGGCGCTTGGCCTCGTCCGTCCACTCGGCCGCGGCGTCCTCGTCGCCTCCCGTTCCGCGACGACGTGCGCGGGCCTGGACGGTTCCGTACGACAGTTCCCCATGACGACAGCGGCCCCGCCGTATGCCGCCGGCCCCGCACGCGGGAGAATCCAACCGGTCCAGGCATGGCTCACGCAGCACCCCCGAACACCACGGAGGCCCGGCATGCTGATCGTCGCCGGTAAGGGTTACGTCGATCCGGACGGCCGTGAGGCCTTCCTCGCGGGCTTCGAGGCGGTGCAGCGGCGGGCGCGGGCCGAACCCGGCTGTCTCGACTACGTGGTGGCCGCCGACCCCGTCGAGCCCGGACGCGTCAACGTGTACGAGCGGTGGGAGTCACAGGAACATCTTGCGGCTCATCTGGCCCGTACGGCGCGGGAGTCGCAGCCGTCCCCCGTCGTGCTCAGCATGGAGATCACGCAGTACGAGATCGGCGCCTCGGGCCCGCTCTCCACGTGACACAGGTGACACACGTGCCCACGAGCACCTCAGCGTGCCGCACGCGCCAGCAGCCCCGAGAGCATGACCTCCAGCACCTCCCGCAGCGTCGCCGCGAAGTCGATCCGCATGGCCGCGAGCGCCGGTTCCGCCTCGTACACCGCGAGCATCGCGGCCGACGGCTGGGCGTGGGTCCAGACCGCCCCGGTCGTCATGACGCAGACGGCCGCGAACCGCCCCGCGTCCTCGCCCCCCAGCTCGGGCACCTGGGCGCATATCAGACCGGCCAGCGCGCCGACGTTCACGATCGCGGTGCGCTTGAACTCCGCCGCGACGGCCGGCGAGACGTTGCGCTCCAGGACCGCCGCCTGTGAGCTGGTGAGGTCGCACAGGACCGGACGGTCCGCCAGCGACGCCACGAGCACGGCCACCACCCGGTCACCGCGCTCGGGCAGTGGGGCGTCGGCGTCCACGCCCGAGGGGAGCGCGCCCTCCAGATACTCCAGCCACTCCCGGCACGCGACGTCGAGGAGTTCGAGGAGTACGGCCTCACGGGACTCGAAGTAACGCAGGACGTTCGACTTCGCCAGTCCGACGCGCCGGCTCAGCTCGTTGAGGCTCACCTGGGCCACCGGCATCTCGGCCAGCATCGACGCCGTTGTGTCGAGGATCGCCTGTCGGCGCTGGGCGCGCTGCTCCTCGCTGCGGGCGCGCTGGAAGGTGTGTGCCATGGCACGAGTCTACAGACCTGCGGTCTGTTGTTATCGGACCGGTGGTCTGCTAGCTTCGGAAGGGAAGAGACCGGCGGTCTTCTACGGTCGCCGTCCGCCGCACCCGAACCCACCCGAAGGAGTCGTCATGTACAACGTCCCTGATCAGACCGGTAAGCACGCCGTTGTCACCGGCGCCAACAGCGGCACCGGCAAAGAAGCCGTCCGCCGTCTCGCCGACGCCGGAGCGCACGTCGTCATGGCCGTCCGTACGGTCGCCAAGGGCGAGCAGGCCCGCGACGAGATCCTGGCGCGGCACCCGCACGCCAAGCTCGACGTGCGCCGCGTCGACCTGGCCGACCTGGCGTCCGTCACCGCGTTCGCCGACGGGCTCATCGCCGACGGCGCCCCGATCGACCTGCTGGTCAACAATGCCGGAGTGATGGCCCCGCCCTCCCGGATGGAGACGTCCGACGGCTTCGAGCTGCAGATGGGCAGCAACTTCCTCGGCCCGTTCGCCCTGACCGTGCGGCTCCTCCCGCTGCTGCTCGCCGCCGAAGCCCCGCGCGTGGCCACCATGAGCAGCGGCACCGCCAACTACGGCAAGATCGACTTCTCCGACCTCCAGTGGGAGAGCCGGAGCTACAGCGCGAACCGCTCCTACGCGCAGTCCAAGCTCGCCAACCTCATCCTGATCAGGGAACTCGCCCGTATCGCCGCCGAGCGCGGCTGGCACCTGCTGAGCACCGGCGCGCACCCGGGCTTCACCCGTACCAATCTCCAGACGGCGGGCGCGAGCCTCGGCGGCGCCCGGCCGTCCCGCGCATCCGCCCTGCTCAACGGGCTCCTGCCCTCGCAGGGCGTCGAACAGGGCACCGAACCGCTGCTGTACGCGGCGACCAGCCCCGACGCGGTCGCCGCCGGCTACTACGGCCCCAGTGGACGCTTCAGCCTCGTCGGCCCCACCGCCACGGCGCGTACGACCCGCAGGGCGCAGGACCCTGCGGTCAACTCCCGTCTGTGGGCGGAGGCCGAACGCCTCACCGGTGTCGCGCTCCCCGCGCACGCCCTCTGAGCGGAGAAGTGCTTCCGGCCCGTCCGAAAGGGTGAACCGGCCGCCGGACTGGGTAGTTCAGGCGGCAGCGCCCGACGCGGCCGGTTGGTCTAGACCGCCTGCTACCGTCGGCCGGAAAGAGCCGCGAGTGCGGCACGCGCACCACTCACGGACGCACCGAGCGATCGAACGAGCGACAAGGGGACAGACAGTGGGCGACAGGAGCGACGGCAGCGGCGCCGGCGGGAGCGACGGGCGGGCCTACATCGGGTCGTTCACCTCGGCGGGAGGCCGCGGCGTCATCGCCACCGCCGTGGACGCGGACACCGGGGCGCTGACGGAACTCGGCGCGACAGACGCCCTCGCCGACCCCTCCTACCTGGCCCTCTCGGCCGACGGCTCGGTGCTCTACGCCGTCTCCGAGGGCGAGGAGGGCGCGGCCGCCGCCTTCGAGGTCACCCCCCGCGCCTCGGGCGGTACGTCGGCGCCGCGCATGATCGGCGAGCCGGTGCCGGTCTGCGGATCGGGCCCCACCCATCTCACCCTCGCCGCCGGGCACTTGGTGACCGCCAACTACGGCTCCGGCAGCGTCACCGTCCTGCCCGTCCACGCCGACGGCACCCTCGGCGCCGCCGCCGGAATCCTCCAGCACGAGGGCACCGGACCCAACCCCGACCGGCAGGAAGGCCCGCACGCCCACCAGGTGCTGCCCGACCCGAGCGGACGGTGGCTGCTCGCCGTCGACCTGGGCACCGACTCCGTACGGACAAGCGCCGTCGACGCCGCGAGCGGCGACGTCACCCCGCACGGCGAGACCGCGCTGCGCCCCGGCACGGGACCGCGCCACCTCGTCTTCCACCCGGCGGGCACCCACGCGTACGTACTGAACGAACTGGAGGCGACCCTCACGGTCTGCCGCTGGGACGCGGACAAGGGCACGCTGGAGCCGGTCGGCGAGGCGCCTGTCCTCCCGGACGGTGTCGAGGCGGCGAGTTACGCCTCCGAGATCGTCGTCTCGCACGACGGCGGGTACCTCTGGGCCGCCGTGCGCGGGCACGACAGCATCGCCGTCCTGACGCTCGACGAGACGCGTGAGAAGGCCGTTCTGGTCACCACGGTGGACTGCGGCGGACGCTGGCCGCGTGACCTCACGCTGGACCCGGCGGGCCGCAGGCTCTACGTGTCGAACGAGCACTCCGGCGATGTGACCTGGTTCGACATCGATCCGGCATCCGGAGTCCCGTCCCGCGCGGGCTCGTTCGAGGCGCCCGCCGCATCCTGCGTGATCTTCGGCTGACCCGGCGGGGCGGCGCCGAACGCAGATCGCCGGACGGTCCGAGAGATCGGACCGTCCGGCGATCGAGGACGTATCAGTACCTGCCACCGGGCCGACCCGGAGCTCCGCAGGTCAGTGCGCCGGCGCCTGCGTCTGCGCCGAGATGCCCAGCGCGCTCGTGTACTGCGAGAGCACCAGCTTGCCGACCGCCGGATACGCGCCCAGCGGCTCGGACGCGGCGCAGTCCGCCTCCTTGAGCGCGACGTCGAGCAGCCCCTCGGGCAGCTCGGGTCCGATCAGGTACGGGGCGAGCGCCAGCTGCGTCGAACCGGATTCACGCAGCTGCTCGGCGATGGCCGAGACCGCGCCCTCGTCGTCGAGCGCAGCCGCCATCACCGGCACGGCGAGGCGCGCGGCCAGCAGCATCCCGGTGATCCCCGCGGCCTGCACGGCCTCCTCGCCGCCCACCGTGGCGAGGATGATGCCGTCGGCGGCCGTGGCCACCGTGAAAAGCCTCGCCCGGTCGGCACGGGCGAGCCCGGCCTCCGACAGACGCACGTGCAGCGCCTCGGCGAGCAGCGGGTGCGGACCGAGGACCTCGGTCATCTCCGCCACGGCCTTGCTGTCCACAACGGCCTGACGTATCCGCCTGACCAGGGAGTTGTCGGGACCCGCGAGCAGCGGCACGACAACGGCCGAGATGCCCTCGGGCTCGTTGACCTCGCGGCCGGCGGCCTTCGCGAGCTCGTAGCGCTCGACACGATGCTCGGCGGTGAGGGCCAGGACGGTGCCCAGCGCGGGGTACTCGTCGTCGTCGCCGTCCAGATAGCCGATCCGGGCGTCGAGGCCCGGCAGCTCGGAACGCGCGATGCTGACGACCTCCTCGCCGAGGTTCCGCACCTCGGCGCTCGGGGCGCCGGGCATGGCCAGCACAAGCGTGGGCGCGCCCTCGGGCGCCGCCACGGGTTCGGGTCGACGGTGCCGCCCCGACTGTCGAGGTCGAGGCATTCGTACAGGCAGGCCGGGTGCCGGCCCAGTGGGGGAGCTCATGGCGCCGAATGCTACTGGTTTTGTGGGGTCGGCTGTTCGGGGAGGGTCCGGTCGCGCGTCATCTGTCCATATTTTTTCGATATGCTGCTTACTGTTTATTCGTCCCGCTCTGTCGGGACGGACAACAGTCGTCCGTCGCACGGCAGTCGAAGCGAACCGGTCGCGAGGGCCGCCGCGATCCGTAGCGCCCCAGCCAGCGGATCACCTTCCGCCGACACCGTCCTGGCGCGCGGCAGCCGCTCGGCCAACTCCGCCCGCAGCGGTACGAGCAGCGGGTCGCCCATCTTGAACACCCCACCCGTCAGGGCCACTTCACACCCCTCGGCCTGCGGACACACCGCGACGGCCGCGTCCGCGATCTGCCGTGCGGCCTCGTCGAGGATCTCCGCGGCGACCGGGTCGTGCGCCGCGCAGCGGGCCACCTCGGGGGCGAAGGAGGCGAGCACGGCGGGCCGGTCCGTACGCGGATAGACGGCCCCCGGCATCTCCGACGCGGGGCCGAACACGGCTTCCATCCGGGACAGCAGTGCGGCCGAACCGCCACGCCGCCCGTCGTACGCGCGCATCGCCGACTCCAGCCCCGCCCGGCCGATCCAGGCACCGCCGCCGCAGTCGCCGAGCAGATGTCCCCAGCCGTCCGCGCGCTGCCAGCCCGTCAGGTCGGTGCCGAGCGCGATCATGCCCGTACCGGCGGCCACGACGGCGCCAGGACGCTGGCCGAGCGCCCCCGCGTACGCGGTGACGGCGTCGGCGGCGAGCGCCAACCGCCTTACTCCCAGGGCACTTTCCAGCGCCGCGGGCAGTTCGGCGCGGAGCCCGTCGCCGAGCGTCGCCATGCCGGCGGCGCCGATCACGACGGCCACCGGCGCATCCGCCGTATCCGCGCCGGCGCGCGCGAGCAGCGTCTGAACGGCGGGCAGCAACTGCTTCAGCAAATGGTCCGGATCGATGCCCGAAGGACCCGTGCGGACCGGCTCGGTGGACACGGTGGTGCCGATCGTCCGGACCACCGGGCCGCCGCCCACCGAAGCGTCGGTCGGGGCGCCCGTCGGAGCGTCGTCCGTCGACCCGAGGGCGACGCGCAGACCGGACCCGCCCGAGTCGACGCCGAGCACGCGGCTCACGGCAGCGGCCAGTCGACGGGCTGCGCGCCCTGCTGGACGAGGAGTTCGTTGGCGCGGCTGAACGGACGCGAGCCGAAGAAGCCCCGGTCCGCCGACATGGGGGAGGGGTGCGACGACTCGATCGCGGGCAACTGGCCGAGAAGCGGGCGCAGATTGCGGGCGTCGCGGCCCCACAGGATGGACACCAGCGGCTTGTTCCGCGCGACCAGCGCGCGGATGGCCTGCTCGGTGACCTCTTCCCAGCCCTTGCCCCGGTGCGCGGCCGGTTTACGGGGAGCGGTGGTGAGCGCCCTGTTGAGCAGGAGCACACCCTGGCGGGTCCACGGCGTCAGATCCCCGTTGGACGGCCGGGGCGCCCCGATGTCCGCGTGCATCTCCCGGAAGATGTTGTCCAGGCTGCCCGGCACCGGCCGTACCTCCGGCGCGACGGAGAAGCTCAGGCCCACCGCGTGCCCCGGGGTGGGATACGGATCCTGGCCGACGATCAGGACGCGGACGTCGTCGAACGGCTGCTGAAAGGCGCGCAGCACATTCGGGCCCGCGGGTAGATAGGTGCGTCCCGCGGCGATCTCCGCGCGGAGGAAGTCGCCCATAGCGGTGATGCGTTCGGCCACCGGGGCGAGGGCGTCGGCCCATCCGGACTCGACGATTTCTTTGAGTTCACGTGCCACGGTGCGTCACTCTAATGCGCCGTCGGACTTCGCGATCAACGAACCGGCCAAGGGCCTGTCCGCGAAGTAGCGCCGTCCGCCCGTAGGACGGGGACCGCGCCCGCTGCGGAGCGGCTGATGTCTCGTTGGTGCGGTGCATCGCAAGGCGGGACTTTGAAGACAGGTCCTGGACCGCCGCCTCCGTCGGCCGGGCGGCGGCCGAGGACCGCCGCTCGCCGCTCGCCGCCCGCCGTCCGCCGTCCGCCGTCCCTCCGGGCGGCTGTCTACCCGCCGGACCCCTGGACCGACCCGAGAAGGGCGGTCTCCTCGTCCGAGAGCCGTATCGCGCCGGCCGCCACGTTCTCCACGAGATGGTCCGGATTGCCCGTACCCGGGATGGCCAGTACGTGCGGGCCCTGCTCCAGCGTCCAGGCCAGCCGGATCTGCGCGGGCGACGCGCCGTGCGCCTCGGCGACGGCGAGCACCGCCTCGTCCTCGGCGGCGCCCGCGCCCTCCTCCCGCCGGCCGCCGGCGATCGCGAAGAACGGCACGAAGGCGATGCCGAGTTCACCGCACTCCCGAAGGAGCTTCTGCTCGGCGCCGGGCGCGTCGACGCTGTACGCGTTCTGTACGCAGACGACAGGCGCGACGGACCGGGCCTCGGCCAGCTGCGCGGAGGTGACGTTGGAGACGCCGAGATGCCGGATGAGCCCGGCCTCGCGCAGTTCGGCCAGCGCCCCGAAGTGCTCGGAGACCGGGTCGGTCGTCCAGCTCCGGGGGAGGCGCAGATTCACCACGTCGAGGTGGTCACGGCCGAGCTGGCGCAGGTTCTCCTCGACCTGACCCCGCAACTGCTCCGGCTTCGCCCACCACCACGCGCCCGAAGGGTCCCGGGCCGGCCAGACCTTGGTGCTGATGACCAGGTCGTCGGCGTACGGCGCGAGCGCCCGGTTGATCAGCTCGTTGGCGGAGCGCGTCGGGGAGAAGTAGAACGCGGCGGTGTCGATGTGGTTCACGCCGAGCTCGACGGCGCGCCGCAGCACGGCGAGGGATCTCTCGCGATCGCTCCGGCCGTCGGCACCGAAGGGGGTGCCGCCGGTCAGACGCATCGCGCCGAACCCGACGCGGTTGACGGACAGATCGCCGAGCTGCCAGGTGCCGGCGGACGCCGCGGGGCGCGTACTCAAGTCAGACATGGGTCTCCTCTGCGGGACGGGACAGGTGAGCCGTTCGGGAGGGCGGCCGGGCCGGGCGCGAGCCGACTCCGGGTACGTAGAAGCACGCCGAGGCACGCCAAAAAGCCTCCCCGGCGGATCGGAATCCGTGCCGGAGGAGGCTTGAACGACAACGTACTTTAGCAGTCCGGGCCCGCCCGGCGGGCGGACCGGGGCGGATCGGCTACGTACCGGCCGGCCCCCGCTCCCCGCGTGCGGCCGTCAGCAGGCCCTCCCAGTCCGGGATCTTCACCGACCGCCGTCCCAGCGATGCCCCCAGCGCCGCCTCCGCGTCCTCGATCGCCAGCCAGCCCGGCCATTCGACCGGGCGGTGCCCGGCCGCCCGGAGCGCGTCGAGCGGGTCCGCCGTGATCCGGCGTGCCGACAGCAGCGGCGCGTCCGCGAGGAGCGAGACGACCGTCTCCTTCGCGCAGGCGCGGTTGGTGCCGATCACTCCCGTCGGTCCACGCTTGATCCAGCCCGCCACGTACTCGCCGGGCGACGCCACGCCGTACCGCAGCACCCGGCCGGCCAGCTGCGGCACCGTGCCCGACGTCTCGTCGAAGGGCAGCCCCGGGATCGGCACCCCCCGGTAACCGACCGCCCGCAGGACGAGTCCCGCCTCGATCTCCTCGTACGTTCCGGTGCCACGGACCCCGCCGCGCTCGTCCGGCGCGGTGCGTTCGAACCGTACGGCCGTCACCCGTCCGTCGGTCCCGAGCAGCTCCACCGGGCGCAGGAAGAACCGCAGATGGATACGGCGTGCCCGGCCCTGGCCGGGCCGGTCGGCCCAGCCGCGTACGACCTCGACATTGCGTCTGTTAACGGCGGCAAGCGGGAGCGGCGCACCGGCGGCCGGACCCTGAACCGCGCCCCGGACCGCGCCCTGGGCCGGCGGCCGGACTGGGGCGTACGCCGGATCGAGTGCCAGGTCGGCGGGCTCCACCCGCACCTCCGCCGCGGGCAGCGCGCCCAGTTCACGCAGCTCCTTGGTGGTGAACTTCGCCTGCGACGCACGGCCCGCGCCTGCCCACCATGTGCACGTCCCGGACCCCGCTCGCGGCCAGCACGCCGAGCGCCGGGTGCGGCACGTCCGTCGGCCGCAGGTCCTCCGCGCCGCGCGCCAGGACGCGCGCCACGTCGACGGCGACGTTGCCCACGCCGATCACCACGACCGAGCGCGCGCCGAGCCCGAAATCGGCGGGCGCGGCGTCGGGGTGCGCGCTGTACCAGGAGACGAAGTCGGTCGCCGAGTGGCTGCCCGCCAGCTCCTCGCCCGGGATGCCGAGCCGGCGGTCCCGGGCGGCGCCGACGCAGTAGACGACCGCGTGGTAGAGCCCCAGCAGCCGTTCGGGTGTGAGGCCGTGCGCGCCGATCTCCACGTTGCCGAGGAACCGGACACGCTCGTGCTCCAGCACCGAACGCAGCGTGTTCTGGAGCGACTTGATCTTCTCGTGGTCCGGTGCGACGCCGTAGCGCACCAGCCCGTACGGGGCGGGAAGCCGGTCCAGGACATCCACCAGGATGCCGGGGACCAGCGGCTGCTGGACGAGGGCCTGGGCGGTGTAGACCCCGCTGGGGCCCGATCCGACGACGGCGATGCGCAGCACGGCGTACTCCTTCCGACAGGAGGCTTCCAGCATCGCACCGGGCCGTGGCGCCGGGGAGTACGCGGCGCCGTCGGCTCGCGGGAGACGGCGCGGGTGGGGGTACGCCAGTGCGCTGACCGAGTGCGATGCGCGCCGGGGCGGGTGCGCCACAGCGGCAGGGGAGAATTGCCTGATTAAGTGGTGAATGTGTCAGAACTTGAGATGACTTCCGCCGCTGAGCCCACGGCCCCTGTCCGGCCCCGGTGGGAGGTGCAGGGGTACGGCACGGTCACCTGCGATTCGCCGCCGGGTGGCCGGTGCGAGCTGCCGCCGCACGAGCTGGTGCCGCCCTGGGTCGACATCCGTCTGACGTTCGCCGACGGGGCCCGCGTCGATGTACTCGCCGTCCTGCGGGACGGCGTGATCGCCGTCGAGGACGCGCAGGCCGATCCACCGCTGCCCCTGGACGACCTGACCGAGCTGGGCGCCTGGATCGAGGAGCCGCTCGCGTACGCCTGCCGGGCGGTGGCGGGACAGCACCACGTGGAGCCCGACCCGGTCACCGACGACGACGCTGCGATGGCGGCGGCGGTGGCGGGGGTGGCCGTGACGGAGGAGGACGAGGGGTACGAGTACGAGAGCGACCCCACCGACTCCGAGACCGACGCACAGCTGCTCGACGCACAGCTTCTGGACTCACACCTGCTGGACTCACACCTGCTGGAGGAGGAGCCCGCCCCCGGCGGCCGGCACCGCGCCGACGACCCCGCGTCGTCCGACAGCGCGGACCGGCGCGGGGTGGCGGAGACGTACCGCAGGGCGCAGCAGTTGGGCCAGGACCCGGTCCTCGCGGTGATGTGCGCGACGGGATACGGGCGCCGCAAGTCGCTCAGCCTGATCGCGAGCGCCCGCGACGGGGGCTATCTGACACCGCGTCACCGTCGCCGCTGACGCCACGGCGTACGTGGCGCCGGGCCCGCGTCAGAGCGAGCGCATCCGGTTGATCTCGGACGTCTGCTGCGCGATCACGTCGTTCGCCATCTCTTCGAGCTGGACGTTCTTGCCGCCCGAGAGGGCTTCGGTCGCCATCGTGACCGCGCCCTGGTGGTGCGTGACCATGAGACCGATGAAGAGGTCGTCGAACGCCTTGCCCTTCGCCGCGCGCAACTTCGCCAACTGGGCTTCGGTGGCCATGCCCGGCATCGTCATCGCGCCGTGCTCGTGGCCGCCTTCCTTCTCCGCCTTCTCCTCGCCGCCGTTGAGCTTCACCCAGCCCTCCATGGCGGCGATCTCCGGCTTCTGTGACGCGGCGATGCGCTCGGCGAGCCGCTTCACCTGGCCGGATCCGGCGCGGTCCGGGGCGAGTTCGGTCATCACCAGTGCCTGGCTGTGGTGCTGGATCATCATCGTCGCGTAGCCGAAGTCCGAGGAGTTGGGGGTGTTGTCCGGTATCTCCTTCGCCGCCTCCTCCGGGGAGAGCGTCCGGGACTTCTCGCCCGGTTTGCCCGGGGCGACGACCTGCCCCGTGGCCCCGCTCTTGGTCTCACTCTTCTTGCCGTCGTCGCCCGAGTCGCAGGCTCCCAGGGCGAGTAGAGCGGCCACGGCGGCAGCCGCCACGACAGGCCGGAGGACACGTGGACTCCTGGTCCGGATCAACACGATGGCCTCCTGTGGTACTTGACGTGTATCGGGCACGTTGTTAGGCACTTTCCTAACACGCTTCCGGACGCGAGTGATCAAAAACTTTCATTACATCTAGGTTGCCATCTGTTGAGATGTACATGTGAAGGACGATACTGCCGAGGTCCGTAAGCCGTTCAACTGGGAACGGATACAAGGGAGGACGCAGTGACTTCGTTGCACACCACCCGCGTGCGCCGTAGACGTCTGGGCGTGGCAGCAGCCGCTGCCGCCGGGCTCTTCGCCACGCTGCTGGCCGCCGGACCGGCGGCCGCCACGCCTGACCCCGGTGACAAGCCGGCCAAGGAGCAGACCTCCAAGAGCCAGCAGGCCGAGGCCAAGAAGGCCATCGAGAACAACGACATACCCGGCGTGGACGAGATCATCCACAGCGACAACATGTCGCTCGTCACGAACGTCCCCAAGGAGCACCTGAAGGGGACCAACTCGGACATCGCCTTCCAGGGAAAGTACGCCTTCTCCGGCAACTACGACGGCTTCCGGATCTTCGACATCAGCAAGCCGTCGAAGCCGAAGACCGTCGCGCAGGTCCTGTGCCCCGGCGGTCAGAACGACATATCCGTCTCGGGAGACCTGCTCTTCCTGTCGACGGACGCCTCGCGCAGTGACAACTCCTGCTCCAGCGTCGCGCAGCCGGCCACGGAGAAGTCCTCCTGGGAGGGCATAAAGATCTTCGACATCAGCGACAAGCGCAACCCCGAGTACGTCGCCGCTGTCGAGACCGCGTGTGGTTCGCACACGAACACGCTCGTGCCCGAGCGCAAGAACGTGTACGTGTACGTCTCCTCGTACTCGCCCAGTGCCACGTTCCCGGACTGCCAGCCGCCGCACGACGGCATCAGCATCATCAAGGTGCCCCGCAAGGCGCCCGAGCAGTCGAAGATCGTCGACTTCCCGGTGCTCTTCCCGGACGGCGGCAACCCCGGCGCGCCCACCAACCCGGGCGTCTCGGCCACCACCGGCTGCCACGACATCACGGTGCTGCCCTCCAAGGACGTCGCCGCCGGCGCGTGCATGGGTGACGGCATCCTGTTCGACATCAAGAACCCGGAGCAGCCGAGGATCATCGACCGCGTCCAGGACAACGTCAACTTCGCCTTCTGGCACTCCGCGACCTTCAACCAGAAGGCCAACAAGGTCGTCTTCACCGACGAGCTCGGCGGCGGTGGCGCGGCGACCTGCAACGAGGAGATCGGCCCGAAGCGCGGCGCCGACGGCATCTACGACATCGTCGGCAAGGGCGACAAGCGGAAGCTGGAGTTCAAGAGCTACTTCAAGATCGACCGTCCGCAGGCGGACGCCGAGGTGTGCGTGGCGCACAACGGCTCGCTGATCCCGGTCAAGGGCAAGGACATCATGGTCCAGGCCTGGTACCAGGGCGGCATCTCGGTCTGGGACTTCACCAACTCCTCGAAGCCGAAGGAGATCGGCTACTTCGAGCGCGGCCCGGTCACCCTCGACCAGGTCACCACGGCCGGCCCGTGGTCGGCGTACTACTACAACGGCTACATCTACTCGAACGACATCGCCAAGGGTCTGGACGTCATCAAGCTCGACGACCGCCGGACGGACGAGGCGAAGAGGGTGAAGATGGACGAGCTCAACGTCCAGACGCAGCCCGACTACTTCGAGGACTTCCGCAACTGACCGGCACGGCCGGCCGTTGACGCGGCCGGCCGGACCGGCGGTGCCATGAGGTCATGACGCGTTCCGCCGGGCGGGCTCCCCGCCCGGCGGAACGGCGTACGTCGGGTCCAGACCGAACCGCAGGAACAACTCGTCCCGCAGGCTGGCCAGCGGCATCCCCGCCCCCGGCAGCAGAATCGCGAAGACCGCGCCCATCATCAGCGCGCGCAGCAGCGGATAGTCGCTGTCCACGTCGTCCGATCCGTACCGCGTCATGGTCTCGCGCAGCAGCTCCGCGAGCCGCTGCTGTTCGGCGCACTGGACGAAGCCCTCGGCCTGGAGAATGCCCGCCATATGCGCGCGCATCGCCACGGGATGGTCGACCGTGAGACCGAGGACGGAGTCGATGGCGCGCGCCAGCAGTTCCCGCCCGTCGTCGGTACGTGGCTCACGCTCCAGGGCCGCCTGCAGGGTGCGGTGCATCAGCCGGTGCACGGCCGACTGGAACATCGGCCGCTTGCCGGGGAAGTAGTACGAGACCAGTCCGCGTGCCGTGCCCGCCCGGTCGGCGATGTCGGCCAGGGTCGTCCCGTCGAAACCGCGCTCGTCGACCAGGTCCACGGTGGCTTGCAGAAGCCGTTCGCGGGAACGCCGACGAAGTTCTTCATTGACCGATGCGCTTCGGGGGGACATGCTGGACTCCCGCGTTGACTGGCTCTTAGCCAGTATACTCGGCACGTCCTCGGAGACCGCCCGTCGGGCCTGGTCGGCGAGGGTGGAAGCTGCCTGTCTTGGGCGACGCGGGGGATCGCCCAAGACAGGCCATGCGTCCAGCGCGTACACCCGGCATGACCAGCCGACTCATCGGCCCGGGGCCGCCGTCCGCACAGCACCGGATCAACTCGTGGTGAGTGGCATCGGGCGGGAGGCAGTCGATACCATGGCCGGATGGGGAAGGGTGAACATCCGCTGGACGGCGACGTCAACTGGCTGCTGAATCGGGCGTGGCTCGGATTTGGTCAGCGTAAGACGGCCGCTCTCGAGGCCGTCGGCGTCAACATCAAAGAGCACTTCGTGATGGTCGCGCTCATGGCTACGCCGATGACGCAGCTTGAGCTGTCCGCCCTCGTCAAGATCGACAAATCTGTCATCACGGCGACCCTCGACTCCCTTGAGGCCAAGGGACTTGTCGTACGGGAACCTGATCCGCGGGACCGAAGGGTCCGCAGGCCGACACTTACCCCCGAGGGCCGGAAGGCTTGCCGGCGCGCGAGCGCGGCGACCGAGAAGGTCGAGCGGGGGTTGCTCGATCTGCTCGAACCGGCCCAGCGCGATGTCTTTCTCGATGTGCTCCGCCACTACGCGTTCGACGAGTTCGCCGACGCCCCCGAGTTCATGCGTCGCGTACGGAAGTAACCCGGGCCCGGCACCGTCAATCTCGTCTTGACTAAGAACATCTTGATTTATACCATCAGGGTGGGGTCAACAACAGGCGAGGCGACCCTTCGCGGCAACCTGTACCGCCGTCGCCGTCGCACCTGATGGGAACGTGACGAAACCATGCGAGTCGGTGCCGATTCCCGGCCACTCCGGAAGAGCCTGGTGGGCTACTGGCGGTTGGTGTCGTACGAGGTGCGTGACGGTCTCGGAGTGCCTGTCGGCCACCCGCTGGGGGACGACGCCACGGGCTGTCTCCTCTACACGGCGGACGGCTTCATGTCGGTACAGATCATGCGGCCCGACCGACCCCGGTATCGCGCTGACGGACTCGGCGACGGCACGGACGCCGAGTCCGCTGCCGCCGCCCGCGGTTATGTGGCGTACGCCGGTCCGTACCACGTCGAGGGCGACTCGGTGGTCGTGCACGAGCCGGAAGTGAGCCTGTTCCCGAACTGGGTGCGGGCGACCGTGGCCCGCAAGGTCGTCCTGGTCGAGCCGCGTCTCGAACTGACCACTCTGACGCCCCTGCCGTTCGGCGGGGAGCACCTTACCGCCGCCCTGACATGGGAGCGGGTCCAGGAACCGGGCTCAGCCGTGCCGCCTCTCAGGCCCGGGTGAAGCGGGTCCTCAGAGTGACCGTGGTGATACCGCGCATCGTGCCGCCCGGGTTCTTCCAGGGCAGCCCGAAGTCCTTGTAGTCGACGCCCACTTCGCCGGTGAGCGTCACGTCGGTGGCGCTCGCGGCGGTGACCTGAGCGGTGAAGGTGAGCGGGCGGGACTTTCCGCGTACGGTCAGCACGCCGCTGACCTCGGCGTTTCCGGTGCTGTCGGCGATGACGCCGTCCGCCGCGAAGACGATGGTCGGGTGCCTGTCGACCTCGAAGAAGTCCGCCGAGCGCAGATGGACGTCGAGCCTCTTCTTCTTGGTGTCGACCGATGTCGCGTCTATGACCAGCGTTCCCTCGCCACGGCCCCCCGTGTGGACCTGGCCCTCGCCGGTGACCGTGGCGAAGGTGCCCCGGACGGTGACCAGGCCCCAGAGCGACTTGTGGCGGAATCCGACCGAGGACCCGGCCGGGTCCAGCACCCAGTGGCCGGTGGCGAGGTCGGTCGCGGAGACGGAGCCGCCCGTGGGGTTCGTCGTGTCGTTCGTCATGGCGGTCACGCCTTTCGCATCCGCCCACGCCACGGCATTCGCCTGCTCCGGCTGTGTCGTCTTCCGCGTGGGCTGTGGGCACGGTCATAGGTGGGGTGTCGGGGAGCGGAGCCGCCCGAGGAACGGCGTTGCGCAGCAGGCCGGTTGGCGATCGGCGATTCGGCGTCCGCTGTCGCCGCGTAGGCGTATGCGTATCGACTGCGTATGCGTATCGACCGTCGTTTCTGTCTCAGCCTCGCGCTCGCGTGCCTTGTTCATCGAGCACGGGTGTACACATCTGGCCGAGCCCGGTCATCTCGATGCGGACGGTGTCGCCGGGTGCCAGCCATTTGGGGGTGGCCATGCCGGCCGCGACGCCACCGGGAGTGCCGGTGGTGATGAGGTCGCCCGGCTGGAGCGTGGTGGTCGCGCTGAGCCATTCGATGATCTGGTACGGGCTGTGGATCATCTCCTTGCCGTACGCGTCCTGTCGCAGTTCGTCGTTGACCCACGTCTGGATCCGGATGTCTTCGTAGTCGCGGGCCTCGTCGAGCGTGACCAGCCAGGGTCCGGTCGGCTGGAATGTGTCCCAGCCCTTGGCCCGCATGAGCTGGAAGAGGGCAGGTGCGTTGAGTTTTCTGCTCTCCCCTTCGCCGAGGTCACGGGCGCTGACATCGTTGGTGATCAGGTAGCCCGCGATATGGTCCGCGGCGCGTTCCGCGGGGATCCTGCGCCCGGCCTTGCCGATGACGATGGTGAGTTCGGCCTCGTAGTCGAGGTTCACGCATTCGAGCGGACGCACGATCGCGTCCGTGGGTCCCGCCAACGCCGACCTCGGCTTCTGGAAGATCACCGGCAGGGTCGGGGTCGCCTCGGCGCCGATCTCGGCAAGGTGGGAAAGGTAGTTGGCTCCGCAGTCGAACAGATTCGGGGGGTCGGCGATCGGAGGGCCGAGGCGTGTCCCGGTAATCGGGATCAACTCGTCACCGCGGTCAAGGGCCTCGGTGATCCCCTCGCCCACCCGATCGAGGAACGGCAGTAGATTGCGAATGGTCCCGGTCGGTGCGATACCGATGTCCGCCATCACTCTGGACAGCGGGAGAACGGAGTCGTTGACCAGAACGCCGGGACGTTCATTTCCGCGGGGACCGAAGCTGACGAACCGCATGTGCGTATGTCCTTCCGGGCGCTACGTCGTGCTGACCGCGCCGAGATGAAGTCGACCGTCTTCCCACCTCGTTGACCGGGCCCTATCGCATGCTCGGCGGGGCCCAGGCGATCAGCTCGGCGACCGGCTTTCCGCCGACGAGCTCTCGTCGCATCTCTGCCGGGTCGAAGGGAGTCGCGCCGAAGGCGTTGCCGTCGCCGCCGGCGTAGAACTCGACGATCTGCTCTTCGGTGTAGGCGGTGTCGAAGAACAACTCGACAACGTTCCCGTCGGGGTCCGTGTAGTACAGGGAAATCGTGGGCCCGTGGTTGAGACACATTGTCGGCCGGATCGAGGAATCCATGATCCGGACGTGTGCGTCGAGCAACTCCGCCAAGGTCGGGTGCTCGAATGAGAAATGGTGGAGCCGGGACTGGCGAAGAGGATCGTCGACGCCGGGCGGCACTACCGCGATCGAGTCGTCGGTCTTGGCGGCGCTGAAGATGCCGAAGCGATGATGACTCTCGTCCGTCCGAAGGAAGCACACGGAATGATCCGAGGTCTCGACGCCGACCGTTGCCTCAAGAACCTGCATGTACCACTTCTTCATCGCTTCGAAGTTGCTGGTGTTCAGGATGACGTGAGCGAGTTTGGGCGACGGCATCGGTGCCCCTTCTCCTGGTGGGCCGTACATGCGCGAAAGACCCGGTCTGTTGGCGAGCTGTGGGCGGGGCCGGAATGCCTTCCGCGGCATGTATTCCGTGGCCCGGAGTCGCGTTTACCTCTCCCGCGATGTTATGGAGCAAGATGTTCTCTGTCAAGACTACTTTCGGCTGGGCGCCTGGCTGCGGAGACGCCGAGAGGCACGTTCTGGACCGCACGGCGTTCCGGTCAGTCGATGTCGCAGAGTCTGGGCAGCTCAAGTTCCACGGCGTGGCTGAAGGGCAGCCCACCCGCCTTGGTCATGAGCCGCACCGCGACCGCCTGCGCCGCCTCCGACGCCTGCAGGGTCTCCGCGACGGCCAGGGTCCGTGCCAACTCCTCCGGGAGAGGAATGGGTTGCAGTCTTGTCAGGTGGCTCTTGACCGCGGCGATCGAGGTGCGCGCCCGGCATGCAACTGGGCCCATTCGATCCCTCCGCCGCCCGGGAACGCGCCGAAGCCCACCTCGGGAAGGCACAGGCGGGTGTTCTCCTTGCTCGCGAATCGCATGTCGGCCGCCGCGGCGAACGCGAAGGCGAATCCGCGGGCCCGTCCGCGCAGGACGGCGATACTGACGACCGGGGTGGTGCCGAGCCAGTAACTGAACGCGGGCCACTCCTGGAGGATCTCCACCGGCTCCGACCCCGCCGGCTCCGAACCGCCATGGCCGGCGGCCGTGAGGTCCAGATGGGCGCCGAAGAATTCCGGATTCGCGCTCTCGAAGATCAGTACCCGAACGTCGTTCGCGGAGTCCTCGGCAAAGGACTTCACAGCCTTCAGACCGGCGAACACCTGCGAGTCGATCAAGTTGAAGGGTGGGTTGTCGATCACCGCGACGAAGCAGCCCGGAGATATCTCGCGCAGGCGGACCACCTCGTTCTGGATCAACGAATCCTCTGAAACAGCGGCGTTCTCCATGGCTTTGTCTCCTTCGCGTACGGCTCAGGACTCAGCTGCCGTTGGCCGGTGCGAGGCCGTCTGTTCCGCGGGGCAGGTCCAGGATTCGGTGCAGCGCGTTTTCCAGCGCCTGGTGCTCGTCGTCGGCACTTCCGGCGGAGCGGAAGCCGACGAATCCGTCCGGGCGGATGAGCAGGGCACCGGAAGGCTCCAGCCCGTAACGCCGCAAAAGGTCATCGACGGCCTCCTCGACGGGCGAGAGATCCGAGCTCAGGCCGAACGTCCTGAGCGGGATGCCCAGTTGCTCACGAAGCTGATTCGCGGCCTCCACCCAGTCGGCGTTGTCCGGACCGGTGAGAAGGACGAACCCGCCGTCGTAGAGGTCGATCGTCGAGATCACCTCGCCGCGAGAGCGCACCCAGGAGTGCGGTGCCCGTGCGCCCGGCCGGGCGGTCGGGCGGTACTCGGCCACGCCGGACTCGATGATCTCTGTGCCGTCGGGCACGATCGCCTCGCTCCGGTACTGGTATCCGAACTGCTGGCCGTGCGAGGCCAGCATCGCCCGCTGGGCGGGGATACCTTCGGCGATGGCTCGTCGAGCGGGTGCTCCTTCCGCGGTCTCCAGCGTCGCCAGGAAGTTCCTGTCCCGCATCATGAAGCCGGTCTTCTCCATCTGCCGCGTGTTGTGCATCATCTGCTCGCCGTTGAACTCCGCGACCGGGAGCCGTTCGTCCTCGTACGAGGTGAGCAGCCCGTCGCCGGCGTTCCAACGAAGCTTCGCGGCCAGTTTCCACGCGATGTTCTGCGCGTCCTGTACCCCGCTGTTCAGCCCGAAGCCGCCGTGCGGTGGGAAATGATGAGCGGCGTCGCCGGCCAGGAAGACGCGACCCTCCCGCCATGTGTCCGTGACGGACAGGTCGTGACTCCAGGACCAGATGTGGTGAATTCTGATGGCGACGCTCTCACCGATCGCGGCTGCGACCTGCCTCTCGCACTCCTCCACGGTCACGGAGTCGGGGTCGGCCCCCGGCGCGATCTCGAAGTTGTAGCGCCACCGAGTGGCGCCGTCGCGGATGAACGCTCCCTGGGTGTCGGCGTTGATGATCCAGATGATGGGGATGAAACGCTCACCCAGGAACGGCCCCAGGTCGGCGTCGAACTGGACATTGATCGCGGTGCCGAGCGACTCCTGGCCGTGCTCACCGATGCCCAGAGTGCGGCGAACGACGCTGCGAATACCGTCCGCCGCGATCGCGTACCGCGCGGTGGCCGTGTACCGGGCACCGTCAGGGTCGGTGTAGGTCGCCGTTACCGAGTCGGCGCCGTCGGCCAACTCGACTACTTCACAACCGAGTCCGATGGTCACGCATGCCATGTCCTCGGCCGCTCTCGCCAGGATCGGCTCGAACATGTGCTGACCTGCTGTCGATACACGTTCGGGCGATTGCTGCTCGAACAGGCGGGAGGTCTCATCGGCGTCGCCGGCGGACATCTGGCCGATCTCGATGCCGTTCAAACGTGTCATCCACGCGATGGTGATGTCGTCCGGCATTCCCGCGGTGAGTTCCCGGATGGGCTTGCCGACTCCCCACTCGCGGAATATCTCCATCGTCCGGGCATGCACGCCGTTGGCCTTCGGGTATCTGGAGAACTGATCACGTCGTTCCAGTACCAGGCACCTGATGCCGGCGCGGCCGAGGGCGAGCGCGGCGCTCAGGCCTACCGGACCCGCTCCGATGATCAAGACTTCGGTCTCGTCGCTCATGTCAACCGGCGCTGTTGATGAACGTTTCGACTGCCTTCTGGCACTGCTTGCTGCCAGGGATGTCGAAATGGTCCGCGCCGTCGACCGTGAGGCGCGTCGCGTTCGGAATCGTCTCCGCCACCAGGTCCGACGGTCCGGCCGCATCGGCGCCGCCGTCGACGACCAGCGCCGTGGCCTTGATCGCACCCAGGCCCTCGACGGTGACGAAGCGATGGCTCGACGCGAGGTGGCCCGCGACCGCCTCGCGATCGTTGCCCGCGTCGGCGATCATGGCGCGGATCGCCAGTGCCATGGGATTGTCCGTCGGCTCATCGGCCGAGCGCAGACCCTCGATGAGCGGCTTCTGCATGGTCTCGTGGTGCAGCCCGGCGGTCAGCACCATGTCCGCGGCTCCGAGAACGGCAATCCGCTCGAACAAGGCCGGGCGCTCGCAGGCCGCCAGCAACAGAGCCCAGGCGCCGGCGGAGAAGCCGATGGCGTCGACCGATCCGTGCTTGGCCGCCTCGTCAAGGACGAGATCGGCGGCGTCGCGGCCGACAGCGTCCTTGGACGTCCCGTGGCCGGGGAGGTCGACGCCGATCACGGTTCGGCCGGCCGACTCCAGGCTGTCGACCCAGCCGCCTCTGCGCCACTGCGTCTCGAAGTTGGACGCCATGCCGTTGATGAGAATGACCGGGCGGTCGTGGGAGGTGTCGCTGCTCATGCCTTGTCTCCTCGTGATGCGGGGCGAAGAGCCTGCCTCGCTGCGTGCGGCGCCCGCCTGTTGGCTCCGGACGCCGTCCCGGGTTCCGCGATACGCTTCGACAAGAAGATAAGTGGCAAGATGTTCTTGCACAAGACTATGTGGGGAGGCTTGATGCTGATACAGGTGCGCGACCGGGGGGCGGGGCGGGGCGCTCGGCCCCGCCTCGCCCCCCGTACAGCCTGCTGGAGGACGGGTCTCAGTACGCGTGCTGAGCGGCCGGCCTCAGGTCCCAGAGGTCGCCGCCGGGTGGCGCCTGCAGCTTCGGGACGGCCGCCTTCGCCGCCTTGTGGCCTGCGTCGGCCGCCGCGTGGACCATGTCGCTCGCCGCGTAGCGGTAGAACTCAAGCTCCGGATGTGGCCAGGTGGCCGCCTCGGTGGCGGTGGGCAGCAGATAGTCGATGGCGCCGAACAGGCTCTGCCCCTGCGGCCCTTGGTAGGACCAGAGATTCACGCCCACCTGCTTGCCGATGGCGGCGAGCCGGCTGAAGGCGGCCAGGTTGTAGTTCGAGTAGTGCCAGCTCCTGGTGCGCGCCAGTTCCCGGGGCTGACCGCCGGCCGCGGTGATCTGGGTGTCGATCAGCTTGGCGCCCTGTTCGCGGACCGTCCTGCGCGCCAGTTCCTTGTCCCCGGTGGCGACCGCGAGGCCGGCGATCTGCATGGCCGCGTACGTGCCGTGGTTGTTCGTGGCGGCGGACTCCTGCTTGCCGAAATCGGAGTTCACCAGCCAGTCCAGATAACCCTCGTTCCAGGTCCGCAGGCCCGCGCGGTCGCTCTTCGTCCAGCCGGGCGCTCCCGCGTCGAGGATCGCCATGGCGTCGAGATTGACCGTGTAGTACTGCGCGAAGTCGATGATGCCGATGGCGCGGCCGTCGTTCTTGCACGGGATGCCCTGCGCGTAGTTCAGATTCGGGTTCATCCGGGTCTCGGGGTCGACGAACCAGGTGCGCAGAATCTCGGAGGCGTGCTCGGCGTACTCCTTCTTCCCCGTGTAATACCAGGCCAGGGTCAGGACGGGCACCGACTTGAGGACGTTCCCGGCGTCCACGCGGTCGGTGCCGATCTCGGCCTCCGGATTGCGCACGCCGTCGCGCTCCACGTACGGGCAGCCCCGCGGGTTCTCGGCGGTCGGCGGCTGGCTGGCCCAGAAGTAGGGGGCCTGGCTCAGATAGTCGTGGATGTCGCCGCTCGCGGCCGGCTTCGGCTTGTCGGTGACGGTCCACGGACCTTTCCCGAGCCATGAATCGGCCTGCTTGGTCAGCGACTTGACCTCCTCGCGCAGCTTCCGGTCGCCGAGGGCGACGCGGACGCGGGCCTCCACGAGCCGCTTGCCTTCGACGACGGGCGTCTTCGGTATGACGAGGCTCCCGTGGCGCGCGGAGGCGCCGGACTGCTCCTGCGGGTTCGCGGAAGCGGCCGATGTCGTCATCGGCAGAAGGAGGGCGGCGACGGCGATCGCTGCGGCGATCAGGGCCGGCGGACGTCGGCGGGGGATTGGGCTCATCGAACACTCCTGTCATATGTATGAACTGAGTTCATGGACGAGACCGTGTGAGAGTAGGGCCGCCTGATTCGTCTGACAATGCTCCGCGCAGAGTTCAGATATAAGAATTCGGCGCGTCAGGCCAGCCGGGTCAGCTCCGCCGCCGTGATGGCCCCGTGCAGCGGTTCGCCGCGGATCCAGCGTTCCGCCTCCTCGATCGCGTACAGCCCCAGGCGGCTCACCTCGCTGCCCTGCGCACCGGCGATGTGCGGGGTGACCAGGACGTTGGGAAGTTTGAGCAACGCGTGCCCGGGAGGCAGGGGTTCGGGGTCCGTGACGTCCAGGAACGCGTTGAGGCGGCCGGTGGCGCACTCGCCGGCCAGGGCTTCGGTGTCGACGAGCGTCCCCCGGGACGTGTTGATGACCGTCCCGCCGTCCGGTACGAGAGCGAGGCGCCGGGCGTCCAGGAGCTGATGGGTCTCGGGGAGTTTCGGTGCGTGAACGCTGACGATCGAACTGGAACGGCACAGCTCGTCCAGATCGCAGAGCCGGGCTCCCAGGGCCTCGGCGTCGGCCCGCGACACGTACGGATCGCTCAGCAGGATCCGGGTGTCGTTGCCCGAGGACGCCAGCCGCGCGATCACTCTGCGGCCTATGCGTGACGCGCCGATGATCCCGACGCTACGGCCGTACGCGCCTTCGCGCTCCGCGAAGGACGGCCAGCCGTCGCGATACCGGGCCGCCGTCGGCAGGGCTTTCTTGGCCGCGAGCGTGATGGCCGCGACGGTGAAGTCGGCGACGGGCCGCGCGTTGGCGTCCGCCGCCGACGACACGGCCACGCCGCGCTCCCAAACCGCCTGTGTGACCAGCGACTTGACCGTGCCGGCGGCATGGATCACGGCACGCAGCCGAGGTGCCGCGGCCAGCACCTCGGCGGTCAGCGGAGGGCAGCGCCACCCCGTGATCAGGATGTCCGCCCCGGCGAGGGCGGCCCGTGCCCCCGGTGTGGTGAGGCTGCCGTTCAGCTCCACCGGATCCGGCGCGAAGCTCGCCGTGAGCCGTCGGCGCAGACCGGGCGGGAAGAGGGCCTCGGCCACCTCGGCGCCCATGGCGAGTACTGCGGTAGGTCGGTCGGTCGGCATGAACTCCACCCTCGTGCAAGCGATTTCATGAAGTCGCCTGGAGAGTAGATGCAGGTCGCAGCAGGGGTCAAGAAGTCGCGCAGCACGAGGTGTTGACCCTTCTCTGCAATCGCTCTAGGTTTCGTGCACCTTCCACCGACGAAAGAGAGACACCGTGGCTGTGCTGTCGAAGCAGCGCGACCGCGACGAGGTGGTGAAGCCACCAGGCGCGGCGATCGAACCGGGCGGACCGGACGCGTCAGGCGGTGACGCTTCGCGCAAGCGGTTGCATCTGCCGCGTATCCGCAGGGATCGCGTCCTGCTCCTGCTGATGGTGCCCGGACTCGCGTATTTCCTGCTCTTCCACTACGGCCCGATGGTCGGCAGCGTCATCGCCTTCAAGGACTACGTGCCCTTCGACGGCCTGTGGGCCAGCCAGTGGGTCGGGTTCGACAACTTCCAACGGCTGTTCGAGGACACGGACTTCTGGCAGACGGTGTGGAACACCCTCTACATCTCCGTGCTGCAGCTCGTCTTCTTCTTCCCCGTACCCCTCGCGCTCGCGCTGCTGCTGCACAGCCTCACCAACGATCTGCTGCGACGGTTCGTCCAGTCCGTGGTCTACCTGCCCCACTTCATCTCCTGGGTGATCGTCGTCGCGCTGTTCCAGCAGGTCCTCGGCGGCACCGGGATGCTCAACAGCCTCCTCGGCGACGCGGGACTGCACACCGTCGACATCATCGGGAACCCCGACGCCTTCCGCCCGCTCGCCGTGGCCCAGGTGATCTGGCGGGACGCCGGCTGGGGCACGATCATCATCCTCGCCTCGCTCAGCCAGGTGAACGAGCAGCTCTACGAGGCCGCGGCGATGGACGGCGCGGGCCCCTGGCGCCGCTTCTGGCACGTCACGCTGCCCGCGATCCGGCCCATCCTGATCCTGCTGCTCATCCTGCGGCTCGGCGAGATTCTCAACGTCGGCTTCGAGCAGATGATGCTCCAACGCACCACCTACGGGCCCGAGGTCGCCGAAATCCTCGACACCTTCGTGTTCTTCAAAGGCATCGCGGGAGGCGACTTCGGATACGCCGCCGCTGCCGGCCTCTTCAAGGGCGTGATCGGCGCGCTGCTCGTCTACAGCGCGAACAGGCTCGCCCACCGCTTCGGTGAGCAGGGGGTATACCGATGAGTGCCACGACCAAGGCCGTGCGGCCACCCTGGATGGAGAAGCCGAAGCCGGTCACCTCCGTGGCCAAGGGCATCGCCCTGGCCGTGGTGGTCGCGCTGGTGATCGTCCCCTTCCTCGTGGTGATCTCCACCAGCCTCGCCTCCAACGAGGAGGTCACGGCGAACGGCGGCTGGGTGCTCTGGCCAACGGACCCCACCCTGCGCGCGTACGACCAGATCTTCGCGGGCGGCATCGTCGGCCACGCCCTGCTGGTGAGCGCCGGCGTCACCATCGTCGGCACCCTCGCCAGCATGCTCTGCACGGTCACGCTCGCCTACGCGCTGAGCAGGCCCGGTGTGTACGGGGGCAAGCCCGTCCTGCTGGTCGTGCTGTTCACGTTCCTCTTCCCGCCGGGCATGATCCCCGCCTTCCTGCTGGTCGACGGGATCGGCCTGAAGGACAACTACCTGTCGATCATCGCCCCGTTCCTGATCAGCGTCTTCAACCTGGTCGTGCTGCGCGGCTTCTTCCAGTCCATCCCCGACGAGCTGTACGAGGCGGCGCGACTGGACGGCGCCGGCGACTGGCGGATCCTGTGGTCCGTCGTACTGCCGCTGTCCAAGGCCGCGCTCGCCGTCGTCGGGCTCTTCTACGCCGTGTCGTACTGGAACGCCTGGTTCTACTCCTCGATCTATCTGGAGAGCGATCACTGGCCGCTCCAGCAGGTGCTGCGGACCTATGTGATCGGCGGCGCGCAGCTCGCCGACTCCAGCGCCGCCGACGCGAGCCAGGTCGCGGCCCCGCAGACCCTCCAGATGGCCGTGCTGGTCACCGCGACCGTACCGATCCTGATCGTCTACCCCTTCCTCCAGCGCTACTTCACCAAGGGCGTACTCACCGGCGCCATCAAGAGCTGACCGCGACGCCGTCCGCGTACGCGCCACTCGCCAGCCGCGCCACTCGCGTACCGCACCCCCCCGGACCCCGGCTCCCGTGACCTCAAAGAAGAGGACTTCTCATGAGTGACTCCCTGTCCCGCCGTACCCTCCTTCGCTCAATCGCCGCAGGCGGCGCGGTCGTTGCCGCGCCGTCCCTGCTCATCGGCTGTTCCAGCTCCAGCAGCAGCGGTGACGCCATCGGCAACGAGGGCGCCGAACTGGTGCCCTGGCCCGCCTACCTCCCCTTCCAGGGGCCCAAGCCGGACCTCGCGCCGACCGCCGAGGGGGTACGCGCCGGGTATCTGACATATCCCTCGGAACTGAAGAGAGCCGGCACGGAGAAGCCGGGCGACGGCAGCACCATCAAGGTCATGTCGATCACGTACGGCACCCCACCGCGTTCCCGCGACGAGAACAAGTACTGGCAGCTGGTCGAGTGGGAGCTGGGCGTCAAGATCGAGTTCACCGCGGTGCCGGCCGCCGACCAGCCCAACAAGTTCGCCACGATGATGGCGAGCGACGACATCCCCGACATCATCAACACCGGTGGCGGCAACCCGCTGCCCCGCGAGGTGCAGTTCGTCCGCTCCCGGTGCGCGGATCTGTCGGAGCACCTGTCCGGGGACGCGATCAAGGACTATCCCAACCTCGCCAACATCCCCACCCGCGCCTGGAGCGACGCGGGACGTATCGGCGGCAAGCTGTACTGCGTTCCGGTGGAGCGGCCTCTGCTGGGCCACTGCATGTTCACCAACCAGGAGGCGTTCGACAAGGCGGGCTACCGCCCCGGGATGTCGAGCGCCGACTTCCTCGCCCTCGCGAAGACCGGGTCGCTCGGCAAGAAGGCGCTGCTCGGGGCGTCCATGGAGAACGTCTACGGCTACCAGGTGCACGGCGTGTGGCACGGTGCCCCGAACATCTGGGGCCTCGACGGCGATCAGGTCGTCAGCGCGTACGGCACCGAGGAGTTCAAGGCCGCGGTCGCCTACATGGCCGAACTGCGCAAGGCGGGCGACTACTTCAAGGATTCGATGGCCACCTCCCAGGTGGACCTGAAGACCCTCTTCGCCAACGGCACCGTGCTCTCCATGACCGACGGTGTCATGGCCTCCCTGCCCGCCATGCAGGCGAACAAGGGGGCGTACACGGTCGGCACGGCCCTCGCCTACACACCACAGGGAGCCAAGTCCGCGTACATGGCCTCACGGGCGACCTTCGGCTACACCGTGCTGCGGAAGGCGTCCAAGGAGCGGGTCCAACTGCTGCTGCGGGTACTGGACTTCCTCGCCTCACCCTTCGGCACCGAGGAGTACGAGAAGATCCACTACGGCGTCGAGGGAGTGCACTTCAAGCGGGACAAGGACAACAACCCGATCGCCACCGAGAGCGGTCTCATCGACAACAAGATCAGCCTGCCGGTGACCAACCTCTCGGACGCCCCCACGCCGCTGTATCTGCCGGGCTTCCCGGAGGAGACGAAGGCGCTCCACGCGTACGAGTCCAAGGTCATACCGCTGATGTCCCGGGACGCCCACTGGGGACTCCAGTCGGAGACCTTCAACCGCGACGGGGCGAACCTGACTAAATTCATCAAGGACAGCATCGCGGGCGTGGTCAGCGGCCGGAAGTCCCTCGGCGACTGGGACAAGGCCGTCGAAAAGTGGCGTTCGGACGGCGGCGCCCGCTGCGAGGAGGAGTTCACCAAGGAGTACGTGGCCGCCAAGGCGTGATCATGGCGCACCATGGTGGGCAGGAAGGGTGGCGGCCGGCCGGCCGCCACCCGCACAACGAGGAGGGGCATTGGGGGAACGCGTCACCATCCAGGAGGTCGCCGCCCGTGCACAGGTCTCGGCCGCGACGGTGTCCCGGGTGCTCTCGGGCAGCCTTCCGACGTCCGCCGGCGCACGGGCCAAGGTACTCAGGGCCGTCCGGGACCTCGACTACGTCGTCAACGCCCACGCGCGAGCCCTGGCGGGCACGGGCCGCAAGACCGTCGCCGTACTGACCCGCAACGTCACGAGCCCCTTCTTCTCCCAGGTCGCGCAGGGAGTGGAGAACGAGGCGACCGCCCGCGGGCGCCTGTGCATCGTCTGCACCACCGGCAACGACATCGGGCGCGAGCACGAGCTGGTCCAGATGCTGCGCGAGCAGGGCGCCGAGATGGTCGTGCTCGTCGGCGGCGCGGTCGAGGACGACGAGTACCGCGAACGCATGGCCCGCTACGCGCAGGCCCTGGCGGCGGTGGGGTCGAGGCTGGTGCTGTGCGGGCGGCCCGCCCCACCGCCCGAGGTACCGGCGGTCGTCGTCGAGTACGACAACGAGGCCGGCGCCTACGGCATCACCAGCCATCTCCTGACGGCGGGTCACCGGCGTATCGTCTTCCTCGGCCAGCTCCCGGGAAACTCCACGTCGGAGGACCGGATCGCCGGGTACCGCAAGGCACTTGGCGATTTCGGACTGCCGCCGGAGGCCGCGCGGGTGGTCGGCACCGGCTTCAACAAGCGGCAGGGGTACGAGACCATGAACGGCCTCCTCGAAGCCGGGAAGCCGGACTTCACGGCCGTCTTCGCGGGCGACGACGAGGTTGCCGCGGGAGCCATGAAGGCGCTGCGGAAGCACGGTCTGAGCGTGCCCGACGACATCTCGCTGATCGGCTACAACGACGACCCGGTCGCCGACGATCTGACCCCCGGGCTGACCACGGTGCACATCCCCGCCGAGGAGATGGGCCGCGCGGCGGTCCGGCTGGCGCTGCGCGAGGAACAGGGGCCCGGCCAGGAACGGCACCTGCTGGGGACGCACATCGTGGTCCGCAAGAGCGTCGGCCGGCCCGCCTGAGGCCCCCACAGGGCATCCGGTCGCCCCTGGTCCGCTCACCAGGGGCGACCGGACATGCCCGGACATGCCCGGACTTCAGCCCCCGAGGCGGACGGACGTGATCAGCTCCGTCCCGATGGTGCTCAGCGGACGCGGGCCACACCCACGTAGAAGGAGCTCTGCTCCACCGCGGGGGCCGGCTGGTCCTTGAACCAGTTCGGGGCCGTGACCAGTCCTGGGGCCACCAGGTCGAGCCCGTCGAAGAAGCGCTCGACCTCGGTGCGGGTGCGCAGCCGGAGGGTGATGCCGCCCTTGCTGTAGGTGCCGGTGACCTTGCCCACCAGTTCCTGCGGCTGGAAGTCGGCGGTGCCCTGCGAGAGCATGAGGACGCTGCCGGAGGGCAGCGCGTCCACCAGATCGCGGACGATGCCGTACGGGTCGTCCTCGTCCGGGACGAAGTGCATCAGGGCGATGAGGGACAGGGCTATGGGCCTGGTGAAGTCCAGGAAGCCGCGGGCGTGTTCGAGGATCGTGTGCGGCCTGCGGACATCGGCCTCGATGTAGTCGGTCGCTCCGTCGGGTGTGCTGATCAGCAGGGCCTCGGCGTGGGCCAGCACGATCGGGTCGTTGTCCGTGTAGACGACGCGCGCGGCGGGCTCGATCTCCTGGACGATCTGATGGAGGTTCGGCTTCGTGGGGATCCCGGTACCGATGTCGAGGTATTGGTCGATACCGCTGCGCGCCGCCCAGGCGACCGCGCGGTGCATGAACGCGCGGTTCAGCCGGGAGTCACGCCTGGAGTCCTCGGGCAGCTTCCGCCCCACCTCCTGGTCGACCGGGTAGTTGTCCTTCCCGCCCAGGAGAAAGTCGTACACCCGCGCCGGATGGGGCTTGCTCGTGTCGACACGGGGCCGGGGTGTGTCTGCCGTCATCAGGTTCACAGTCCCTTACGGATATCGGGGAGGAAGGCTGGGCACGCGCGGACGGCCGCGGACCACCACGCGGTGTACCCACTCCACTGCTCCACGATCCCATCGGGACTGTCGATGATAGAGCCCGCCGGCCGAGTACTCGACGGTGGCCCGTCCACCGGGCACGGGACTCGCCGCGAAAGGCGGTGCCCGGTACCCGGTGGACGGTCAGACGGTAACTGCCGCCGCCGTCAAGGGAGGTGACGGTATGTCAGGCCGCGCAGTACTGCGACTCCTTGCCGATGGACCGGTACATGCAGTCCGCGTTCTCCAGCAGTTGCAGGACCGCGTCCCGGTTGCGGCTCGTCTCGCGCTCGATCACCTCGTCGGGCGGGTAGAAACCGCCGCCGCCGGAGCTGCCCGGGTACATCTCGAAGGTGTACGCGAAGACCTTCTGGTTGCCCCACAGCCAGTCGTCGATCGACCCGTCCGTGATGTAGAGGTCGCTCGCCTGCTCCGCGGTGTAGCCGTTGCTCGCGCCCATCTTCCCGCCGACCGCGGCGAAGGCGTTCCGGTCGTCGAGCGTCATGCCAGGAGCCGTGTTGGCCGTGGTGTAGCCGTACGGCCACAGCACCAGCTCGCTGTACGTGTGGAAGTCGATGGCCGCCTTGAGCTGCTGCTTGCCGCCGACGACCCGGCTGCGCGCGAAGTCCGCGACCACCTTGACCTCCGGCGCGGACTCGGCACGCGCGCCGCGGTACGTCTCGGTGCCGGGGCTGCTGGAGGAGCCGCCGCAGCAGCCCCACTGGAAGGCCCAGTTGCGGTTGAGGTCCGTACCGACCCTCGACGAGCCGGAGTTGGGCTGGCGGTTCAGCCGCCAGCTGCGGTAGGAGCCGGTGGCGATGTCGTACTCGCCGCCGTCCGGGTTGACGTCCGGCACGATCCAGATCTCGCGGTTGTTCACGGCGTTGGTGACCCGTGAGTCCGTGCCGTAGGTGTCACCCAGCTCGCGTATCAGATACAGCGCCATCTCGACGGTGAGGTGCTCGCGGGCGTGCTGGTGGTGCGTGAACAGCACCTCGGGCTCGTTCTCGTCCGCCGTCACGTTGTCGCTGATCTTGACCGCGATGATGTCCCGGCCCTCGTAGCTCTTGCCGATGACGCGCTTGCTGATGAGGTTCGGGTGGGCGGCGATCCGCTGGTTGATCTCGGTGTTCATCTCGGCGTAGTTGTGATATTTCGAGTCGGCCGAGGGGAAGTCGAGCGGCTGGAGCGCCTTTCCGTTCGTCCGGGCGGGCGGCGCGGGCAGCACGTCGAGCTGGTAGCCCTGTGCGCGCAGCCGCTCGGCCTGGGTGTCGGTGGCGCTGACGACCGTCGAGCGCTCGCCCGCCTCGTCCACCGACACACCGGTGGAGGCGAGGGCGGTACGGGTCGCGACATCGGTGACACCGGGGACGTCGTACTGCCGGATCCGCTCCTCGGCGGCGACGGGGGAGTTGGGCGCGCCCTTCGGGTCCGGGGGCGCGGCCTCGGCGGTGAAGGGGACGGCCACGGCGAGCGCCAGCATGGCCGCGAGGGTGGCGGCCTTCCATCTGCTCTCGCGTACGCGAAGTCGCATGTTGTCTCCTGGGTGGGGGGTTCCCGGCCGTGACGCGTCGGGTGCGGCGGCCGCTTGTTCGCGCACATCGTGGAGCGCTGGCATGACCTGGTCAAGTGGCGAACTTCGGCCATGCGTCGACGCGGTACGCGCGGATGCCCGGCCGGGGAC
>NZ_JBHUUW010000037.1:0-79128 GCF_042670825.1 Streptomyces sp. NPDC057137 | reverse complement strand
CAGGGTACGCACCCGCGGCCCCTCCGGCGAACACGTCCCTAGGCCTTGTCCGCCGGCTCCCGCTCCGCCATGTCCGCCTCGGACAGGCCGAGTTCGGCCAGCACCTCGGCCGTGTGCTCCCCCAGTCCTGGCACCCTTCGGCCGCCCGGCGGCTCCGCCGTGCGGTGCAGCGGTGAGGTGACGACCCGGACCGCCTGCCCGTCCGGCAGCGTCGCCTCCGACCAGCGCCCGGTGGCCGCGGCCTGCGGATGGGCCAGTACGTCGGCGATCTGGTTCAGCCGCGCGTACGGCACGTCCGCCGCTTCGAGCCGGGCGGTGACCTCGGCGGTGGAGAGGGTGATCAGCCGGGCCTGCACGGCCCGTTCGGTGCGTTCACGGTGCCGTACCCGCGCACTGTTCGAGCCGAAGTCCGGGTCGTCGAGCAGCGCCGTATCGGCGAGCACCGTACGGCAGAGGCGCTGCCACTGCCCCTCGTTCTGCACCGCGATCAGCACGTCCTGGCCGTCGGCCGTCGTGTACGGCCCGTACGGGGCGATGCTGGCGTGCCGCAGTCCGGCGGGCGCGGGCGCCGACCCCGAGTGCAGTTCGGCGAGCAGCAGCGGGCTCATCCACTCCAGCAGCACGTCGAACAGGGCGATGTCGATCCGCTGCCCCAGGCCGGTCCGTTCGCGCGCGTACAGGGCCGAGGTGACGGCGCTGAGCGCGTACGACCCGCCGGCCAGGTCAGCGAGGGAGACCCCGGGCTTGGCCGGGGTCTCGGGCGTGCCTGTGGCGGAGATCGTGCCGGCCTCGCCCTGCACGAGGGCGTCGTACGCCTTGCGGTCGGCGTACGGGCCGGCCGGCCCGTATCCGGAGAGGTAGCAGCGCACCAGGCGCGGGTTCAGCTCCGCGAGCGCCTCGTCGGTGATGATCCGGTTCAGCGCGCCGGGCGCCAGATTGCAGACCAGTACGTCGGCCCCGGCGAGCAGTTGGCGCAGTGCCCGGCGCCCCGGCTCGGTCTTCAGGTCGAGTACGACGCTGCGCTTGCCCCGGTTGAGCCAGACGAAGTGGCTGGCCAGGCCGTGCACGCTCTCGTCGTAGCCGCGCGCGAAGTCCCCGCCGCCCGGCCGTTCGATCTTGACGACCTCGGCGCCGAGGTCGGCCAGATGACGGGTGCACAGGGGTGCGGCGACGGCCTGTTCGACCGCGATCACCCGGATGCCCCGCAGGTCGCCGGTCATCAGCGGCCGAAGCGCAGCACGGTGCCGACCGCGGGCTGCACGTAGTTGGCGGACATGTCGGTGGACAGGCGGGTGTGGGTGCGCAGTCCGCTGCAGTGCATCGGCATGACGGTGGCGACCTCCAGCTCGGCGAACGCGGCGGCGGTCAGGTCGACGTTCTCCGCCGGGGTGGTGGGGAAGCCGAGGTGGAAGCCGCCCATCACGGCACGGACGGGCTTGGGCCCGCACACCGCGCGTGCCTGCTCGATCGTGTTGACGACCCCGGCGTGCGCGCAGCCGGTGAGGACGACGAGGCCCGCGCCGCGTACGTCGATGACGAGGCCCATCTCGTCCATGACCTCGTCGCGGCGCAGCTTTCCCTCCGGCGAGACCTGGTAGAGACCGGGGTCGCCGGGCCGGAAGGCCGGTGCGGCGCCCGCCTCGAAGGCGACCTTCCGGGGGATCACACCGGTGGTGTGCACGCCGCAGCCGAGGTCGAGGGAGTCCTGGGTCAGTACGGGTACGCCGCCGGACCTCTCGACCTCGCCGAACCGGAACGCGGCGTTGTAGACGGACGAGGTGCGGCCGTCGCCCATGACCGCGTAGCGCGGCAGTTCCGCGTCGGCGTGGGTGGCGACGGGGATACGGCGGCCGGCGAGGTCGAGAAAGCGATGGATTCCACCGAAATGATCCGGGTGGCCATGGCTGATGACGACATGGTCGATGGAGGCGGGGTCGACGCCGAGTACGCGCATGTTGTGTTCGAGCACGGTGCCGGTGAGGCCGACGTCGAACAGGACGCGCACGCTGTGGCGGCCCCGTACCGCCTCGACCAGGAAGCTGATGCCGTTCTCCGCCTGGGGTGGCACGCGCTTGGGGTCGAAGTGCTCGATCAGGCCGTACCGGGAGACGCAGTGGTCGTCCACGGCCCCGTCCGCGCCGCCGGTTCCGTCGCCGGTGGGGCTGGCCTGGTCGGGCAGCAGCATGTCCACCTGGTTCTCGACCAGCACGGTAATCGTCACGCTGTCGGCTTCGAACACGCCGCGGTCCTCCCGTAGTTACGAGCCCGGGTCACGGGTCCGGGCGCCTCGCCCGCTTCCGTACGCGGCACCGGACTTGAAGTATGGTGAGTCGCAAGCTACATCATCGTCATGGAAAATGCATCATCTGATTCATGATGTGCAAGGAGAGTCCGTGCCAGTCCCCGAGTCGGTGCCCACGCCGCTGCCCGCGCCCGGTCAGCCGCCCCGTTCACATCTCTATGTACCCGCCGACCAGCCCCGCTTTCTGCGTGCCGCGCCGCGTTCCGGGGCCGACGCGCTGATCCTCGATCTGGAGGACGCCGTCGCGCCGGCACGGAAGGACGCGGCGCGCGCCGCCGCCGTCGCATTCGCCGTCGCATTCGCCGTCGCATTCGCCGAGGAGTCCGCCGCCGATGGCCCGGAGCTGTGGGTACGGATCAACGAGGGCGCCCGTGGCCGGGACGACGCCCGCGCGCTGATGGCCACGGGCCGCGTCGACGGGCTGTGGGTTCCGAAGGCGACCGCCGGGGCGGACCTGGACGAACTGATCGGGCTCGTCCCGGACGGGGCCGTCGCGCTGGGGCTGCTGATCGAGAGCGCCACCGGGCTGCTCTCCCTCGGCGCCACCGCGGGCCGCCCCGGCGTACGGCACCTTCAGCTCGGCGAGGTCGACCTGCGGGCGGATCTGCGCATGACGCCGGATCCCGGCCCCGGGGACAATCTGCTCGACTGGGCTCGCGGCCTCACGGTCGCGCACACGGCGGCGCACGGTCTCCTCTCGGCCGTCGCGCCCGTCTCGGTCCACACCTCGGACCCCGAGGCGTTCCGCGCGTCGAGCGTGCGGCTGCGCGCGCTCGGCTTCCAGGGGCGGGCCTGCATCCATCCGGTCCAAGTCGCCGTCGCCAACGAGGTGTTCGGCGTCGACCCCGGCGAACTGGCCGACGCGCACGCCCTGCTCGACCTCTTCGAGCACCGGATCGGCGCGGGCAGCGGCGTGTTCCGTGACAGCGCGGGCGCGATGGTCGACGCGGCGACGGTCCGCCGCGCCCGCGAACTCACCGGCCGGACGGGCTAAGCCGTGTCTGAGGGCGCCGTCTCGGCCGCCAGCCAGGCGAGATACGGCGCGTTGCCCCGTACCACCGGAATCGCGAGGATCTCCGGGGTGTCGTAGTCGTGCGCCGCCGTCAGATGCGCCTCAAGTGCCTGGTAACGGGCGGCGGTTGTCTTGAGGAGCACCTGCCACTCCTCCGTCGTCTCGACCGCGCCCTGCCAGCGGTAGACGGAGGTGACCGGCGCCGAGATCTGTGCGCACGCGGCGAGCCGCGCCTCCACCGCGCCCCGGGCCAGGGCGTCCGCCTTCGTGGCGCTGTCGGTGGTGGTCAGTACGGTCAGGAACTCAGGCCCGGTCATGTGCGCCACTCCTTCGGTTAGGCCGCCGCCGCGAACTGCGAGGCGTAGAGGCGGGCGTACGCGCCCCCCGACGCCAGCAGTTCGTCGTGGGTGCCCTGTTCCACGATATGGCCCGCCTCCATCACCAGGATCACGTCCGCGTCCCTGATCGTGGACAGCCGGTGCGCGATCACGAAGCTCGTACGGCCCTCGCGCAGTGACGACATCGCGCGCTGGATGAGGACTTCGGTACGGGTGTCGACGGAGCTGGTCGCCTCGTCGAGCACCAGGATGGACGGCTCGACGAGGAACGCCCGCGCGATGGTGAGCAGTTGCTTCTCGCCGGCGCTGAGGCCGCCGCCCTCCTCGTCCACGACGGTGTCGTAGCCGTCGGGGAGCGTACGGATGAAACGGTCGGCGTGCGTGGCCATCGCCGCCTCCACGACGCGTTCGCGCGAGACGTCGCCGGACACGCCGTACGCGATGTTGTCGGCGATGGTGCCGCCGAACAGCCAGGTGTCCTGGAGGACCATGCCGATCCCGGAGCGCAGTTCCTGCCGCGACATGGTGGAGATGTCGGTGCCGTCGAGGGTGATCCGGCCGCCGGTCACCTCGTAGAAGCGCATCAGCAGGTTGACGAGGGTGGTCTTGCCCGCGCCGGTCGGGCCGACGATCGCGACGGTCTGGCCCGGTTCGACGGACAGGGACAGCTCCTTGATGAGCGGTTCCGCGACCTCGTAGCTGAAGGCCACCTTCTCGAAGGAGACCTGGCCGGAGGACTTGCCGGACGCCCCGTCCTTGCCCGTCGGCTCCGCCGACTCCTCCTCCGCGTCCAGCAGATCGAAGACACGCTCCGCCGACGCGACCCCCGACTGGAGGAGGTTCGCCATGGACGCGATCTGGGTGACCGGTCCGTTGAATTCGTACGAGTACTGGACAAACGCCTGCACGTCGCCGATCGACAGTGTCCCCGACGCGACACGCAGCCCGCCGACGACCGCGATGAGGACATAGTTGAGATTGCCGACGAAGGTCATGGCCGGCTGGATGAAGCCGGAGATGAACTGGGCCCGGAAACTCGACGCGTACAGCGCCTCGTTGTGCTCCTCGAAGGTGCGTACGGCGTCGTCCTTGCGGCCGAACACCACCACCTCCGCGTGGCCCGTGTACATCTCCTCGACATGCCCGTTGAGCTTGCCCGTCACGGCCCACTGCCTGACGAACTGCGGCTGTGCCCGCTTCCCGATCAGTACGGCGCCGAGCACCGAGACCGGCACGGTCGCCAGCACCACGAGGGCCAGCAGCGGCGAGATCCAGAGCATCATCACCAGAACGCCGACGAGGGTGAGCAGCGCCCGCATGATCTGGGCGAAGGCCTGTTGCAGGGTCTGGGTGATGTTGTCGATGTCGTTGGTCGTGCGGGAGAGGACCTCACCGCGTGGCTGCTTGTCGAAGTACGCCAGGGGCAGCCGTGCGAGTTTGCGCTGGGCCCGCTCGCGCAGCCGGTGGCCGGCCCGCTGGACGAGTTCAGCGGTGAGCCGCAGCTGCAGCCAGGTGAGCCCGGCGGAGACGGTGACCAGGGCGAGTACGAGGAGAAGGCTCTCGCCCACGTCGCGGAAGTCGACGCCACCGGGCTGCCTCGCGCCGGAGACGACGAGGTCGGTGGCATGGCCGAGGATCTTCGGGAGGACGACGGACAGGGCCACCGCTCCCGTACCGGCGGCGAGGACCGCGAGGAGCAGGGCGCGTTCGGTGGCTCCGGGGGTGACCATCCGCAGCAGCCGGACGCCGGAGCGGCGGAAGTCCAGGGAGCTTTCGAGGGAGGGGGTTGCGATCGTGCCGGGACCGCGCTGGGGCGCGGGGCCCCGGCGTACTGGGGCGCTCATGCGGCTTCCTCCTCGCTGAGTTGGGAGAGGACGATCTCCCGGTAGGTGTGGTTGTCCCGCATGAGCTGTTCGTGGCTGCCGGTGCCGACGACCCGCCCCTGGTCGAGGACGACGATCCGGTCCGCGCCACGGATGGTGGACACCCGCTGCGCGACGATCACCACGGTCGCGCCGGTGGCCTCGGTCTCCTCCGCCAGTGCCACGCGCAGCGCGGCGTCGGTCGTGTAGTCGAGCGCGGAGAACGAGTCGTCGAACAGATAGAGGGCCGGTTTGGCGACCAACACCCGTGCGATGGCGAGCCGTTGGCGCTGTCCGCCGGAGAGGTTGCCGCCGCCCTGGGAGACGGGCGCGTCGAGCCCTTCGGGCAGCGCGGCGACGAACTCCCAGGCCTGCGCGGTCTTCAGGGCCTGCCACAGCTCGTCGTCGGTCGCGCCCGGTTTCCCGTAACGGAGATTGGAGGCGACGGTGCCGGAGAAGAGGTACGGCTTCTGCGGGACGAGGCCCACGGTGCGGGCGAGCAGCGCCGGGTTCATCTCCCGTACGTCGACTCCCCCGATCCGTACCTCGCCCGCCGTGGCGTCGAACAGCCTCGGCACCAGATTGAGCAGCGTCGTCTTGCCGCTGCCCGTGGAACCGATGACGGCGGTGGTACGGCCGGGCCCGGCCGTCAGGTCGATGCCGGTCAGGACCGGTTCCTCGGCGCCGGGGTAGCTGAAGCCGGCGCCGCGGATCTCCAGCCGGCCGGGCTCGGCGCCGCGGCCGTGCAGCGCGGTCACGGACGCGGCGGCGGACGCGGACACTGAGGGCGACGGCGGTACGACGCTCGACTCGGTGTCCAGGACCTCCCGGATGCGTTCCGCGCTCACGGCCGCGCGCGGCACCTGCATCAGCAGGAACAGCGTCATCATCACGGCCATCAGGATCTGCATCAGATAGCTCAGGAAGGCGATCAGCGAACCGGCCTGCAGGTCACCGGAGTTGATGCGGTGACCGCCGAACCAGATGATCGTGACGGTCGCCAGCTCCCAGACGAGGATGACGGACGGCATCATCAGCGCCATGAGCCTGCCGACGCGCAGGGCGACGGTCATCAGCTCCTGGTTCGCGCCGCCGTACCGCTCCTGCTCGTGCTCGTCCCGTACGAAGGCCCTGATCACCCGGATACCGGTGATCTGCTCGCGCATCATCCGGTTGACGTTGTCGATGCGCTTCTGCATGCCGCGAAACAGCTTCGGCATCCGGCGGAGGACCAGACCGACCACTCCGGCGAGGAGGGGGATGAAGATCAGCAGGAGGAGGGAGAGCGGCGGGTCCTGGTTGACGGCCATCACGATGCCGCCCACCCAGGTCAGCGGCGCCGCGACGAGCACGGTCAGTGCGAGGACCGTGAGCGTCTGCACCTGCTGTACGTCGTTGGTGGTGCGCGTGATCAGCGAGGCGGTGCCGAAGTGGCTCATCTCCCGTACGGAGAAGTCCTGTACGCGGGAGAAGACGGCGGACCGCAGATCACGGCCGACGCCCATCGCGACGCGGGCGCCGACGTAGACGGCGGCCCCGGCGCTGCCGATCTGGAGCACGGTGACGGCCATCATCACCGCGCCCGTCGACAGGATGTGGTCGGTCTCGCCGCGCAGGACGCCGTTGTTGATGATGTCGGCGTTGAGGGTGGGCAGATAGAGCGTGGCCAGGGTCTGGACCAGTTGGAGCACGACGGCGAGGGCGAGCAGTCGTCTGTACGGGCGCAGTTGGGCGCCCAGCAGTCGGATCAGCATGTCGCGCCCCCATCAACCGGCGTACGCGCGGACGGACTTGGCATCGCGCAGGGCCAGACCCCACCAGGCGAGCTGGTCGAGCATCGTGGTGGCCGCGGCGTCGGGGCGGTCCGGGTCCAGGTGCCGGCCCTCGTCGTCGAAGAGCGCGCCGGCGTTGTGGAAGGAGACGGTGTCGCGTACGGCGACGGCGTGCAGTTCGCCGAAGACCTGCCGCAGATGCTCGACGGCGCGCAGACCGCCGGAGACTCCGCCGTAGGAGACGAAGCCGACGGGCTTGGCCTGCCACTCGGCGAAGTGCCAGTCGATCAGGGTCTTGAGGGACGCAGGGTAGGAGTGGTTGTACTCGGGGGTGACGACGACGAAGGCGTCGGCCCCGGCCAGCCGGTGGGTGATCCTGGCGAGCTGGTCGCGGACCGGGGCCGCCGGCTTGAAGGAGAGGGCGGTCGGCAGGTCGGTGTCGGCGAGGTCGATCAGCTCGACGGTGAAGTCGTCGCGCCCGGCGGCCCGGGAGACGAACCAGTCGGAGACGACGGGGCCGAACCGTCCCTCGCGGTTGCTGCCCATGATGACGGCGAGCTTGAGCGGGGTCTGACCGGGGTCGGCCGCCTGAGCCGCGTTGGTTTTCGGGGTCGCTTCGGTCGTGGAGTCATTCGTCGTGATGTCCATGAGACGAGCGTGATACTTAAACCATGGTTCAGGTCAAGCTACTCTTGGCCGTATGACCCAACTCGCCTGGAACGCCAAGGAAGCCACGGTCGGTGAACTGGCCGAACGCAGTGGCATCGCCCCCTCCGCACTGCGCTTCTACGAGCGCGAGGGCCTGATCACCAGCCGCCGCACCACGGGCAACCAGCGGCGCTACAGCCGCGACACCCTCCGGCGCGTCGCCTTCATCCGCACCTCGCAGCGCCTCGGCATCCCGCTCGCCCTGATCCGCGACGTACTGGCGCTGCTGCCGGAGGACCGTACGCCCACCGAGGAGGACTGGGCCCGGATCTCCGAGTGCTGGCGCGCGGACCTGGAGGCCCGGATCCGGACCCTCCAGCGGCTGCGTGACAACCTCGCCGACTGCATCGGCTGCGGCTGCCTCTCGCTGGACCGCTGTGTGCTGTCCAACCCGGGCGACGAACTGGCTTCGCACGGCCCCGGACCCCGCAGGCTGATCGAGGACTGACCGGTCCTACCGTGGTCCCATGGCGCCTTCCGAAGTATTCGAAGTCATCGAGGTCAACGGTGAGCCGGCCACGGAGGCCGCGCTGCGGATCCCCGCGCTCAGCGGCTACGGGCACTTCACCGCGATGCAGGTCCGGGGCGGCCGGGTACGCGGACGGGACCTCCACCTCGCCCGGCTCGACTCGGCCACCCGCGAGCTGTTCGGCGCGGGCCTGGACGGGGAGCACGTACGGGAACTGCTCCGGCACGCGCTCGGTGACGTGTCCGACGCCTCGGCCCGCGTGTATGTGCACTGGCCGGACGGCGACAAGGAGGCGCGGGTGATGGTCACCGTCCGGCCGCCGCAGACCAAGTCCGACCGGCCGCACGGCCTGCTGTCGGTGCCGTACGCCCGCCCGGTCCCGCACATCAAGCACCTGGGCGGCTTCGGCCAGACGCACTATCTGCGGGCCGCCGAACGTGCGGGCTTCGACGAGGCGCTGCTGACCGCGCCCGGCGGGCTGGTGACGGAGGGCGCCATCACGAACATCGCCTTCTGGGACGGCACGTCCGTGGTCTGGCCCGAGGCGCCCTCGCTGCTGGGGGTCACCATGGCGCTGCTGGAGCAGCGGCTGCCTTCCGTACGGCGCCCGGTGACGCTGGCCGACCTGCCGTCGTACGCGTCGGCGTTCATCACGAACTCGCAGGGCATCGCGCCCGTCGACCGGATCGACGAGGTGCGGTTCACGGTCGACGCGGGGCTGATGGGGACGGTGTCGGCGGCGTTCGAAGCGGTGGAGTGGGACGTGATCTGAGCCGCCGCCACTCCTCAGCCGTGGCTCACCCATTCGGCACGACGGGTCATCCGGCGTGTCCCGTACCCAGCCGCCCGCCTTTGACCTGCGGAAACATCAGCTGGCAAGCGGGACACGCCGTAGAGAACCAGCCAATCTGATCCTCCATCAGCAGGCGTGCGCGCCGGGCTGCGCCTTATCTCGGAAGAGACGAGAACCGCGCCGCCCCGGAGGAAAACCATGCGCACCACCGCCCGCCTGCTGACCGGTACCGCGCTGGCGGCCACCACGCTCGGAGTGTCCCTCGTGACCTCCACCGCCGCGTTCGCCGGCGACCGGGGTGAGCTGGATCTGTACCCCTCGACCTCCGCGCCCGGCGCGACCGTCACGGTCAACACCACCGCCTGCGGCAAGGGCGGCCACGGCAAGGGGGACGCCAGTTCCCTGGGCGCGGGCGACTTCCATCTGCGGCCCGGCGACTACAAGGACATCGTCGTCGGCCAGTTCCGGGTGCCCGAGAACACCCGGGCGGGGAACTTCAGCATCTTCGTACGCTGCGAGAACGGCCGGGAGGCCCGCGGTGAGCTGACCGTCGAGCACCACCGCGAGCAGCAGCAGCCGTCCGGTCACGTACGGACGGGGGTCGGCGGCAGCGTCGGACCCGACACCACCCAGATCGCGGCGGGAGCGGTCATTCTGGCCGCGGCCGCCGTCGGCGGGACCTGGCTCCTGCGCCGCCGGGCGAGCGGCGCGCAGGGCAGCTGACGGGGAGGGCCGGTCTTCGAACTGGCGTCGTCCGCCCGCAGGGCGGGCCAGGCGTCGCCCGGCAGGCGCCAGTTCGAAGACAGGCCCGAGCGGCCTCCACCGCCTCTCCTGTCCCGCCGTGGCCCCCGCCTCCGTCATGCTCATCGCTGCCGGGGGCGGGGGAACATCTTCCGGAGAACTCATGATCGCGAAGGTCGAACCATGACCGTCAAGGGCAAGGCCTGGCTGATAGCCGGCGCCGCGTGCGTCGGAGTGTGGCTCGTGCAGAACGGCTCCCAGAGCATCACCCCGCCGATCCCGTCGGCCGCCCAGGCGTTCGCCGCCGGGCCCGGCTTCCACACGGACGCCGCCGCCGACCCGATGCCGGTCTCCTCGCCCGTACGGCTGCGGATACCCGAGATCGGCGTCGACGCGCCCGTCACACGGCTGGGGCTGACGAAGGACGGCGGTCTGGACGTGCCGCCGGCCGAGAACGGCGATGTCGCGGGCTGGTACGAGCGCGGTGCGACCCCGGGCGCCAAGGGCACGGCGATCGTCGCGGGCCATGTGGACAACGCGCGCGGCCCGGCCGTCTTCTACAGCCTGGGCACCCTGAAGAAGGGCCAGCAGATCGAGGTCACCCGTGAGGACGGGCGGACCGGCGTCTTCACGATCGACGCGGTCGAGGTCTACGACAACGAGGACTTCCCCGACCGGAAGGTCTACGGGAAGACGGACCGCGCCGAGCTGCGGGTGATCACCTGCGGCGGCGGATTCTCCGAGAAGACCGGCTACCAGGGCAACGTCGTGACGTACGCGCATCTCATCGGCGTCCGGCAGCCCTGACGGGCCCGACGACGCGTCGTCACGCCGTCAGGCCGATCACGCCGTCCACTGGTCGAAAGCGAGCTTCGCGACCAGCGAGAACACCACGACAAGCAGCACACCCCGGACGAACTCGCTGCCCTTCTTGAGCGCCATCCGCGCGCCGAACATGCCGCCCGCCAGGTTGAACACGGCCATCACCGCGGCCAGTTGCCACAGCACGGTGCCCTGGTAGGCGAACATCGCGAGCGCGCCGCCGTTGGTGCAGACGTTGACGATCTTGGCGGTGGCCGATGCCGTGACCAGGTCGAGGTGCAGCACGGCCGTCAGCGCCAGTACGAGGAACGTGCCCGTGCCGGGACCGAACAGCCCGTCGTAGAAGCCGATCCCACCGCCGACGAGGACGACCGCGGTGATGTGCCGGCCACGGGTGGCGGGGCCGCCCGCCTGCGCCCTGCCGAACGTGGGCCGCAGCATCACGAAGGCGGCCACACCGAGCAGTACCACCATGATCACGGGGCGCAGGACGTCGCTGCTGATCCCGGCGGCGAAGAACGCTCCCGTCATCGACCCGGTGAGTGCCATCAGCCCGATCCGTACGGCGCTCTTCACATCCACCGGCGCCTTGCGGACATAGGTCACGGCGGCGCCCGTGGTGCCGACGATCGCCACGGCCTTGTTGGTGCCGAGGATGTGCGCGGCGGGGACGTTCGGCAGACCGAGCAGCATGGCGGGCAGGAGCAGCAGCCCGCCCCCGCCGACCACGGCGTCGATCCAGCCGGCGGCGGCTGCCGCGAGGCAGAGGACGACGAGCATGGTCAGCGATATGTCGGGCATGATCACGACCTTATGGGACGCCTTGGCCGCTCTTCACATCGGCTCATCCGGCCTCACACCTCGCCTCGCACCCCGCCTCACACCCGGCACCGGCCCGCGCTGAGGGCAGCGTTCCGAGCGGGAAACAGCGGTGGTGCCGCCGGGTAACACCGGCCGCGCAGTCTGCGGACATGGCTGCTGGCGGCGGGGCGACGGAGATCGTGGTGATCGGCGGGGGCACGGCCGGAGTGCGGCTGGCCCAGCGTCTCGCCGCGTCCGCACCCGACTCCGACTCCGACTCCGCGCCGACGGTCACCCTGCTCGGCGAGGAGCCGCACGCCCCGTACAACCGCGTCCTGCTCGCCGAAGTGCTCGCCGGGCGGTACGGCCCCGAGGTCATCGCCCTCCCGCCGGTCCCCGGCGTCGAGCGGCGCGGTGTCCGGGCGGTGCGGATCGACCGGGCCGACCGGCTGGTGCGGTGCGACGACGGCAGCGTCGTGCCGTACGACCGGCTGGTCCTCGCGACCGGCTCGAACCCCGTGCTGCCGCCGCTTCGCGGACTCCGGCGACCGGACCACCCCGGTCTGCCCGCGGGCGTGCACCCCTTCCGGACCATGGACGACTGCCTGGCGCTCTCGGCGGCCGTTCGGCCGGGGACCCGCGCCGTCGTCATCGGCGGCGGGCTCCTCGGGGTCTCGGCCGCCCGCGCGCTCGCGGAGCGGGGCGCCCAAGTCGTGCTCACGCAGCAGGGCGAGTATCTGATGGAGCGTCAACTGGATGCCTCGGGATCACTGTTGCTGAGGCGGCGGCTGGAGTCGTGGGGAGTGGAGGTCCATACGGAGTGCCGGGTACGCGGTCTCGTCCGCACGGACGACGACGCCAGGGTGGCGGCCGTCGAACTGGCCGACGGCTTCCGTCTCGACGCCGAACTCACCGTTCTGGCCTGCGGCGTACGCCCCCGCACCGGCCTCGCCCGCGCCGCCGGGCTCGAAGTCCGGCGCGGCGTCGTCGTGGATGACGAGCTGCGGACGTCGGACCCTCACATCCACGCGATCGGCGACTGCGCGGAACACGGTGACCGGCTCTACGGTCTCGCCGGTGCCGCACTCGAACAGGCCGATTTACTGGCCCAGTTGCTCAGCGTGGACCCTGCGACCCGCTACACGGGCACCCGCTCCCTCACCCGGCTCACCCTCGCCGCCCTCGGCGGCCACGCACCCGAAACCCCGCCCTCAGCCCCGCTCGACCTCGCCGCGTTCGGCGAGACGACGCCCCTCCCCGGCGACGACATCGTCCAGCTGACCGATGCCACCCGCGGCGCCTACCGCAAGGTCGTCGTCCGGGGCGACCGCCTCGTCGGCGGCGTACTCCTCGGCGACCTCACCACCATCGGCGCGCTCGCCCGCACCTGGGAGGACGACGAACCGCTGCCGCCCACCACCCCGCCGCTCCACCTGCTCACTCCCGACGGAGGCTCCTGAGATGCCCGACACAACGTCCCGCCCCACCATCGTGGTCGTCGGCCACGGCATGGTCGGCCAGCGGTTCCTCGAAGCCCTCGCCGAGCGCGGCACGACCGGCCGGGCGCGGGTCGTGGTGCTCTGCGAGGAGCCGCGCCCCGCCTACGACCGGGTCCGGCTGACCTCGTACTTCTCCGGCCGCACCCCGGACGAACTCTCCCTGGTCGAGCCGGACTTCATGGCCCGTCACGGTATCGAACTGCGTCTCGACGACCCGGCCGAGTCCGTCGACCGCGCCGCGCGCACGGTCACCTCGCGCGCCGGGCTGACCTTCACGTACGACACGCTCGTGCTGGCCACCGGCTCGTACCCGTTCCTGCCGCCCGTGCCGGGCAAGGACGCGACCGGCTGTTTCGTCTACCGCACGATCGAGGACCTGCTGGCGATCGAGGAGTACGCGAAGACCGCCCGCACCGGCGTCGTGGTGGGCGGCGGGCTGCTCGGTCTGGAGGCGGCCGGCGCGTTGCAGAGCCTCGAACTCGACACGCACATCGTGGAGTTCGCGCCCCGACTGATGCCCGTCCAGGTGGACGACGGTGGCGGCGCGGCACTGCTGCGCAGCGTCGAGGGCCTGGGACTGACCGTCCATACGGGCGTCGGCACACAGGAGGTGACGACGGACGCGGCGGGCGCCGTCAACGGCATGGCGCTGTCGGACGGTTCGGTCCTGGCGGCGGATCTGGTCGTCTTCTCGGCGGGCGTACGGCCCCGGGACCGGCTCGCGCGCGACGCGGGGCTGCGGGTCGGCGAACGCGGCGGCATCGCGGTCGACGAGCGGTGCCGTACGTCGGATCCCCGGGTCTTCGCGATCGGCGAGTGCGCGCTCGCGGCCGACGGGCGGGTGTACGGACTGGTGGCGCCCGGGTACGAGATGGCGCGTACGGCGGCGGACGCGATCGCCGAAGTCACCGAGGACGCGGCCAAGTTCACCGGCGCCGATCTGTCCACGAAGCTCAAACTGCTGGGTGTGGACGTCGCCTCGTTCGGGGACGCGCACGGCGTCGCCCCCGGCTGCCTCGACGTCGTGTACGCGGACTCCCGCTCGGGCGTCTACAAGAAGGTCGTCGTCGGCGCGGACGGCACGCTGCTCGGGGGCGTGCTGGTCGGTGACGCCGACGCGTACGGGATGCTCCGCCCGCTGACCGGCTCCGTACCGCCCGTACCGCCGGAACAGCTCGTCCTGCCGCCGGGGGCCGGGACACCGGCCGCACTCGGCCCCGCCTCACTGCCCGACACTGCCGTGATCTGCAGCTGTCACCACGTGACGAAGGGCGCGATCGCCGCGTGCGCGACGCTGCCCGAGGTGAAGAAGTGCACCAAGGCCGGTACGGGCTGCGGCAGTTGTCTGAAGGTGGTCGGACAGCTCCTGCCCACGGCGGGCGACGGCGGACTGTGCGGCTGCTTCCCGCACACGCGGGGCGAGTTGTACGAGATCGTGCGCACCCTGCGCGTGACGTCGTACGCCTCGCTGCTCGACTCGCACGGCCGCGAGAGCGCGCGCGGAGGTGACGGCTGCGAGATCTGCAAGCCGGCCGTCGGCTCGATCATCGCCTCGCTCGCGCCGACGCTGGGGGTGAGCGGCCATGTCCTGGACGGCGAACAGGCCGCGCTCCAGGACACGAACGACCACTTCCTCGCCAACTTGCAGCGCAACGGCTCGTACTCGATCGTCCCCCGCATCCCCGGCGGCGAGATCACACCGGAGAAGCTGATCGTGATCGGCGAGGTGGCACGGGACTTCGGGCTCTACACGAAGATCACGGGCGGCCAGCGCATCGACCTCTTCGGCGCGCGTGTCGATCAACTGCCGCAGATCTGGGCGCGGTTGGTGGCGGCGGGCTTCGAGTCGGGGCACGCGTACGGAAAGGCGCTGCGCACGGTGAAGTCGTGCGTCGGCCGGACGTGGTGCCGGTACGGCGTACAGGACTCGGTGAAGATGGCCATCGATCTGGAGCTGCGTTACCGGGGCCTGCGGGCGCCGCACAAGCTCAAGTCGGCCGTCTCGGGCTGCGCCCGGGAGTGCGCGGAGGCGCGCGGCAAGGACTTCGGGATCATCGCGACGGCGGAGGGCTGGAATCTGTACGTCGGCGGCAACGGCGGCGCCGAGCCGCGCCACGCGGATCTGCTGGCGCGGGATCTGGACGACGAGGCGCTGGTACGGCTGATCGACCGCTTCCTGATGTTCTACATCCGCACCGCCGACCGCCTTGAGCGCACCTCGGCGTGGCTGGGCCGGATCGAGGGCGGTCTCGACCATGTGCGGGACGTGGTCGTGCACGACTCGCTGGGCCTCTGCGGGGAGTTGGAGAAGCTGATGGCCAACCATGTGACGGGCTACCGCGACGAGTGGGCCCAGACGCTGGACGACCCGGAGCGGCTGCGCCGCTTCGTCTCCTTCGTCAACGCGCCGGACGCGCCGGATCCGACGGTGCGGTTCGTGCCGGAGCGCGACCAGGTGAAGCCGGATCTGACGTTTCTGACGCTGGAAGGAGCGCCGGCCCGATGAGCCCGACCCGCTGCCCCGTACTCCAACTCCGCCTCGGCAACGACTGGTTGCCGATCTGCGAGCGGTCCGCGCTCATTCCGGGCCGGGGCGTGGCCGCGCTGCTGCCGGACGGCCGGCAGGCCGCGCTGTTCATGGACCGGGCGGGCCGTACGTACGCGATCGACAACCGCGACCCGTACTCCGGCGCCCAGGTGCTGTCGCGCGGGCTGACCGGCACCCACGACGGCCGGGCCTTCGTGGCGTCGCCGCTGCTGAAGCAGCGCTTCGATCTGGAGACGGGGCGCTGCCTGGACGACGAGTCGGTGGTGGTGACGGTCTACGCCTCCCGCCTCACGCCCCCATCCATCGAATCTTGACCGAGCGTTCCATATAGGCTTAGTGTCGAGCCCGTGGCCAGGACCAAGGAATTCGATCCGGACGCCGCGCTCCAGTCGGCCCTTGAGCTGTTCTGGCGCCGCGGCTACGAGGCGACGTCCATGGCGGACCTCGTCGAGCACCTCGGGATCGGCCGCGCCAGCATCTACGCGACGTTCGGCAACAAGCACGAGCTGTATCTGAAGGCGCTGGACCGGTACGGCGAGACGCATGACCCGCCGCTGCTCGACGCCTTGTCGAAGCCGGGGGCGGCGCTGCCCGCGGTGCGGGCGGTGGTTCGGCTGTTCGCCACCGAGGCGGCCACCGAATCACGCCGCGAGAAGGGCTGCTTCATCACCAACACGGCCGCCGAGCTGGGGCCGCACGACCGCGAGGCGGCCCGCCGGGTCGAGCTGAGCTGGCAGCACATCGAGACACTGACGCACGCGGCGCTCGTCCGGGCCCAGGGCCAGGGCGAGTTGCCGGCCGACCGCGATCCGCGCGCACTGGCGCGGATGCTGCTCGTGCTGATGCAGGGCTTGCGGGTGGTCGGCAAGACTTCGCAGGACCCGGCGCGGGTACATGACGCGGCCGAGCAGGCGCTGACCTTGCTGGACTGAGAATCCCGACGGCACGGCCGACGGGCTCCACGAGCCCGCACCAGCTTTCCGCTGCCCTCTTTCCGCTGTCCTCATAACAGAACGATCGGTCAAGATAAACAGGGGGGCGGTATGACCGCGAGCACGACCACCACACCGGGCGTCGGCACGCCCGTCCGGCCGGCCGCCGCGTTCGCCCTCCTGGGCACCGTCCAGGCGACGCTGATCTTCACGCTCGCCGCGCTCGCCGTACCGCTGCCCGACATCGGGCGGGAGTTCGCCCTCGACCGGTCCCAACTGATCCTGCTCAGCGCCGCGTACGGACTCACCTTCGCCGGACTGCTGCTCCTCGGCGGCCGGTTCGCCGACCGGTACGGCGGGCGCCGCGCGCTCACCGCCGGTCTGCTGGTCTTCGCCGCCGCGTCCGCCGCCGCCCCGCTCGCCCCCGGGTACGAGGCGCTGCTCGCCGGCCGCTTCGCCCAGGGCGTCGGCGCCGCACTCGTCGCACCGGCCGCGATGAACGTGCTGCGTACGGTGTTCGGCTCGCCCGCCGCGTACGGCAGGGCCATGGCGACCTGGGGCGGGCTCTCGGTGCTCGGCGCCACCGCCGGCAACCTCGGCTCAGGCGTCATCTCGGCGCTGCTGTCCTGGCGTTGGAGCTTCGCCGTACCGCTGCTGGTGGCGGGCGCGGCCCTCGCGCTGGCGCCCCGGCTGCTGCCGGACACCGAGCCGGGCGCGGGCCGCTCGCTGGATCTGCCGGGCGCGGTCCTCGCCACCGGCGGGATCACCCTGGCCAGCTACGGCCTCGTCCTCACCGACGCCCACCCGTGGGGTTCGCCGGCGGTGCTCGTACCGCTGACGGCCGGAGTCGCGCTCTGCGCGGCGTTCCTGTTCGCCGAGCGCCGCGCCCGGGACCCGCTGCTGCCGCCGCGCTTCGTCCTCGACCGCCGGCGGGCGACGGGTCTCGCCGCCATCGCGCTGACGGCGGCGGGCACCTCCATGACGTTCGTCCTGCTGTCGCTCCATCTCCAGCAGGGGCGCGGCTACTCGGAGTTGGAGACGTCGGCCGCGTTCGTGCCGTTCGCCGCCGCGCTGCTGGTGTCGGGGCGGGCCGCCGGGCCGCTGATCGGCCGGTACGGGGCGCCGCTCGTCACGGCGGCGGGGCTGGCGACGGGCGCGGCGGGTCTCGCGCTGCTCGCGGCGACGGGTCTGGGCGCGGGAGCCGTGCCGTACGCGTACGGGCTGCTGCCCGGCCTCGTCCTGCTGCCGGCGGGCGCCGCCGCGTCCTTCGCGGGGGCCGCGGTGCTCGCGACCGGCGGGGTCCCCGAGCGGCAGACCGGTCTGGCGGGAGGCGTGCTCAACACGGCCATGGAACTGGGGCCGACGGTGCTCTTCGCCGCGCTGCTGGCCCTCGGCGGCGACGCGGTCTCACTCGCGGTGACGGCGGGCGCGTTCGTGGCGCTCTCCTGCGCCACGGCGGCCACGGCCGCGCTCGCGGCCCGTACTCACCATCCATAGCGAAGTCCGTCTCGAAATCCGTCTCGAAATCCTTATCCGACAAGGGAGTTACCGTGTCCGCTCGCTTCACCGACAAGACCGTCCTCGTCACCGGCGCCGGTTCCGGCATTGGCCGTGCCGTCGCCCTGGCGTTCGCGGCCGAAGGCGCCTCGGTCGTCCTCTCCGGCCGGGGAGCCGCGCCGCTGGAGGAGACGCGCGCCCTGATAGCGGCGGCGGGCGGCGACTCGCTCGTCGTCACCGCCGACGTCTCGCGGGCGGCCGACGTACAGGCCCTGGTGCGGACTGCCGTCGACCGCTTCGGAGGTCTCGACGTCGCCGTCAACAACGCGGGGATCTTCCGGGGCGGCGTGCCCATCGCCGACCTCCCCGTCGAGGACTGGCAGGCCCTGCTCGACATCAACGTCACCGGCGTCCTGCACTGCCTCCAGGCGGAGATCGCCCATATGCGGGCCAACGGCGGCGGCTCCATCGTCAATGTCTCCTCCAACCTCGGCGCGCACATGCGCATCCCGAACGTGGCCGGCTATCTCACCTCCAAGGCCGCCGTCTCCACGCTGACCCGGGCCGCCGCCCTCGACCACGTCCGGGACGGCGTCCGGATCAACGCCGTCAGCCCCGGCGCGTCGGACACCACGATGTCCCTGCGGTCCGGTGAGACCGCCGCCGACCGCACGGCGCGGATGAAGGAGGAGTCACCGCTCGGCCGGGTGTCCACCACGGAGGAGGTCGCGGCGGCCGTGCTGTATCTCGCCTCGCCGGACGCGGCGTCCGTGGTGGGCGCCGACCTGGTCGTGGACGGGGGCGCGGCGGCGTAGCTGTTCTCAGCGATGACCGGCCAGGCCGCCCCGAAGTTCAGACAGTGGCCATTCGGTCGCCCTACGCTGTTGCGCGCACGCGACCGCAAGCCCACCCCACCCCCATGGAGCGGCCCAGTGGAACGTCGCAATTTTCTGCGTGGAGCGATCATCGGAAGCTCCGCCGCCGCACTCGGCGGCACTCTCTGGCGCGGCGCGGCCTACGCCGACCCCGCGCAGCCCGGCGCGGGACCGTACGGAGCGCTCGGATCCGCCGACGGCAACAACATCCGGCTGCCCGCCGGATTCACCAGCAGGGTCGTCGCGCGGTCCGGGCAGACCGTGCCCGGCACGTCGTACACCTGGCACAACGCCCCTGACGGCGGCGCCTGTTACGCCGACGGCAGTGGCTGGATATACGTCTCCAACTCGGAGATCAATCCGTCCGGCGGCGCGGGCGCGGTCCGTTTCTCCGCGGCGGGCGCGATAACCGGCGCGTACCGGATCCTCGCGAACACCCGGCAGAACTGCGCGGGCGGCAGTACCCCGTGGAACACCTGGCTCTCCTGCGAGGAGGTGACCCGGGGGTATGTGTACGAGACCGATCCGTGGGGCGTGAAGGCGGCCGTACGGCGCGACGCGATGGGCCTGTTCAAGCACGAGGCCGCGGCGGCCGACCCGGTGCGCCAGGTGATCTATCTGACCGAGGACGAGACGAACGGGTGCTTCTACCGCTTCACGCCCACCACTTGGGGCGATCTCTCCTCGGGCACCCTCCAGGTGCTGCGGGCCGGCACCGCCACCTCGGGTTCCTTCACCTGGGTGACGGTGCCGGACCCGGACGGTTCGCCGACCCAGACCCGTGACCAGGTCTCGGGCGCCAAGCGGTTCAACGGCGGCGAGGGCTGCTACTACGCGGACGGCTCGGTGTGGTTCACCACGAAGGGCGACAACCGCGTCTGGCGGGTCGATCCGGCGGCGTCCACCTACGAGTTGACGTACGACGACTCGCTCGTCAGCGGCGGCGGTGCCCCGCTGACCGGGGTCGACAACGTCACCGGCTCCTCGTCCGGCGATCTGTTCGTCGCGGAGGACGGCGGGAATCTGGAGATCTGCGTGATCACTCCCGATGACGTCGTCGCGTCGTTCCTGCGCGTCGGCGGACAGTCGGGCTCCGAGATCACCGGTCCGGCCTTCTCGCCCGACGGATCGCGGCTGTACTTCTCCAGCCAGCGCGGTACGAGCGGCAGTTCGTCGGGCGGCATCACCTACGAGGTGACGGGGCCGTTCCGTACATAGGACGTAGCCGCGAAGTCCCGCCTGGACAGCCCCTGGGCGCCGCCGTGCAACAGGGCGGCGCCCAGCGGTGTGAGCGAGTGCAGGACGGCGTTGCCGTGGCGCAGGGTCACCACGAGGCCCGCCTCGCGCAGGACGCACGCGTGCTGGCTGGCCGAGGCGAGCGACACCCCTGCCCTGCGGGCCAGTTCGCTGGTGGTCGTGCCGTGCTCTATCGCGCTCAGGACGGCGGAGCGCGTACGGCCGACCAGCCGGCCGAGTGACGCTCCCGCGCCCCGGCCGCCGTGCCCAACGGCGACCGGGGCGTCCGCGTACGTGACGGGGTAGACGAGCACCGGCGGCAGCGCCGGGTCGCGGTAGACGACCGGTGTCGCGCGGCAGAAGAACGACGGCTGGAGCAGCAACCCCCGCCCGTCCAGCCACAGTTCGCGGTCGACGGGATAGTCGGCCTCCAGGACCGGCGCGCGCCAGCGGATCATCGGCGGGAGTGTGGCGAGCAGTTCGTCGGTACCGCCGTCGAGCAGCGCCCGGCCCCTGACGACGCGGTCCGCCTCGGCGCGGGCCCTGATGTGCGGCCAGTACGGCTCCACGGCGGCCCGGTGGTAAGCGCGCAGCGCCCCGGCGAGCCGGCCCAGCTCCGCCGGGTCGTCCTCGCGGAGCGGGGCGGACCGGGCGGGCGGCGCGGGCGACGCGGAGGCGAGCAGGGCCAGTTCCGTACGGACCTGCTCCCCCGGTGTCGCGCGCAGCGCCTCCAGCCCCTCCGCGAGGCCGAAGCGGCTCTCCGGCGGGTTGAGGAAATCCGGGAAATAGCCGCGCTTCGGCACCAGCGCGCCGAGCAGACGTGTTTCACCTTTCAACCGCACGCGCGTTTCCGTGCGCCATTCCCCGAAGACGAGTGCGCCCCGTCGGTCGCGCAATCGGTGAAAGCTGAGAATCGTTTCCCACAGCGGGTCGGGACCGGCGGCCATCCGTACCCCGCCGAGGTCTCTCCCCGTGAAATGAATTCGCAGCACCGATCCCCCACTTGTTACTTCTGTGCATCCGCAATCGACCTCAGCGATGAGTATGCATGCCATCACAGGCCGTCACCACGGAGTTTCAGCCACAGTTGAAACGCTTCGCGCGGGCCGGGTGCGAAACGAAAGGCTGTACCAGGTCAGGCGCGAAACCCGAGCCACCGGAAAGGCGTAGTGAAGGCCGTGGGGGGCTTTGCTCGCTCGGCGGCGGTCGGTGAGGGTTGAGGCTCCGCGCCCGACGGAAATGGGGTGCGGCCGATGGGTGGGGATCCACCGGCCGCGCCCCGATTTGTTCGCGTCCCGCGCTTATCCGTTCCGGGAAGAGCGGGAGTAAGCAATTTCACATTCACCGCGGCCTGGAAGCCGGGCCGCGGTGTCAGCGTGAGTCGCCGGTACCGTCCGACTCCGCCGCCGCGCGCCCGGCCTCCAGGCGCGCCACAGGGATTCGGAACGGCGAGCAGGACACGTAGTCCAGGCCCACCTCGTGGAAGAAGTGCACCGACTCGGGGTCGCCGCCGTGCTCGCCGCAGACGCCCAGTTTCAGATCGGGCCGCGTCTTGCGGCCGGCCTCGCACGCGCTGCGTACGAGCGCGCCGACACCGTCCATGTCGATCGTCTCGAAGGGGGACACCCCGAAGATGCCCTTCTCCAGGTACGCGGTGAAGAAGCTCGCCTCGACGTCGTCGCGGGAGAAGCCCCACACGGTCTGGGTGAGGTCGTTCGTACCGAAGGAGAAGAACTCGGCGGCTTCCGCGATCTGACCGGCCGTCAGCGCGGCACGCGGCAGTTCGATCATCGTGCCGAGCGACAGCTTGAGGTCGATCCCGGTGGCCTCGCGCACCTCGGCGATGACCTGTTCGGCCTCGTCGCGGACGATCTCCAGCTCCTGGACGGTGCCGACGAGCGGGATCATGATCTCGGCGCGCGGGTCGCCCTTGGCGTTCTTCCGCTCGGCCGCGGCCTCGGCGATGGCGCGGACCTGCATCGCGAACAGTCCGGGGATGACCAGGCCGAGCCGTACGCCGCGCAGTCCGAGCATGGGGTTCTGCTCGTGCAGCTTGTGTACGGCCTGGAGCAGCCGCAGGTCGTTCTCGTTGTGGTCCTTGCGGGACTCGGCGAGCGCGACCCGTACCGACAACTCCGTGATGTCGGGCAGGAATTCGTGCAGCGGCGGGTCCAGCAGCCGTACGGTGACGGGCAGTCCGTCCATCGCCTCGAACAGCTCGACGAAGTCCTTCCTCTGGAGCGGCAGCAGGGTCTTCAGCGCCTGCTCGCGCTCGTCGTCGGTGTCGGCGAGGATCAACCTCTCGACCATGGAGCGGCGTTCACCGAGGAACATGTGCTCGGTGCGGCACAGTCCGATGCCCTGCGCGCCGAAGCGGCGGGCCCGCAGCGCGTCCTCGGCGTTGTCCGCGTTGGCGCGCACCCGCAGCCGGCGGCGGCGGTCGGCGTACGCCATCATCCGGTGCACGGCCTCGACCAGTTCGTCGGCGTCGTCGGCGCCCGCGTGCATGCGGCCCTCGAAGTACTCGACCACCGGCGAGGGGACGACCGGGACCTCGCCGAGGTAGACCTTGCCGGTCGAGCCGTCGACGGAGACGATGTCGCCCTCCTCGATGACGGTCTTGCCGGCGGTCATCCGGCGCCGCTTGGTGTCGACCTCCAGCTCCTCGGCGCCGCAGACACAGGTCTTGCCCATGCCGCGGGCGACGACGGCGGCGTGCGAGGTCTTGCCGCCGCGCGAGGTGAGGATGCCCTCGGCGGCGATCATGCCGTCCAGGTCGTCGGGGTTGGTCTCACGGCGGATGAGGATGACCCGCTCGCCGGAGCGCGACCACTTGACGGCGGTGTACGAGTCGAAGACGGCCTTGCCGACGGCGGCGCCGGGCGACGCGGCGATCCCGCGCCCCAGCAGCTCGGCACCCTTCCCGCCGTCGTCGAAGCGCGGGAACATCAGCTGGGCGAGCTGCGAGCCGTTGACGCGCTGGAGCGCCTCCGCCTCGTCGATCAGGCCCTGGTCGACGAGCTGGGTCGCGATCCGGAAGGCGGCACCGGCGGTGCGCTTGCCGACACGGGTCTGGAGCATCCACAACTCGCCGCGCTCGATGGTGAATTCGATGTCGCAGAGGTCCCGGTAGTGCGTCTCCAGGATCTCCATGATCTGCAGCAGCCGGTCGTACGACTTCTTGTCGATGGTCTCCAGGTCGGCGAGCGGCACGGTGTTGCGGATACCGGCGACGACGTCCTCGCCCTGCGCGTTCTGGAGGTAGTCGCCGTACACGCCCTGGTGGCCGCTGGCCGGGTCGCGGGTGAAGGCGACGCCGGTGCCGGAGTCGGGGCCGAGGTTGCCGAAGACCATGGAGCAGATGTTGACGGCGGTGCCGAGGTCGCCGGGGATGCGTTCCTGGCGGCGGTAGAGCTTGGCGCGGTCGGTGTTCCAGGACTCGAAGACGGAGCGGATGGCGAGGTCCATCTGCTCGCGCGGGTCCTGCGGGAAGTCACGGCCCGCGTCGCGCGCGACGATCTTCTTGAACTGCTTGACCAGCTTCTTCAGGTCGCCGGCGTCGAGGTCGATGTCGGTGGCGGCCTTCTTCGCCCGCTTGGCCTCCTCCAGCGCCTCCTCGAAGAGGTCGCCGTCCACGCCGAGGACCGTCTTGCCGAACATCTGGATGAGCCTGCGGTACGAGTCCCAGGCGAAGCGCTCGTCGCCGGACTGCTTGGCGAGGCCGGCGACGGACTTGTCCGACAGCCCGATGTTGAGGACGGTGTCCATCATCCCGGGCATGGAGAACTTGGCGCCGGACCGTACGGAGACGAGCAGCGGGTCGTCGGCCTGGCCGAGCTTCTTGCCCATGGTCGCTTCGAGGGCGTCGAGGTGCGCGCTGACCTCGGCACGCAGGGCGGCCGGCTCCGTGCCGGTGTCGAGGTAGACCTTGCAGGCCTCGCTGGTGATCGTGAAGCCCGGAGGGACGGGCAGTCCGAGGTTGGTCATCTCGGCGAGGTTGGCGCCCTTGCCGCCGAGGAGGCCCTTGAGATCCTTGTTGCCCTCGGTGAAGTCGTAGACGAACTTCTGGTCCTGTGGGGCGTTGTCTGCCGCTACGTGGGTGTCTTTGCTTTCCGACACGGATCTCGACTCCTCCGGGAGGCGCTGGCTGCCCTGACGGCGAGGAACATACCCAGATCGAAGGTGCCTGGACATGTCCACTTGTCCGTCATACGGCCGCAACCACCCGTCCGCCACTGGATCGAATGCGTATGCCGGGGGGTCACCCACCCCGCTCCCCTTCACGCCTCGAACCGGGCATGACCTTTGCATGACATAACCCGCTCATCTGAGCCGGTATCGCGACTTCTGAGTTCACCTCTCGAACACGGAAGGGGTGGCACCCAGTGCCACCCCTTCCGGAAGTGCAGTCGGTCGTCAACCGCTCGTCTGAGCGAAGGATCTATCAGACGTGGCGAGAATCACGCCCTCCAGAACCGTCTCCAGCACCGCCAGATCCACGTCCTCCAGGCTGCCCGCGAAGTACCGGCCCTCCCCCGGTGCCACCGGCAGGAGCGAGGGGACGACGAGGACGGGGCACCCGGCGGCCTCGGCGGAGGCCGTACCGTCCGGGGAGTCCTCCACGGCCACGCACGCCCTGGCCTCGACGCCGAAGCGCTCGGCCGCCGCCCGGTAGGGATCCGGGTGCGGCTTGGTCCGTACGGTGTCGTCGGCCGACAGCGTGAAGGCGAAGGCGACATCGGCCAGGGAGCCGGCGACGACCGAGTCGACCACGGTCCGCGGTGAGGCGCTGACCAGCGCGAACGGCACCCCGGCGGCTTCGAGTGCGGCCAGCAGCCGACGGGCTCCGGGGCGCGGCGGCGCGCCCGCGTCGACGCGCCGGAGGAAGGCGGCGGCGAGGTCGGCGGCGACCGCGTCCGGGGAGGGACCGTCCGGGACAGGCCCGTCCAGGGAGGGCGTGCCCGTCACCCGTACGAGATGGGCGGCCGTGTCGGCGACGGCGCGGCCCACGACCTCGCGCGCGTCGGCGTCCGAGAGGTGGTGGCCGAGGCCGGCGGCGACCTCGGCGGCCGACTCCCACCACAGCGTCTCGGTGTCCACGAGGGTGCCGTCCATGTCGAAGAGCACGGCGGCGGGCCTGCCACCCGGGGCGCTCACGCGCCCGTCCCGGCCGCCGGGGCGACGACCAGCACGGGGCGGTCGGCGGGCCGGACCGTGGCCCGGACACCCGGTGCCAGTGCCCCCGCGTCCCGTGACGGCACGTCGGCCTTCACGGAGCCGCCGCCGGGCAGATCGAGCAGCACACGGGTCACGGACCCGAAGAACGACGCGGAGACGACCGTGGCCGTCCCCCGTTCATCGGCGGTCGCCGTGACGTTCTCGGGCCGGATCAGCACGTCCACTTCGAGGTCGCGGCCCGCCGGGATCTCGCCGTCCACCGGCAGCGTGACTCCGGCGACCGCCACCCGGCCGCCGTCGGTGAGCCGTCCCGGCAGCCGGTTCATCGTGCCGACGAACTCGGCGACGAAGGCGGTCGCGGGCCGCTCGTACAGCTCGGCGGGCGGCGCGCACTGCTCAAGCCGGCCCGCGTTGAGAACGGCGACGCGGTCGGCCATCGACAGCGCTTCCTCCTGGTCGTGCGTGACGAAGATCGTGGTGATGCCGAGCGAGAGCTGGAGCCGCCGGATCTCCTCGCGCAGGGACAGCCGGACCTTCGCGTCGAGCGCCGACAGCGGCTCGTCGAGCAGCAGGACACGGGGGCGCAGCGCGAGCGCGCGGGCCAGCGCGACCCGCTGCTGCTGGCCGCCGGACAGCTGGTGCGGGAAGCGGTCACCGTGCTCGGGAAGGCCGACGAGGTCGAGGAGTTCGGCGGCGCGGGTGCGCCGCTCGGCGGCGGACACCTTCCGTACGCGCAGCCCGAACGCCACGTTGTCGCGGGCGCTCAGATGCGGGAAGAGGCTGTACGACTGGAACACCATGCCCGCGTCACGGCGGTTGGCCGGGACCCGGGTGATGTCTTCGCCGTCCACGAGCACGTCGCCGGCGTCGGGGTGCTCGAAGCCGGCGAGGACGCGCAGCGCGGTGGTCTTGCCGCAGCCCGACGGGCCGAGCAGGGCGAGGAGTTCGCCGGGGCGGGCGGTCAGATCGAGACCGTCGAGCGCGACGGTGGGGCCGAACTCCCTTCGCAGACCGCGGAATTCGACGAGCGCGCCGGGGGCGTTCGGCGCTGCGGCGGCCGCGCCGCCGGGCAGCGTGGTGGTGGCTGACATGGTGGCTACTCCTTGCCGGAGAGGGGAGTTGGGGCGTCGGCGCCCGCGCGCGCTCCCGCGCGGGACAGGGCCATCAGCAGCGCCCATGCGATCAGCAGGCTGAGCAGCGACACCGCGACCGACGTCTGGGCCTGGGAGCCGGAGATGGTGACGATCCACACCGCGAACGGCTGATAGCCGAGCAGCGCGGCGATCGTGTACTCGCCGAGGACCAGCGCCAGCGTGAGGAACGAGGCCCCCGCGAGCGACGAGCGCAGATTGGGCAGGACGACGCGGAGGATCACGTACGGCATGCTCGCCCCGCAGTTGCGCGCGGCCTCGACGAGCGTGGGGACATCGACGGCGCGCAGCCCCGCGTCCAGCGACCGGTACACGAACGGCAGCGCGAGCACGGTGTACGCGATCACCAGCACCAGCGGGAACGACTCGTTCTGCACGACGATGAACGTCTGGTACAGCGGTGTCGTGGACAGGTGCTCCGGTCCCCAGCGCAGCACGGTGGTGATCCCGCTGACCAGTGCGATCGGCGGCACCACCAGCGGCAGCATGCAGACGATCTCCACGACGGGGCGCAGCCGCGGCGCCCCGAGCCGTACGGCGACGAGCGCGGGCACGGCCAGCAGCAGGGACAGCGCGATGGTGCAGGCGGCGAGTCCGAGCGACAGCAGCAGGCTGTCCGCGAAGCCGTCGGCCGACAGGATGCCGGTGTACGCCTCGAAGGAGACGCCCTGTCCCGGCGTGTGCACGGTGAAGACGAACGAGGCGAGCAGGGGGACGACGAAGTAGATCCCGGCCAGGGCCAGTACGGCGCCGCGCCAGACGCGCGGGCGGTTCCTCCTCCGTACGAAGGACGCGACGGGCGCTGCTTCCTTTGAAGGCGCCGTCGGGGTCAGTGCAGCCATCGGGTGCTCCGTCGCTGGAGGGGCAGGTAGAGCGCCATCACCACACCGGCGATCACGATCATGTCGAGGCTCAGCGCGAGCGCCACGTTCTCCTGGCCGACCTGCACGTTGCCGGACAGCGCGGCGGCGATCTTCAGCGTGACCAGCGGCACGGACCCGCCGACGAGCGCGGCGGCCGTCGCGTACGCGGCGAAGGCGCTGCCGAAGAGCAGCACGAATCCGCCGAGCAGGGTGGGGGCGAGAACCGGCAGCCCGACATGGCGCCAGAACTGCGCGTCCGTGGCCCCGGCGTTCTGCGCGGCCTCGCGCCACTGCGGGCGCAGGCCGTCCAGCGCGGGGACGCTGACCAGCACCATCAGCGGCACCAGGAAGTAGAGGTAGATCACGGTGAGTCCGGTGAAGGAGTACAGATTCCAGCCCGCCGCGTCGAGGTGCGCGAGCTGCGTGACGACACCGGAGATACCGAGGGTCGCGACGAAGGCGAACGCGAGGGGCACGCCGCCGAAGTTGGCGAGGACACCGGACGCGGTGAGGACGGACTCGCGCAGCGCGCGCCGCCGTGAGGTGACGACGGCCTGGGCGATGAGCATGCCGAGGACGGTGCCGATCAGGGCGGTCAGCGCGGACAGTTCGACGCTCCCGGTGAGGGAGGTGAGGTACGGCCCCTGGAGCGAGGTGGTGACGTTCGCGCCGGTGGCCGAAGTGGCTCCGGTGACCGGGTCCTTGGTGGTGAAGGCCCCGTACACGACGGCGGCGACGGGCAGTCCGAGGCAGACACCGGCGAAGACGAGCAGCGGCAGTGCCCCGAGCCAGGCGCGCGGCCGGGGCGCCCGCCGCCGACGGCGGGCGCCGTCGGCGGTGCCCGGAGCGGGCGGGGAGGCGGCGACGGCCATCAGGAGACGGCCTTGTCCCAGTTCTCGGCGAGCACGGCCTTGACGCTGTCGAGATCGGCGGCCTCGGGGAACGTCGGGTCGCCGTCGACCTTGGGCAGCTTGGTGACGAAGGCCTTGTCGACGGAGCCGTCCTCGGTCATCGAGGGCAGCAGTACGGGCCTGGCGTACCCCTTCAGGAAGAGGTTCTGGCCCTCCGTGCTGTACAGGTACTCCATCCACAGGCGGGCGGCGGCCGGGTGCGGCGCGTCCTTGTTGATCGCCTGCGAGTAGTACTGGGCGTACACGCCGTCGGTCGGTACGGCGACCTGCCAGTCGACGCCCTTGCCCTTGAACTGGTCGGCGTAGCCGGCGTTCAGATAGTCCCAGTCGATCGAGATGGGCGTCTCGCCCTTCTGGACCGTCGCCGGGGTGGACTCGACGGGGATGAAGTTGCCGCTCTTCTTCAGCTTGCCGAAGAAGTCGATGCCGGGCTGGATGTCGGTGAAGCTCCCCTTGTTGGCGAGGGACGCCGCGTACACGCCGCCGAAGGCCGAACCGGACTTGTTCGGGTTGCCGTTGAGCGCGACCTTGCCCTTGTACTCGGGCTTGAGGAGATCCGCGAAGGTGGTGGGGCAGGTCTTGATCCGCTCGGCATCGCAGCCGATGGAGATGTAGCCGCCGTAGTCGTTGTACCAGAGGCCGTTCGGGTCCTTCTGGGCCGTGGGGATCTTGTCGAAGGACGTCACCTTGTAGGGGGTGAAGAGACCTTCGGCGGCGCCGCTGCGGTCGAAGGGGATGCCGAGGTCGACGACGTCGGGGGCGCGGTCCTGGCCCTTGCGGGACTTGATGGCGTTGATCTCGTCGGCGCTGGCGGCGTCCGGCGTCTCGACCTTCACCTCGACCTTGTACTTCGCCTCGAACGACTTGATGATCTCGCCGTAGTTCGCCCAGTCCGGCGGCAGGGCTATCGCGTTGAGCGTGCCCTCCTTCTCGGCCGCGGCGACGAGGGCGTCCAGGCCGCCGAAGTCCGCGACGGACGCGGCGGCGCCGGCCTTCACACCGCCGGCGGTGTCGGCGTCGGCGGACGTTTCGGACTTCGCACCGCAGGCGGTGAGCGTGGTGAGTGCGGCGGTACTGAGCGCCAGGGCGGCGATGAGCCGGCCGTTGGCACGTACGCGGATACGGGTCACGCGGAGTCTCCCGGAGGCGATGAGGGTTCGAGCCGATGGCTCAACTTGTTCAGACAAGCTGGGATCAGTTCGCCCGGTGCGGATGGCCGGGGGGTGAACGGCCGATGGCCGTCGCGGCACAGGCCGCGGAAGACAAAAACGCCCACAAAGCACCTGATCGGCACAGGAATTCGGGAGGGTGGGGGGTGGGTGCGTGGGAGCGGGTACGGTGCCGGGGAGGCGTCCGCGTACCGGCGTACGTGTGCACAGCCGGGCCGGCTGACCGACCGGCACGAGCGATCGGCGTGGGGAGAGCGACGGCGTGGCGGATTCACCGAGTTCAGCGAGTTCAGCGGATTCACCGGGTCCGGCTGGATCGACCGGACCGACGGGACCGACGGGATCGACCGGACCGACGGGATCGCGTTATCTGGAGATCGCGGAGGCGCTGCGCCGGTCGATCCTCGACGGCGAGTACCCGATCGGCGCGCGCCTGCCGTCCGAGAGCGATCTCGCGGCCCAGTGGTCCGCCTCGCGCGGCACGGTCCGCCAGGCGGTGGGGCTGCTCGCCTCCGAGGGCCTGATCGGCTCCCGCCAGGGGGCCCGCCGGGTCGTCCTGCGCCAGGAGCGGCGCCACAGCTTCCAGCAGCTCAACAGCTTCGCGCAGTGGGCGCGGGCGATGGGCAGCGAGGTCGCCAGCCGCATCCTGACGCGTACGACCCGCCCGGCCACCGCCGAGGAGACGGCCCGCCTCGGCATCACCCCCGGCAGCGAGGTCCTCGACGTGCTGCGGCTGCGCCACCTCGACGGCGAGCCGGTCCTGGTCGAGCGCACCGCCTACACGGACTGGGTGGCCCCGGCCGTCCGGGCGCTGCCCGACGACTGCGTGTCGATCATGGACAGCATCGCGGCGGACGCGGGCATAGTCGCCCACTACGGCGAGCATCTGATCGACGCGCTCGCGGCGGGCAGCGAGGACGCCAGGCTGCTGCGGGTCCGCCGGGGCAGCCCGCTGCTGCGCCAGCGGTATCTCACGTACACGGCGGCGGGCCGCCCCATCGAGTGGACCGACGACCGCTACCGCGCGGGCACCGTCGCCTTCAGCGTCTCCAACTCGGCCGCGGCGGCGCCGCTGGAGCGCCACGCGGTGCCGGGCGCCGCCGGCCGTTGATTGGACTTTCGGCAGTGTCGGAACGTCCTCGCGCTCCGTACGGTCGTACGGGTGAACAGCGCGACGGCCCGCAGGGCCCTCTCCTCCGGGAGTCTTCCGACGGCGGCGGCCGCGGTGGGCGCCGGCCTGAGCGCGGTGAGCCTGTGGTGGACCGTGCCGACGGTGCTCGCCGCGTTCCTGGCGGGGCGCCGGCCCGGCAGGACGGGTCCGACCGCACTCCTGCTGGTCGCGGTGCTCGCGGCCGGGGTGGTGGCGGTGACCACCGTTCCCGCCTGGTACGCGTTCGGGGGCACGTTCGTCGCGGTGGTGACCTTCGGGGGGATGCTGCCGTGGTTCGCGGGGCGGTTCTGGCGCCAGTGGCAGGACCTCACGCAGGCCGGCTGGGAGCGGGCCGAACAGCTGGCACGCGAACAGCGGTTGGTCGCCGAGCAGGCCAGGTCGCGCGAGCGGGCCCGGATCGCCCAGGACATGCACGACGTGCTCGGCCACGACCTCAGCCTGATCGCGCTGTCGGCCGGCGCGTTGAAGCTCGCCCCCGGCCTTGAGGAACAACACCGGGCGGTCGCCGGGGACATCAGAACCAGGGCGGCGGCGGCCGTGGAGCGGCTGGGCGAGGTGATCGGCGTCCTGCGCGAGGAGGCCGACGGGGCTCCGGAGGGACAGGGGACGGGTATCGCCCGGCTGGCCGAGGAAGCGTCCGCGTCGGGGCTGGCGGTCGAGTTGTGCGTGGACGGTGAGCCGACGGATCTGCCGCCGATGGTCGGGCGGGCCGCCCACCGCGTCGTACAGGAGGCGTTGACGAACGTCGCCAAGCACGCGCCGGACGCGACGGCGACGGTGCGGGTGAGGCATGTGCCCGGGGAGACGACCGTCGCGGTGGAGAACGGTCCCAGGCGATCGTCGGCGTCGTTGCCGCCGTCCCGGAAGGGGACAGTGACGGCCGAGGCGGGACGCGGTCTCATCGGCCTGGACGAACGGGTCCGGCTGACCGGCGGCACCTTCGAGTACGGCCCTCGCGACGGAGGCTTCACCGTCCGGGCCCGCATTCCGCACACCCCGCCGGTCCGGCGCCCACCACCGTCCGACCCGCACCGGTCGACCGGCGAACTGCCCCACGAACACCGCCACGCGCGCCGCCGCGTCACCAGAACCCTGATCGCGGCGGTCATGCTGCCCCTGGTCACGGCGGCGCTGCTGAGCGGGGCGCTCGCCAGATGGGAGATGCTGTCGGCGGCACGGTCGGTGCTCGAACCCGGCGACTACGCCCGTCTGCGGGTGGGGCTCGAAAGGTCCGCGGTGGAACCGCTGTTGCCCGACCGCGAGACGAACCGACGGCCGCCCGGCGCGGAACCGGGAGAGCGAGGAACGACGTGCGAGTACTACGCGATGACGGCCGACCGTTTCGACGATCGCTCCGGCGACGTCTACCGGCTCTGCTACCGGCGGGACACCCTGGTGTCGTTGGACGCCCTCACCCCATGAGCGACCGGACGGGCCCGCGATGATCCGGGTACTGATCGCCGACGACGAACCGATGATCCGCGCCGGAGTGCGTGCCGTGCTGTCCACGTCCCCGGACATGGACGTCGTCGCCGAGGCCGGCGACGGACACGACGCCGTGGAGCTGACCCGGCGTCACCGTCCGGACGTGGCCGTCCTCGACATCCGTATGCCCGGCCTGGGCGGCATCGAGGCCGCGGCGGAGATCCGCGCCACCGTGCCGGACACGAACGTCATCATGCTGACGACGTTCGGCGAGGACGACTACATCCTCCAGGCGCTCGGCGGCGGCGCGGCCGGCTTTCTGATCAAGTCGGGAGAACCGGAGGAACTGATCGCCGGAGTCCGCGCGGTGGCCGAAGGCGCCGCCTATCTGTCACCCAAGGTCGCCGCCCGCGTCGTCGCGCATCTCGCGGCGACCGGCGCGGGCGCCATGGCGGGTCGCCGCGCCGCCGCCCGCGCCAGGACCGACGCACTCACCGGCCGGGAACGCGACGTACTGATCTGCCTGGGCGGCGGGCTCTCCAACGGGCAGATCGCCCGCCGCCTGCATGTGGTGGAGGGGACGGTGAAGGCGCACGTGAGCTCGATCCTCGCCCGTTTGGGAGTGGACAACCGGGCGGCGGCCGCGATCGTGGCACACGAGGCGGGGCTTGTGCCGCCCTCGTAACCGACGCCGCCGCAACAGACTTGGCCGCAAGGGGAGTTGACGCCGGAAGACAGGGACGAGGGTTGACTTTCGTCAGTACGGCGAGCCGTGCCCCGTTCCTAGGCTCCCCCTCATGAACCGAACTCGCCTCAGGACAGCCGCTGTTGTCGTCGCTCTCGCACTGCCGCTGTCGGCCGCCGCCGCGTCGCCCGGCGCCTACGCCCAGCCGTCGACCACGACGACGGCCGAGCCCGTGTCCGCGCCCACGCCCACTCCCTCCGTGCTCCACATCCCCCGCCCCACCGGCCCGTTCGCGGTCGGCCGGGATGTCCGTCACCTCGTCGACCGGAGCCGCCGTGACCCGTGGGTACCCACGGCCGGGGCGCGCGAGCTGATGGTGTCGATGTACTACCCCGCCCGCGCGGACGGCTCCGGCACCCGTGCCCCCTACCTGACAGCCGACGAGGCCCGGCTGCTTCTGGAGAGCCGGCAGCTCGACGGGGTCGTCACCGTCGAGCAGGTCACCGGCACGCTGACGAACGCGCGCGTCGGCGCGCGTCCCGTCGGCGGCAAACACCCGCTGGTGGTGCTCTCCCCCGGCTTCAGCCTGACGCGGGGAGTCCTCACCACCCTCTCGGAGGAACTCGCCTCGCGCGGCTACGTGGTGGCCCTGCTGGACCACGCGTACGAATCGTTCGGCACCAGCTTCCCCGGCGGGCGCACCCTCACCTGCGCGGCGTGCGACGTCCTCAACGCCGCACCGAGCGACGAGGCTTCACGTGACCGGCTGGCCAGGGCCGCCGTCGACCGCGCGGCCGACATCTCCTTCGTCCTCGACGAACTGACCCGTCGTCCGGCGGCCGGAAAGCCCGGGGCCCTCTGGAAGCACGCGGCGATGATCGACCCGAAGCGCGTCGGAGCGGCGGGCCACTCGCTCGGCGGCAACGCCTCGGCCCACGCCATGACCGTCGACCCCCGGATCCGCGCGGGCCTGAACATGGACGGCACGTTCTTCCGGCCGGTCCCCGCCGCCGGCCTCGGCGGCCGCCCCTTCCTGATGCTCGGCGCCCCCGGCAGCCACGCGCCCTCCGGCACGGACACCACCTGGCCCAGCACCTGGCAGCACCTCGACGGCTGGAAGCGCTGGCTCACGGTGCGCGGCTCCGGGCACTTCACCTTCATCGATCTGCCGGTCCTCGCGGGCCGGCTCGGCATGACCGACCCGTCGGCGCCACTGCCCGGCGACCGGTCGGGTGCGATCACCACGGCGTACGTGGGGGCCTTCTTCGACCAGGAGCTACGGGGCGTCCACCAGCCGCTGCTGGACGGGCCGTCCCCGGCTCACCCGGAGGTCACCTTCCAGAACCCCTGAGTCGGCGCCTGCAGCCGTGGCCGTACGGCACCTCAGACGTACGGCTGCCGGTCGCCCAGCACCGGCAGGAGCTGGAGTTTCTGGTGGCTCTCGGTGCCGGGCGTCGCGGTGAAGACGAGCAGGGCCTGCGACTGGTCCGCGTCGAAGAGGACTTGGCAGTGCAGTTCGAGTGTGCCGAGTTCGGGGTGCTGGATGCGCTTGGTGTCGTCCTGGCGTCGTACACCGATCTCGTGCTGGTTCCACACCTCGGCGAACTCCTCGCTGCGCTCCAGCAGTGCCCCGACGATCTCACCGGCGCGGGAGTCGGCACCCTGGCGGGAGTACGCGTCGCGCAGACCGGCGGTGAGGAACCGGCCCTGCAGCGCGTGGTCCGGCTCCGGGTAGATCCGCCGGGTGCGGAGGTCGGTGAACCACCGGTAGACCTGGCTGCGCTCCAGGCCGCTGAAGTCGGTCTCCTTGCCCAGCAGCGCGACGGCGAGACGGGTCTGCACCAGCGTCTCGCCGAGGGCGGTGACGACCTCGGCGGGGGTGTCGCCCAGGCGGTCCAGGATCCGCATGATGCCGGGGTTGACGTGGTCGCCGCGCAGGCCCCGGCTGGGGGTGTTGTGCCCCGCCGTACGGAACAGATGGTCGCGTTCGTCCAGGGACAGATGCAGGCCGCGCGCGATGGCGGCGAGCATCGGCTCGGAGGGCTGCGGGCCGCGCTGCTGTTCCAGCCGGCTGTAGTAGTCGGTGGACATGCCGCTCAGCGCGGCGACCTCCTCGCGGCGCAGCCCACGGGTACGGCGGCGGGGGCCGCGCGGCAGGCCGACGTCCTCGGGTTGCAGCGCTTCGCGGCGGGTGCGCAGGAAGTCCGCGAGTTGTGGCCGGTCCACGGGGGCCTCCGTATCGGTCGAGGTCGGGATGGGAGCGGGAATGAGAGCGGGAGTGGGGGCGGCCGGTGTCGGCCGCCCCCATGCTGGCAGAGGGCGGAGGCGCGTGCGCCGGACGACGCACGCGCGGCCGCTCAGAGCCGCGAACCACCCGACGCCTCGATCCGCTGCGCCGTGATCCAGCCGGTGCCCGGCGACAGCAGCGAGGCGATCACCCCGCCGATGTCCTCGGACTCGCCGACGCGCCCGAGGGCCGTCTGACCGGCGAGGGCGGCGCGCACTTCGTTGTTGTCCCGCACCATGCCGCCACCGAAGTCGTTCGCGATCGGGCCGGGAGCGACCGCGTTGACGCTGATGCCGCGCGGGCCCAACTCCTGGGCCAGGTACTTCGTCCAGATCTCGACGGCGCCCTTCGCCGCCGCGTACACGGACATGCCCTCGCCCACGAACCGGGTCAGTCCGGTGGAGAGGTTCACGACGCGTCCGCCGTCCGCGATCAGCGGCAGCAGTGTCTGGGTGAGGAAGAAGACGCCCTTGAAGTGCACGTCGACCATCAGGTCGAAGGCTTCGGCCTGTGTCTCGCCGGCCGGGGTGAGTGCCGCCGCGCCGGCGTTGTTCACCAGGAAGTCGAAGCTGTCGCGGTCCCAGGTCGTACGCAGGGCCTCCCGTACGGAGCCGGCGAAGGCGGGGAAGGTGTCGAACCGTGTCGTGTCCAGTTCGACGGCGACGGCGGTACGGCCCAGCGCCGAGACGGCGTCGACGACCGAGGCGGCCTCGTCCTTGCCGGACCGGTAGGTGAGGATCACGTCGGTGCCGGCCTCGGCGAGCGCGAGCGCGGTGGCCCGGCCGAGTCCCCGGTTTCCACCGGTGATCAGAGCGACGGTCCGCCGGTTGTCGGTCGTGCTGCCGTTGCCGTTGTCGTTCTCGTTCGTGGTCATGTGACCAACTGTCGTCCGGGCCGGAGCGCGGATGAAGGCACCACCGATCCAGGGACCGCCGATCCCCCCTTGGCCCTTGCCCTCAGCCCCCGGCTCAGCCGCCCGACGTGTCCAGTTCCGCGTCCGCGCCGAGGCCCGCGCAGTCGTACGGGTCCTTCAGCCAGCCGTCCGGCAGGACCACCCGGTTGTTCCCCGACGTCCGCCCGCGCGGCCCGTCGGCGCCGTCCGGCCACGGCTGGTCCAGGTCCAACCCCCCCAGCAGCGCGTCCAGTTCGGCGAGCGACGAGGTGATCGCGAGCTTCTTGCGCATCTCGGAGCCGACCGAGAAACCCTTCAGATACCAGGCCACGTGCTTACGGAAGTCGATCACCCCGCGCGCCTCGTCCCCGATCCACTCCCCCAGCAGCTCCGCGTGCCGCCGCATGACCCCGGCGACCTCGCGCAGCGCGGGCCGGGCCAGCTCCCCCGTACCCTCGAAGGCCGCCACCAGATCGCCGAAGATCCACGGCCGGCCGAGGCAGCCGCGCCCCACGACCACACCGTCGCAGCCGGTCTCGCGGACCATCCGCAGCGCGTCGTCCGCCGACCAGATGTCGCCGTTGCCGAGGACGGGGATCTCCGGGACGTGTTCCTTGAGGCGGGCGATGGCGTCCCAGTCGGCCGTGCCGCCGTAGTGCTGGGCGGCCGTCCTGCCGTGCAGGGCGATCGCCGTGACGCCCTCCTCGACGGCGATGCGGCCCGCGTCCAGGTAGGTGAGATGGCCGTCGTCGATGCCCTTGCGCATCTTCATGGTGACCGGCAGATCCCCGGCGTTCGACACGGCCTCGTGCAGGATCGCGCGCAGCAGGGGCCGCTTGTACGGGAGGGCCGAGCCGCCGCCCTTGCGGGTGACCTTGGGGACGGGGCAGCCGAAGTTCAGGTCGATGTGGTCGGCCAGGCCCTCGTCCGCGATCATGCGGACGGCCTTGCCGACGGTGCCCGGGTCGACCCCGTACAGCTGGATCGAGCGTGGTGTCTCGGTGGCGTCGAAGCGGATGAGCTGCATCGTCTTCTCGTTGCGCTCGACCAGCGCCCGCGTGGTGATCATCTCGCTGACGAACAGCCCCTTGCCGCCCGAGAACTCCCGGCACAGCGTCCGGAACGGGGCGTTGGTGATCCCGGCCATCGGCGCGAGCACCACGGGCGGGCGTACGGGGTACGGGCCGACGGCGAGCGTGCCGGGCGGTGCGGGGGACGGGGCGAGCGGAGCGGTCATCCGTCCATTGTCGCGCATGGCGGGCGGGGGGCCGCCGGGGTGCCGGACTTACCATCGCCCCATGCCAGCTCCCCACCCCACGTCCTCGCCGGAGCCCCCGCCCGAGCCGTCGCCGGACCCGTCCCAGGAGTCCGCCGAGGTGTGCGGTCCCCGCAGACGGATGGTGATCCTGGGGACCTGCTGCATGAGTCTGCTGATCGTCAGCCTCGACACCACGGTCCTCAACGTCGCGCTGCCGTCCATGGAGAAGGACCTGCACACCACGGTCGCCGGTATGCAGTGGACCATCGACGCGTACACCCTGGTCATCGCCTCGCTGCTGATGCTCGCGGGCTCCACCGCCGACCGCATCGGCAGACGGCGGGTCTTCAAGACCGGGCTGGTGGTCTTCACTCTCGGCTCGGCGCTGTGCTCGGTCGCACCGAATCTGGAGTCGCTGGTCGCGTTCCGGATGGTGCAGGCCGTCGGCGGCTCGATGCTCAACCCCGTCGCGATGTCGATCATCACCAACGTCTTCACCGAGCGGCGTGAGCGCGCCCGTGCGATCGGGATCTGGGGCGGGGTCGTCGGTATCTCGATGGCGGCGGGGCCGCTCATCGGCGGGCTGCTGGTGGAGACGGTCGGCTGGCGCGCGATCTTCCTGATCAATGTGCCGGTCGGGATCACGGCGTTCATCCTCACCTGGCGCTACGTCCCCGAGTCGCGCGCCGCCAAGCCGCGCCGACCCGACCCCGTCGGCCAGTTGCTGGTCATGGCCACCCTCGGCGCGGTGACGTACGCGATCATCGAGGCGCCGACCGCCGGCTGGACGTCACCGCTGATCCTGGGCTTCGCCGGGGTCGCGGTGTGCGCGCTGACGGGGCTGATCCTGTACGAGCCGAGGCGCGACGAGCCGTTGATCGATCTGCGCTTCTTCCGCAGCGCGCCGTTCAGCGGGGCGACGGTCATCGCCGTGTGCGCGTTCGGCGCGCTCGGCGGCTTCCTGTTCATGAACACGCTCTACCTGCAGAACGTCCGGAATCTCTCCGCCCTGGACGCCGGTCTCTACATGCTGCCGATGGCGGCGCTCGCCTTCGTCTGCGCACCCCTGTCGGGGCGGCTCGTCGGCTCGTACGGGGCGCGCCTCCCGCTGCTGATCGCGGGCACGGCCCTCGCGGCGAGCGGGCTGATGTTCGCGGTCCTCAAGGCGGAGACACACCTGGGGCTGCTCTTCACGGGCTATGTGCTGTTCGGTATCGGCTTCGGCATGGTGAACGCCCCGATCACCAACACGGCGGTGTCCGGCATGCCGCTGTCCCAGTCGGGGGTGGCCGCCGCGGTCGCGTCGACGAGCCGGCAGATCGGGACGACGCTGGGCGTCGCCGTGATCGGGGCGGTGCTGGCGGCCGGCGCGGCGTCGGCGGTCACGCGCCGGGGCGCCATCGACAACGCGGCCTTCGCGGACGCGAGCCGCCCCGCGTGGTGGATCATCACCGGGCTCGGTGTGTCCGTGCTGGGGGTCGGCGCGCTGACCAGCGGGGAGTGGGCGCTGGGTACGGCGCGCCGTAACGCGGAACGGCTGGATCCGGCGGGGGTGCCGGGCTCGCCGGGCTCCATGTCCTGAGGGGCGGGGCAGGGCGCCCCGTACCCCCGCCTCTCCATGTTCCAGAGGCTCCTCTGCAGATACTCCTATGCAGAGGAGCCTCTGCAACATACGATGCCGCCATGCCCGACGAACCCGAGCCCTCCTCGCCGCCGCCCGCCCGGCCCACCCGCCGTATCGACGCCCGCAGCCTGCGCGGGCTCGCCCACCCCCTGCGGATGAACATCCTCGAACTGCTCAGCCTCGACGGACCCGCCACCGCCACCGGCCTCGCCGAACGCCTCGGCGAGAACACCGGCACCGTCAGCTGGCATCTGCGTCATCTCGCCGAGCACGGCTTCATCGAGGAGGAGACCGGACGCGGCACGAAGCGCGAGCGCTGGTGGCGCAGGACCGGCGTCCCGAACGAGCTGAACACCGCGGACTTCCGCGACGATCCCAGCACCCGGGGCGCGCTCTCCGTCTATCTCCACGAGCTGGTGGGCCAGTACTTCAGCCGGGTCACGGACTATCTGAACGAGGACTGGGACGACGGCTGGCGGGCCTCCGGCACCATCTCGGACTGGCACGATCTGCGTCTGACACCGGATCAACTGCGCGCCCTGAACGCCGAGTTGATGGCGGTCATCGCCCGCCACACACCCGCCCCCACCGACGGCGCAAACACGGCTACGGACGACCCCGAGGCCCTGCCCGTCGTCGTACAGCTCCAGTCCTTCCCCCGCAAGCGCCGTGACACCCGGTGAAGCCCGGAACAGGCGCGATACGCGGCGGTCTGCTGCGCCGCCACCACGACTTCCGGCTGCTGTGGCTGGGCGAGACCGCCGGCAAGTTCGGTACGTCCGTGACCGGGGTCTCGATGCCGCTGATCGCCGTCTCCACCCTGGACGCGGGCACGTTCGAGGTCGGTCTGCTGACCGCCGCGACCTGGGCTCCCTGGCTGGTCATCGGCCTGCCGGTCGGCGCCTGGGTGGACCGGACCCGGCACAGGCCGATCATGCTTGCCGCGGCGGCGGTCTCGCTGGTGCTGTTCGCCGCCGTCCCGCTCGCCGCGTGGGCCGGGCTGCTGAGCGTCGGTCTGCTGGTGGGCGTCGCGCTGCTGACGGGCACGTCGGCGGTCTTCTTCCAGACCGCGTACACCGCCTATCTCCCCACCATCCTGGCCCCCGAGGACCAGCCCGAGGGCAACGCCAAACTGCACGGCAGCGCGTCCGCCGCGCAGATCGCCGGGCTCGGATCGGGCGGTCTGATCGCGCAGTTGGCGGGCGCCGTGAACGGGATGTTCGCCAACGCGGCCACTTTTCTCGTATCGCTCCTGTGCCTGTCGCGCATCCGCCACCGCGAGCCGCGCGTCCCGAGGGCCGCACGCCCGCGCGGCGCGCTGGCCGCCGAGGTCGGTGAGGGTCTGCGGCTGGTCGCGCGGGACCCCTGGCTCCGTACGCTGACGCTTTTCGGCGCCGCGTCCAACCTGGCCCTGATGGGGTATCAGTCGATCCTCGTGGTCTTCCTGGTACGGACCGTCGGCCTGGACCCGGGCCCGGTCGGCGGACTCGTCGCCGCGGCGGGTACGGGCGGCGTGGCCGGGGCGTTCGTCGCGCGCCGGGTCGCGGCGCGGGTGGGCACCGCACGCGCCACGCTGGTCTTCGAGCTGGGCCTCGCCGTCTTCGCGCTGCTCATCCCGCTGACCGTCGGGGGAGCCGGGGTGCTGTTCTACGTGGCGGGCGGATTCTGCGTCGCGGCGGGCGTGGTGGCGGGCAACGTCATCAAGGCGAGCTTCCAGCAGCGCTACTGCCCGCCGGACCTCCTCGGCCGCCTCACCGCAAGCACGGCCTTCCTCAACTACGGCACCATCCCGGTCGGCGCGCTGCTGGGCGGCACGCTGGGGACGGTGCTCGGAATCCGTACGGCGATGTGGATCACCACCGCGGGTGTGCCGCTCGCCGCGCTGATCCTGCTCTTCTCCCCGATCGGCCGCACGAGGGACCTGCCGACGTCGCCGCTCCGCCCGCGCCTTTCCGCCAGTTACGGGGCCGTCCGAGCACGCCACTAGGCTCCCGGGCATGGACACCACCGACGCGCACCGCGCACCGGCCCGGCTGCGTACCACCCCGAGCTGGCTCATCACCCAGACCGCCACGCACGCCGCGCGGCTGACGGGCGAGGCGTTCGACGCGACCGGTGCGGGGCGCTACCACTACGCGCTGCTGGCGGCCCTCGCCGAGTTCGGCCCGTCCAGCCAGGCCGAGTTGGGGCGCCGGTGCGCCATCGACCGCAGTTATGTCGTGGCCGCCGTCAACGAACTCGCCGCCGGGGGGCTGGCCGTTCGCGCGCCCGACCCGGCCGACCGGCGCCGTAACGTCATCACCCTCACCCCGGACGGGGAGGCGGCACTGCGGCGGACCGGCGAGGCTCTCGACGAGGCGCAGGACGCGCTGCTGGCGCCGCTCTCGGCCGACGAGCGCGACCGGTTGACCGCGCTCATGGCCAAGGTGCTCGACCACCACCGGCAACAGGCCCGCGCCGAAGACTGAGGCCCCCGGCCCCCCGCCCCCGGGACCAGCCTCAGACCCCGGCGAGCGTCAGCTCGTGCAGGCGCTCCAGGCGCTCGCGGGACTCGTCGTCCACCGGGACGTACGAGACCATGCGGCTGCCCTTGCCCGGACTCAGCCACAGGTTGGTGTGTTCAAGACTGAGCGCGCCCACCCGCGCGTTGACGAACCTCTTCGTCTTGGAGGCCAGGCCGACGACCTCGTGCCTCTCCCAGATCTCGCAGAACTCGGGCGACGCCGCCCGCAGCCGTCCGAGCAGCGCCTTCCAGGCGGGCTCGGCCAGGTGCTCCGCCATGTCGGCGCGGAACCGGGCCGCCATCAGCCGGACCGTCTCCGCGCGGTTGCCGAGTGCGGACTGCCACTCCTCGTTGGTGAAGGCGAGCCAGAGACAGTTGCGGTCCTCGGGCGGCAGCGCGTCGAGGTCGCACATCAGCGTGCTGTACGAGCGGTTGTAGGCCAGGATGTCGTACCGCCCGTTCTGCACACAGGCCGGGAACGGATCCAGCCGCTCCAGCATCAGCCGCACGGCGGGCGTGATGGTGGGGCAGGGCGTCCCGGGGGCCGGGTCGACGGCGCCCGCCAGCGCGAACAGGTGCGCGCGCTCGCTCCTGTCGAGGAGCAGCGCGCGGGCGAGGGCGTCGATCACCTGGGCGGACACCTGGATGTCCCGGGCCTGCTCCAGCCACGTGTACCAGGTGACGCCGACGGCGGAGAGGTGCGCGACCTCCTCGCGGCGCAGGCCCGGGGTACGGCGGCGGCTGCCGCGCGGCAGGCTGACCTGCTCGGGGGTGATGCGCTCGCGCCTGCTGCGCAGGAAGCCCGCGAGCTCGTGCCGTCGGATGTCCGGTTCGCGGACCACGGTGGTCATCGCCCCAGTCTCTCCCTCACCTCAGCCCATTACCAGGTACTTCCGCTACCAGGATAAAGACACTCTGGTACCAGGGTCCGGGCTGAAGGATTCTCGGTGGGGTGAGTAGAACATCCGCACCTCTCTCCACATCCACCGCGCCGCCTACCGGCACCTCGGCAGCCACCGGCACCTCGGTATCCACCGGCACCGAACCGGCCGTCGTCCACGACCACGGCTCCGTGCTGGGCCCGCTCGGCCTGTTCACCGTGCTCCTGGGTGCCGCGCTCCCGCTGATCGACTTCTTCATCGTCAACGTCGCCCTGCCGACGATCGAGCACGACCTGAACGCGGGCCCCGCCCTGCTGGAGCTGGTGGTCGCCGGCTACGGACTCAGCTACGCCGTCCTGCTCGTCCTCGGCGGCCGGCTCGGCGACATGTTCGGCCGCCGGCGCCTCTTCATGGCGGGCATGGCGGCCTTCGGTCTGACCTCGCTCGCCTGCGGGCTCTCGCCCGACGCCTGGACGCTGGTCGGCGCCCGCGTCGCGCAGGGCGCCGCCGCCGCGCTGATGCTGCCGCAGGTGCTGGCCACCATCCAGTCGGCGACGTCGGGGCACCGGCGCGCGAAGGCGCTCAGCCTGTACGGCGCCACCGCCGGGCTCTCCATGGTCATCGGCCAGATACTCGGCGGCGTGCTGGTGGCCGCCGACATCGCGGGCAGCGGCTGGCGCGCGATCTTCCTGGTGAACGTGCCCATCGCCCTCGCGGGACTGGTGCTCGCCTTCCGTACGATGCCGGAGACCCGCTCCCAGCGGCCCGCGCCCATCGACGTACCGGGCACGGTGCTGCTCGCCGTCGCCCTGATGACGCTCCTCGCGCCGCTCACGGAGGGCCGCGCGGCCGGCTGGCCCGCCTGGACCTGGGTGTCGCTGGCGGCCTTCCCCGTCGCGGCGCTCGCCTTCCTGGCCGTGGAGCGGCGCGCCGACCGGCAGGGCCGTACGCCACTGGTCCCGCCGAGCCTGTTCGCGCTGGTCTCGCTGCGCCGGGGGCTCGCGCTCGTGCTGCCGTTCTCGATCGGTTTCGGCGGCTTCATGTTCGTGATCGCCATCGCCATGCAGCAGGGGCTGCGTATGACGGCCGTCGCCGCCGGGGTGGTGCTGGTGCCCTGCGCGGTGGCCTTCTTCTTCGCCACGCTGGCCGGGCCGCGGCTGGTACGGCGCCACGGCAGCCTGGTCGTGACGGCGGGCGCGGTGCTCCAGGCGGTCGGCATCGCGCTGCTGGCGTTCACGGTGTGGCGCGACTGGCCGTCGATCGGCGCGCTGGACCTGCTGCCCGGTACCGCGATCGCGGGCTTCGGCCAGGGCCTCCAACTGCCGGTCATCTTCCGGATCGTGCTGTCCGACGTACCGCCGGAGCGGGCCGGTGTGGGCGGCGGTGTGATGATCACGGCCCAGCAGTCCGCGCTGGCGCTGGGGGTGGCGACGCTGGGCTCGCTCTTCCTGAGCCTGACGGACAGCGCGGGGATGGGCACGGCCCTGACGGTGACGCTGCTGGTGCAGTTGGCGGCCATCGTCCTGACGGGGCTGCTGAGTCTGCGGCTGCCGCGCGAGGTGAAGTAGCGACGCACACGAACGACGGCCCGGATCACAGGGGTGATCCGGGCCGTCGTCACGCTGAAGCGGTAGGGCGGGGTCAGGACTGGGCGGCGGGCCCGTCGGTCACATCGGCCGCGCCGTTCGCGTCGGTGGTGTCCGTCGCGTCCTCGGTGCCTTCCTCGGACTCCGTACCGGTCGCCCGCTCGCGCATCTTCCGCACGAGTTCCTGCTTCTTGTCCTCGGCGACCTTGCGGTCGGCGTTCCGGCTGGGGCCGTTGCCCTGCTGGTCGGCGCGGGACAGCTTCTTACGCTGTCCGCCCACGCCGAGAAGGTTGTTCCGGCTTTTTGCCACGGGTTCTCCCGATTTGGTGAAGGCGAAGTGATCTGCGGATGCGTCTGGTGAGAGGCGGACCGTGACCGCCGCGTTCTCACTCGTAGATCTGGAAGAACATGCCCAAGACGCTACCACCGGGCGGGTGGCGCCCGTCACCTCATTTTCCCGGCCCCACGGCCCCGCGCGACGGCTCTCAGCCGTTGCCGGTCGCCGTCGGATCCACGGTCGCCTGATGCGCCTCGGTGAGATGTTCCTCCGCCTTGAGCCACGGCAGGAACTGCGCGTTCTTGCTCCAGCCGCAGGTGTCGCAGGTCAACGACCGCTGCATGCCCGCCTTCTGGACATGGACGACATGCTCGCGGCCGTGCTGGTCCCATCGGCTTACTTTGCTGCTGGTCGTGGGCGGCATGAGTGCCTCCTGTTGACGAATGCGGCCACTGAGCAGTGTGCGACGAAGCCCCCGGCTCCGTCATGGAACCGGGGGCTTCGAGCCACGAACGTAATCAGCGGCTGGGATGAGCGGCTGTGATCAGCGAACGCGACCGACGACCGCCGTCAGCAGCCGAGCAGCCGCTCACCCAGGTAACCCTGGATCTGGCTCAGCGAGACGCGCTCCTGCTTCATGGTGTCGCGCTCGCGCACCGTCACCGCGTCGTCGTCGAGGGTGTCGAAGTCGACGGTGACGCAGAACGGCGTACCGATCTCGTCCTGCCTGCGGTAACGCCGGCCGATCGCGCCCGCGTCGTCGAACTCGATGTTCCAGTTCTTCCGCAGGTCGGCCGAGAGCCCCTTCGCCTTCGGCGACAGCTGCGGGTTGCGCGACAGCGGCAGCACCGCGGCCTTCACCGGCGCCAGACGCGGGTCGAGCCGCATCACGGTGCGCTTCTCCAGCACGCCCTTCGCGTTCGGCGCCTCGTCCTCGTTGTACGCGTCGAGGAGGAAGGCCAGCATCGCGCGGCCGACACCGGCGGCGGGCTCGATGACGTACGGCGTCCAGCGCTCACCGGCCTCCTGGTCGAAGTACGTCAGGTCGTGGCCCGACGCCTTGGAGTGCGCGGTGAGGTCGAAGTCGGTGCGGTTCGCGACGCCTTCGAGTTCGCCCCACTCCGAGCCGCCGAAGCTGAAGCGGTACTCGATGTCGGCGGTGCGCTTGGAGTAGTGGGAGAGCTTCTCCTTCGGGTGCTCGAACCAGCGCATGTTCTCCTCGCGCATGCCCAGGTCCCGGTACCAGTTCCAGCGCTGCTCCATCCAGTAGTCCTGCCACGTCTCGTCCTCGCCGGGCTTGACGAAGAACTCCATCTCCATCTGCTCGAACTCGCGCGTGCGGAAGATGAAGTTGCCGGGCGTGATCTCGTTACGGAAGGACTTGCCCATCTGCGCGATGCCGAACGGCGGCTTCTTGCGCGACGACACCTGCACCTGGGCGAAGTTGGTGAAGATGCCCTGGGCGGTCTCGGGGCGCAGATACGCGACGGAGCCGGTGTCCTGCGTCGGGCCGAGGTGGGTGGAGAGCAGCCCGGAGAAGGACTTGGGCTCGGTGAAGGTGCCCTTGTTGCCGCAGTTGGGGCAGTTGAGGTCCTTGAGGCCGTTGGCCGGGGGCTTGCCGTGCTTCTCCTCGTACGCCTCCTCCAAGTGGTCGGCGCGGTAACGCTTGTGACAGGAGGTGCACTCGGTGAGGGGGTCGGTGAACGTGGCGACATGGCCCGAGGCCTCCCAGACCTCGGTGGCCAGGATCACCGACGAGTCGAGACCGACAACGTCCTCGCGCGAGGTGACCATGTAACGCCACCACTGGCGCTTGATGTTCTCCTTCAGCTCGACCCCGAGCGGCCCGTAGTCCCAGGCGGCCTTCTGGCCGCCGTAGATCTCACTGCTCGGATAGACGAAGCCACGGCGCTTGCTCAGGTTGACGATGCTGTCGATCTTGTCGGCGGCCACGGTGCTCTCTTCATTACGACGGCGAACGGCGAATGCTTCAGATTAGCGGCGGGCGCACCCCCTGTATCAAATCGGTGTCCCGCAGTGGCCCTCACCACCCCTTGTTGACAATCGTTTCCACTTTTGTTGAAAATGACTGTCATGAACGTACGACGCCTCATACCCACCGCCGCGCTCGCCGGATCCGTCACCCTCGGCCTGGTCGCGCTGTCCGCGTGCTCCCCCTCCGACGCGGCCGACGGCGGCGCGGGCGGGAAGGGCGGGGGCAAGCTCGCGGTGGTCGCGTCGTTCTACCCCATGCAGTATCTGGCCGAGGAGATAGGCGGGACGCACGTCGACGTCTCCACGCTCACCAAGCCGGGCGTCGAACCGCACGAGCTGGAGCTGGGGACCCGGCAGGCCGCCCAGCTCGGCGAGGCCGACTACATCCTCTACCTCAAGGGCCTGCAGCCCGCCGTCGACGAGGCCATCACCGCCGCCGGCGTACCGGACACCGTCGACGCCGCCTCCCTCACCACGCTGGAGAAGCACGGCTCGGAGGTCGGCCACGCGCACGGCGACGAGGAGCACGCGGGCGAGGAGCACGCCGAGGAGGAGGACCACGCCCACGAGGGCGAGGCCGGCACCGACCCGCACATCTGGCTCGACCCCGTGAAGTACGCCGAGGTCGCCAAGGGCGTCGGCGCCTCCCTGGAGAAGGCCGACCCGGACAACGCCGCCGCGTACCGGAAGAACACCACCGCCCTGGTCGAGCGGCTCACCACCCTCGACACCGCCTTCAAGCAGGGCCTCGCCGACACCGACACCAAGACCTTCATCACCACGCACTCGGCCTTCGGCTATCTCGCCGAGCGCTACGGCCTCACGCAGGAGTCCATCTCGGGCATCTCCCCCGAGTCCGAGCCCAGCCCGGCACGGATCAAGGAGCTGCGCTCCATCGCGGCCGAGGACAAGGTCGGCACGGTCTTCTTCGAAACGCTCGTCAGCGACAGGACGGCCAAGACCGTCGCCGCCGACAGCGGTCTGCGGACAGATGTCCTGGACCCCCTGGAGGGAATCACAGAGAAGTCCAAGGGCGCTGACTACGTCGAGGTCATGAAGTCCAACCTCGCCGCGCTGGAGAAAGCCCTCGGCGCGAAGTGAACCAGCTGACAGCGGCAACGGAGGGACGGGACGTGGCGACAACGCACACCGGGCAGACAGAGGTGGCCGAGCAGGACGCCGCCGCGCCCCCACCCGTACCCGCACCCACCGTTCTGTCGCTGCGTGGCGCCACCGCCACGCTCGGCTCCCGCCCCGTACTGCGCGGCATCGACCTCACCCTGCGGCGCGGCGAGGTCGTGGCGCTGCTCGGCGCCAACGGCTCGGGCAAGTCCACGGCCGTACGCTCCGTGATCGGCCAAGTCCCCCTCACCAGCGGCGAGGTGACCCTCTTCGGCACCCCGCTGCGGCGCTTCCGCGACTGGGCGCGCGTCGGCTACGTGCCGCAGCGCACCACGGCCGCGAGCGGCGTCCCCGCGACCGTCCGCGAGGTCGTGGCCTCGGGGCGGCTGGCGCGCACCGGGCTGCTGCGGTGGCCCTCCAAGGCCGACCGGGCGGCCGTTCAGCGCGCCATCGAGCTGGTCGGTCTGGCGGACCGGGCGAAGGACGCGGTCGGCGCGCTCTCCGGCGGCCAGCACCAGCGCGTGCTCATCGCGCGCGCCCTCGCCGCCGAACCCGAACTGCTGATCATGGACGAGCCGATGGCGGGCGTCGACCTGGCCAGCCAGGAGATCCTGGCGGCCACGCTGCGTGACCAGGTGGCGGCCGGCACGACCGTCCTGCTCGTCCTGCACGAACTGGGGCCGCTGGAGCCGCTGATCGACCGCGCGGTGGTGCTGCGCGACGGCTGCGTGATGCACGACGGCCCACCGCCGAAGGCTCTGGGCCAGCACGCGCTGCCCGGCCACGACCACGTCCATCCGCATTCGTCGGCCGGCGAGCCGCACCGTACAGGACTGCTGACCTGATCATGGAAATCCTTGAGACCGCCCTCATGCAGCGGGCCCTGATCGCGGCCGTACTGGTCGGCGTCATCGCGCCCGCCGTCGGCATCTATCTCGTCCAGCGGCGCCAGGCACTGATGGGCGACGGCATCGGCCATGTCGCCATGACCGGCGTCGGCCTGGGCTTCCTGCTCTCCACCAGCCCGGTGTGGATGGCGACGCTCGTGGCGATCGTCGGCTCCATCGCGATGGAGCTGATCCGGGCGTACGGCCGCACGCGCGGCGACATCGCGCTGGCCATGCTCTTCTACGGCGGTATGGCGGGCGGCGTCCTGCTGATCAACCTCTCGCCGACGGGCTCCAACGCCAACCTCAGCTCGTATCTCTTCGGCTCGCTCTCCACCGTCTCCGAGGCCGATCTGGACGCGATCTGGATCCTGGCGGCCCTGGTGGTGCTGGTCACCGTGGGGCTGCGGCGGCAGCTGTTCGCCGTCAGCCAGGACGAGGAGTTCGCGCGGGTCACCGGGCTGCCGGTACGCGCCCTGAACCTGCTCGTCGCCGTCACGGCCGCCGTGACCGTCACCGTCGCGATGCGGGTCGTGGGCCTGCTGCTGGTCAGCGCGCTGATGGTGGTGCCGGTCGCCGCCGCACAGCAGATCACCCGCTCCTTCGCCGTCACCTTCGTGCTGGCGGTGGTGATCGGTACGGCGGTCACGCTGGCCGGCACGGTCACCTCGTACTACCAGGACGTCCCGCCGGGAGCGACAATTGTCCTGCTGGCCATCGGCGTCTTCCTCGTACTGACCGTGCTCGCGACCCCGCTCGCGAGACGGCGGGCACGGGCGATGAGGTCGGCGGAGAGCGAATGCGTGCAGGACCCGGCGGACTCTCCCGCCGTTCCCGCCATGCGCGGGCCGTCGGACGAGGCCACGGTCTGACGCGAGCTGGCAGAATGGCCCGACAGACAAGCGATTCGGGCAGAAGTATTGGAGGCACCCGTGACGACTGCGCCTGGCGGTGGGGCGAGCACTGCCCCTGTACGCGGCCGATCGACCCGGCAGCGTGCCGCGGTGGCCGCCGCGCTGGACGAGGTGGACGAGTTCCGCAGCGCGCAGGAGCTGCACGACATGTTGAAGCACCGCGGCGACTCCGTCGGTCTGACAACGGTCTACCGCACGCTCCAGTCGCTCGCCGACGCGGGCGATGTCGATGTGCTGCGCACCAACGACGGGGAGTCCGTCTACCGACGCTGCTCGACCGGTGATCACCACCACCATCTGGTGTGCCGGGTGTGCGGCAAGGCCGTCGAGGTCGAGGGCCCGGCCGTCGAGCAGTGGGCCGAGACGATCGCCGCCCAGCACGGCTTCGTGGCCGTGGCCCACACGGTGGAGGTCTTCGGCACCTGCGCGGAGTGCGCCGCGAGCAGCGGTCTGTCCGGCCGGTGATGTGACCGGTGCGGGGCCGCCCCTCCGGGCGCCCCGCCCCGTACACCGCGCTGCGGGTCAAGCGCCCTCGCGTTACACGCCCTCGCCCGGGTGGTTCTGCTCGCTCAACTCGCCCGACTTGTCGGACTGGTTGGGCAGCGCTCCGCCGAAGCGGCGGTCCCGGTGGGCGAATTCCAGACAGGCCCGCCACAGGTCCCGTCGGTCGAAGTCCGGCCAGAGCACGTCCTGGAAGACCATCTCGGCGTAACTGCTCTGCCAGATCAGGTAGTTGGACGTGCGCTGCTCACCGCTCGGCCGCAGAAAGAGATCGACGTCCGGCATGTCCGGGTAGTACAGATACTTGGCGAAGGTCTTCTCGTTGACCTTGGACGGGTCGAGCTTGCCCGACGCCACGTCCTCCGCGAGCGCCCGCGCCGCGTCCGCGATCTCCGCGCGGCCACCGTAGTTGACGCAGAAGTAGAGCGTCATGGCGTCGTTGTCGACGGTCTGCTCCTGCGCGACCTGCAGCTCCTGGACGACCGACTTCCACATCTTGGGCATCCGGCCGACCCAGCGGATCCGGATGCCGAGTTCGTTCATCTCGTCGCGGCGGCGCCGGATGACATCGCGGTTGAAGTTCATCAGGAAGCGCACCTCGTCGGGCGTGCGCTTCCAGTTCTCGGTGGAGAAGGCGTACAGGGACAGGTTCTTGACGCCCATCTCCAGACAGCCCTTGAGCACGTCCAGCACGACGCCCTCGCCGACCTTGTGGCCCTCGGTGCGCGGCAGACCGCGCTCCTTGGCCCAGCGGCCGTTGCCGTCCATGACGCACGCGACATGCTTGGGCACCAGCTCGCCGGGGATCTTCGGCGGGACCGCACCGGAGGGGTGCGGCTCGGGGACCTTGTACTCGCGGCGGGGCCGGCCCAGGATTCCGCGTCGTGCCATGCGCTCGTGTCTCCTAATTCTTCTCTACATATCTGAGTGAGCGCAGACCGCGCTCCAGATGCCAGTGCAGATACGCGGACACCAGCCCGCTGCCCTCCCGGACATGACGAGCCTCGCACGCGTCCGCCGTCCCCCAGTCCCCGGTCAGCAGCGCGCTGAGCAGTCCGACCGCCTCCGACGACGGTACGACGCTGCCCGGCACCCGGCAGTCACCGCATATGACCCCGCCCGCCGCGACCGAGAAGAACCGGTTCGGGCCGTCGAGACCGCACTTCGCGCAGTCGTCGAAGCTCGGCGCGTAGCCGTTGACCGCGAGGGAGCGCAGCAGGAAGGCGTCGAGGATCAGATGCGGGGCGTGCTCCCCGCGCGAGAGCGTACGCAGTCCGCCGACGAGGAGCAGATACTGCTGGACCGCGGGTTCGCCCTCGTGGTCGGTGAACCGCTCGGCGGTCTCCAGCATGGCCGTACCGGCCGTGTAGCGGGGGTAGTCGGTGACGATCGCGCCGCCGTACGGGGCGATGGTCTCGCTCTGCGTACAGAGCGGCAGCCCGCGTCCGACAAGCTCGCTGCCGCGTGCGAAGAACTGCACGTCGACATGGGAGAACGGTTCGAGCCTGGCACCGAACTTGGACTTCGTACGGCGCACTCCGCGCGCGACTGCCCGGACGCGGCCGTGCCCACGGGTGAGGAACGTGATGATGCGGTCCGCCTCACCCAGCTTCTGGGTGCGCAGCACGATGCCGTCGTCGCGGAACAGGCTCATGGCGCCATTCTCCCGCACCGGGAGGGTGCGCGGGGCTGCCGCCCCGGTTCCGGGTCAGCCGGGGGCCGCGGCCGTGAGCGGCGGATCACCGGGGGTCACCAGCCCCGACTCGTAGGCGATGATCACCAGTTGCGCCCGGTCCCGTGCCCGCAGCTTGCCCATGATGCGGCTCACATGCGTCTTGGCGGTCAGCGGGCTGAGCCGGAGCATGTCCGCGATCTCCGTGTTGGTGAGGCCGCGCGCGACGAGGGCGAGCACCTGCCGTTCGCGGACCGAGAGGCATTCGGGGCCACCGGCCGTCACCGCCTCCGGGATCCGGCTGCGGGCGCTCAGTACGCGGGCGATCAGCCGTGCCGTCGGGCCCGGGGAGAGCAGGGAGTCGCCGGCCGCCACCGTCCTGATGGCGGTGAGGAGTTCGGCCGGTCTGGTGTCCTTCACGAGGAAGCCGGACGCCCCGGCGCGCAGCGCCTCCACGACATGGTCGTCGGTGTCGTACGTGGTGAGGACCAGCACCTTGACACCGGCGAGGTCGTCGTCGGCGGCGATCAGCCGGGTCGCCTCGATGCCGTCCATGTCGGGCATCCGGATGTCCATGACGACGAGGTCGGCGCGTGCGGAACGGGCCAGTTCGACGGCTTCCCGGCCGGTGCCGGCCTGGCCCACGACCTCCATGTCGGCGGCGGACTCGACGAGCATCGCGAAGGCGGCCCGGACGAGGCGCTGGTCGTCGGCGAGCAGGACACGGATCATGCGACGGACTCCCGCCGGTCGCCGCCCGGTTCGGCCGGACCGGCCGGTTCGCCGCCTGTCGGCCGGTCACCCGTCCGCTCCCCGTCGGCCCGTTGACCTTCCGCCTGTTCGCCTTCCGCCCGTTCACCGTGCTCCCGCAGCGGCAGGACGGCGGCCACCCGGAAGCCGTCGTCGTAGGGCCCCGCGTCGAGCGTGCCCCCGACGCTGCGGGCCCGCTCGCGCATGCCGACGATGCCGTAGCCGCGTTCGGCGGGTGGCTCCCTGCCGCCGAGCGCGCCCCCGTTGTCGGTCACGGTGACGTGCAGGGCGCTGTCGCACGTCTCCACCAGCACCCGCACCCGTGGGGCGGGGCCCGCGTGCCGTACGGCGTTGGTGAGCGATTCCTGCACGATCCGGTACGCGGCGGCCTCGGCCACCGGCGGTACGCGTACGCCCTCCGTCCGCACCGTGAGCATCGTCTCCGCGCCCGCCGTCCGCGCGGCCGCCACCAGGCCCGACAGCGCCGCCAGATCGGGCAGGGCCCCGCCCCAGGCCCCCTCCTCGCCCTCGGCCGTCCCGGCGCGCAGCACCTCCAGCGTGGTGCGCAGTTCGGAGCGCGCCTCGCGGCAGGTGTCCGAGATGCCGTCGAGCGCCTGTGTGATCGCGGCCCGGTCCAGCCGGTCGGGGTCGACGGTCAGGACGTGCGACGCCACCGACGTCTGTACGCCGATGAGCGTGATGCTGTGGGCCAGCAGGTCGTGCAGGTCCCGGGCGATCCGCAGGCGTTCCTCGGCGACGCGCCGGGCCGCCTCCTCCTCGCGGGTCCGTTCGGCCCGTTCGGCGCGTTCCACGACCGCCGCGATGTACTTGCGGTAGACGCGTACGTCCATGCCGATGACGACGACCGCGATGATCCAGCCGGACGTGCGGAGCATCTCCACGCCCCGGTCGGTGTTGATGACCAGCATCACCGTGAGCGTGAGACAGACGATGCCGACACCGAGCAGCGCGGCGCGCAGCGGCGGGCCGGTGACGGCGAGGGTGTAGAGGGCGACCATGGTGGCCGGGGTGGTCGCGGCGTGCGGGTAGTCCAGCGCGTGGTACGGGGCGACGAGGGCCACCATGACCACCAGGACGGCCACGGGGTGGCGCCGGCGCCAGATCAGGGGCGTGACGACAGCGGCCATCAGCGCCCAGCCGAGCGCGTCGAGGCGCTTGCCGTCGGTCACGACGAAGGCGAGCAGGACGCTCAGCGCGCCGGCGACCCCTGCGACCACCAGGTCGGTGCGCAGTTGGTGCGGTGCGTCGAGCGGGTCGCGGTTGAGCACCGCGAAGACGCGTTCGGCGCGCGGTCCTCTGCTGGAGGTCTCTGACACGGGCTCATCCTCTCTCGTCGCGCTCCGGCGCGGAACGGCCGCGTGGGCGGCGCCCGGTGCGGTGCGGCTCCCTCGCCCTCGGAGCCGTACCGCCCCTCCGGACTCACCGTCGCTCAGACTCCCGTGCCGACCGACTCCCGCTCCCGGTCGTCCTGTTCACCGTCGCCCCGTTCCCCCGCGGGCACCGGCGCGGCCGGCGGCCTGGACAGCGCTCCCGGCCACCAGACCTTGCGGCCGAGCAGCACGCTCGCGCTCGTCACCAGATACGTACGCACCAGGAAGGTGTCCAGCAGGACGCCCACGGCGACGAGGATGCCCATCTCGGCGAGCATCACCAGCGGCAGGCTGGCCAGGACACCGAAGGTCGCGGCGAGTACGACACCGGCCGAGGCGATCACGCCGCCCGTGGTGCGCAGCGCGGTCAGGGCGGCGGCCTCGGGCTCGGCCCCCTTCAGGGCCTCCTCCCGCATCCGGTGCATGAGGAAGATGCCGTAGTCGACGCCGAGCGCGACGAGGAAGACGAACGAGAGCAGCGCGAGCCCCGGATCGACCCCGGCGAAGCCCAGCAGCGGTTCGAAGACCAGCCCGCCGATGCCCATCGACGCGCCCCACACGACCACGACGGCGAACACCAGCATCAGCGGTGCGACGAGGCTGCGCAGCAGGGCCACGAGGATCAGCAGGACGGCGATGACGACGAGCGGTATGACATACAGCCGGTCGCTCCTGTTGGTGTCGGCGAGGTCTATCTGCTGTGCGCTGGGCCCGCCGACATAGGTCTCGTCGCCGAGGGTGGACCGCAGCCGTTCGATGGTGGCGGTCTCCCCCGCCGACTCGGGCGCGTCCTTCGCGAAGACCGCGATCTCGGTCCAGCCGCCGCCGCTGCGGCCCCGTTCGGCGTCGGCGACGCCGGGGACCGTGCGGGCGGTGCCGAGCGCCGCGTCGGCCCGGCCGGTCGGCGCCATGACGCTGATGGGCTGGGCGCTCTGCTCCGGGTAGGCGTCGGCCAGGCGCGCCATGGCGGTGACCGACTCGGGCCGGTCTATGAAGCTGTCCTCCTGCTTCACGGGGCCGGGCAGGTTCAGCACGCCGAGGGCGAGGGCGCCGAGCACCACCAGTCCGGTGGCGAGCACGGCGACCGGCCTGCGGGCGGCCGATGTGCCCATGGCGGCGAAGAAGGAGCGGCGCTGCTTGACCTCACCGCCGTGGGCGGGGATCAGCGGCCAGAAGACGCGGCGGCCGAGGAGCACCAAGACGGCGGGGAGCAGTGTGAGCATCGCGATGAGCGCGCACACGACGCCGACGGCGGCGATCGGTCCCATGCCGCTGCTGCTGTTGAGGTCGGCCGCCAGCAGGCACAGCAGACCGGCGGCGACGGTGCCGGACGAGGCGATGACGGCGGGGCCGCAGGTGCGCAGCGCGGTGCGCATGGCGTCGTACGGGTGGGGTACGCGGCGCAGCTCCTCCCGGTAGCGGGCGACGAGCAGCAGCGCGTAGTCCGTGCCGGCGCCGAACACGAGCACCGTCATGATGGCCGCGCTCTGGCTGGTCACGACCACGTCGAACGCCTGCACCAGCCCGTAGACGACCGCCATGGAGCCGACGGCGGCGGCGCCGACGACGAACAGCGGCACGATCCACAGGAACGGGCTGCGGTAGGTGAGGATCAGCAGGACCGCGACGACCAGCACGGTCGCGATCATCAGGGTGCCGTCGATGGACTCGAAGACGGCCTCCATGTCGGACTGGAGCGCGCCGGCTCCGCCCACCTCGATGTCGAGGCCGTTCCTCTCGGCGCCGTCGCCCGTGGTGACGGCCCGTACGTCCTCGACGAAGGCCATCTGCGCGGCCTCCGTGTCGACGCCCGGCCCGTCGGGGACGGCGCTCGCGATCGGGTACATCAGGGCTGTGCCGTCCTTCGACGGGATGCCCTTGGGCGGGGCGGTGAGCTTCTGCTCGGCCGCGATCCGGGTCAGCTGCTCCTCGGCGGTCGTCCGGTCGGCGGCGGTGAGCCCGCCGTCGCGGTGGTAGACGACGATCAGATCCGTCGTCCGGCCGCCGGGCAGCTCCTGCCGGACCTTCTCCACGTGGGTGGAGTCGGCGCTCGCCGGGAGGTAGTCGACGGCTTCGTCACGCTGTACGTCGCTGAGTTTCCCGGCGAACAGGGCGGCCACGGCGATCACGATCACCCACAGCCCGACCACCGCCCAGGGCAGCAGACGTCTGCGTTTGTTCTCGGACCCCATCGCGGGCCCCCCTTCTGCACAGCCGGTCAGAGTCTGGTTCCAGCCTCGCGGAAGGGAGCGCCGAAGTCATCGCGCGTGAGAGCGAGATGGGGATTACCACCCCGGGTGACAGGGCCGCGCCGCTACTCCCGGGGGAGTATGCGGGCGTGCGGGCCGGGTCGCCGGAGGGGTGGCTCAGGACGAGGGCGTACGGGCCGATTCGAGGAGCCGGGCGGTGTCGTCGGCGCACAGCTGCAACGCGCCGCCGACGATGGTCAGCACGTCGCGCTCCGCCGCGCTGTACGGCCCGTCGGCCAGCGCGATCCGCGCGCCCTGGAGCAGGATCGACTCCCGGCCGGCCGCGGCGAGATGCGGGGCCAGCGGCTCCAGCGCCTCGTGCAGCTCGATGGCGAGCGCCGCGCCGCACGGGCCCGGGTCGATCAGGAACCGCCCCGTGTCGGCGGCCAGCGCCTCCACGAGCTCCGTGAGCTGCTCCTCGGTGCAGTCCTCGATCCCGGCCGACCTGACCGTGCCGACCGCGGTCTCCCGGACCGTACGGGAGGATGTGCCGCCCGCGGCGAGGACGGCGAGCGCCACCGTGTGCACGGCGTCGCGGAGCATCGCGGAGAAGCGGACGGTGGTGGGGTGGTCGAGGATGTCGGTGCCGAAGTGGCCGTGGCAGGCGGCGCATTCGATGACGGGGCCGGCCTCACCGCGCGGCAGCAGCGGCACGCCGAGCACGGCGAAGCGGCGACGGCCGGTGCGTCGGCGGTAGTTGCGGTCACCGCCGCAGTCGGGGCAGAAGAACTCGCCGTCCCCGATGGTGTTCCACGCGGTGTGAATGCCGCAGATGCGCAGTTTCCTGCCGTTCGATCCCTGGCCTGGCAGCACGTCGCGCACCTCCATAACGCTTCGGCAACTTTGCCGCATTGACGTGATGTTAACCACAGCAACGATGCGGCGTCATTACCTCGGCGTCAGGTCGCCACGACATGGCCGAACCCCGCCCACCGCGTTTGGTGGACGGGGCTCCGGTTCTGGCGGTAAACGCTCAGGTCAGCGCGTTGCGCGGTTCACCGCGGAGACGACGGCCTTCAGTGAGGCGCGCGTGGTGTTGGCGTCAATGCCGATACCCCACAGCACCTTTCCGTCGATCGCGCACTCGATGTACGAGGCGGCCTGCGCGCTCGCGCCCTCGCTCATGGTGTGCTCGGAGTAGTCCAGCAGCCGGGCGTCGACGCCGACGGCGGCCAGCGCGGCGAAGAAGGCCGAAATCGGCCCGTTGCCGGAGCCGGTGAGCACGGTTTCCTGGCCGTCCACCACGGCTTCGACGGTGAGGGTGTCCGTGCCGTCCTTGTCGGTGGTGCTCTGGCCGGAACGCAGCTGGATCCGGCCCCAACGGGCGCCGGTGCCGTCCGAGTTGGGCAGGTACTCGTCCTCGAAGGCCGACCAGATCTGCTTCGGTGTGACCTCGCCGCCCTCGGAGTCCGTCTTCGCCTGGATGATCCGCGAGAACTCGATCTGCATCCGGCGCGGCAGGTCCAGCTTGTGCTCGTTCTTCAGCACGTAGGCGATACCGCCCTTGCCGGACTGCGAGTTGACCCGGATGACCGCCTCGTACGAACGCCCCACGTCCTTGGGGTCGATCGGCAGATAGGGCACGGCCCACTCGATCTCGTCGACCGTCCTGCCCTGGGCGGCGGCGTCCGCCTCCATCGCGTCGAAGCCCTTCTTGATGGCGTCCTGGTGGGAGCCGGAGAAGGAGGTGTAGACGAGGTCGCCCGCGTAGGGGTGGCGCGGGTGGATCTCCATCTGGTTGCAGTACTCGCTGGTGCGACGGATCTCGTCGATCTGCGAGAAGTCGATCTGCGGGTCGACGCCCTGGGAGAACAGGTTCATGCCCAGGGTCACCAGGTCGACGTTGCCGGTGCGCTCGCCCTGGCCGAACAGACAGCCCTCGATCCGGTCGGCCCCGGCCATGATCGCCAGCTCGGCGGCGGCGACGGCGGTGCCGCGGTCGTTGTGCGGGTGCACGGAGAGACACACGTGCTCACGGCGCGACAGGTTCCGCGACATCCACTCGAAGCGGTCGGCGTGCGTGGACGGCGTGGAGCGCTCGACGGTGGCCGGCAGGTTCAGGATGATCTCGCGGCCCTCCTCGGGCTGCCAGACGTCCATGACGCCCTCGCAGACCTCCAGGGCGAAGTCCAGCTCGGTGTCGGTGAAGATCTCCGGGCTGTACTGGTAGCCGAAGACCGTCTCCGGGCCCAGGATCTTCTCGGCGTACTCGGAGACCAGTCGCGTACCGTCCACGGCGATCTGCCTGACCTGCTCACGGCTGCCGCGGAAGACGACGCGGCGGAAGGTGGGGGCGGTGGCGTTGTACAGGTGGACGGTGGCGCGGTGGGCGCCGACGAGCGACTGGACGGTGCGCTCGATCAGCTCTTCCCTGGCCTGCGTCAGGACGGAGATGGTCACGTCCTCGGGGATGGCGCCCTCTTCGATGATCGACCGCACGAAGGCGAAGTCGGTCTCGCCGGACGAGGGGAAACCGACCTCGATCTCCTTGTAGCCCATGCGCACCAGCAGGTCGAACATCTCGCGCTTGCGGGCGGGCGACATGGGGTCGATCAGCGCCTGGTTGCCGTCGCGCAGGTCGGTGGAGAGCCAGCGGGGCGCCTGGGTGAGGCGGTTGTCCGGCCACGTCCGGTCGGGGATGTCCACGGCCTCGTAGCGGCCGTACTTGTGGATCGGCATCCCGGACGGCTTCTGGGTGTGCGTCGCGTTGGTGATCGGGGTGGGACGGCCGACGGCCGATCCGGCTGCCGCGGGGTCGGACAGGCGCTCGGAAGTGCGCTCAGACATTGCGTGGGGCTCCTCGTGTGTCCGCTGGAACGGCCGACGGGGCGGGAAAACCGCATCACCAGACTCCGCGGGGAGGGGGTCGGCCTACGACTACAGACCCTCGCCGCGGCAGCTAAGGAGAAGCAGCCCGAAACGCATGATGTCCCGCAGCCTAGCGGAGCCGTCCGGTCCGCGCGGTCCCGTATCAGTATGCGGGATCATCGGAGGTAGGGGCCAAACGCCTGCGAAACCTCCATTTCGCAGGCGCTTCACCGCTCAGTCCAGGGGCGTGACGAGGCAGAAGGGGTGGCCGACGGGGTCGGCGTAGACCCGGTAGCCGATCGGCTTGTCCGAGCCGTCGAGCAGGGTCGCGCCCAGGGCGAGGACCTGGCGCTCGGCCACGTCGAGATCGGCGACCATGACGTCGATGTGCATCTGCTGAGGATGGCCGGGGACGGACCACTGCGGCGGCCGGTAGTCGTCGACCTTCTGAAACGTCACGACGTGAGTAGGTGGCGTGGTGCCGAGCATGACGAACTCGCCGGTGTCTTCCAGCCGTGGGAGTGACAGCAGTTTCCCGTAGAAGTCGGCCAGCTCGGACGGATCGGGGCAGTCGATGACGGTGGAGAACAGGTGTCCGATCATCCGGCCGATTATGGCGCGGGCCGGTTCCGGTCCGAAACGACCGGTCGGTCGCCCCGTCGGCCGCCCCGTCAGTCGCCGAGGAGCCGCTCCCACAGCAGTCCGTCCCGCCAGCTCCCGTCGAGAAGGATCGAGGAGTGCGCGACGCCGTACGGGCTGAACCCGTTGCGGCGCAGCACCCGCTGCGACGGCAGATTCTCCAGATTGGTGGACGCCTCGGCGCGGTGCAGACCGAGTTCGTCCCTCATCACCCGCAGTACCAGCCCGACGGCCTGCCCGGCGTGCCCCTGGTTCTGGGCGACGCTGCCGATCCAGTATCCGACGGAGCCGCGGCGCAGGTGCGGCTGCGGCAGGATGCCTCCGACGGTGACCTGCCCGACCACCTGGCCGTCGGCGAGCACCACGCCCGGCCAGACCGTGCCGGCCCGGTGTCCGGCCAGCAGGCTGTCGATCCGCTCCGCCTGGCCCTCCGGGGTGAAGAAGTCGGCGGGCTGGGCCGGTTCCCAGGGCCGGAAAGCCTCGACGTCCCGCACCCGGTGCGCGGCTATCGGGGCGGCGTCGGCGGGCTCGATCAGACGGATCCTGGTACTGCCGCGCATGGGCCGGTCCTCGTCGGGGTGCGTCGTCAGAAGCCGAGCTTGCGCAGCTGCTTCGGATCGCGCTGCCAGTCCTTCGCGACCTTGACGTGCAGATCGAGGAAGACCGGCGTGCCCAGCAGCGCCTCGATGTGCTTGCGGGACTTCGTCCCGACCTCCTTGAGCCGCTTGCCCTTGGGGCCGATGATGATCCCCTTCTGGCTCGGCCGCTCGATGTAGACGTTCGCGTGGATGTCCAGCAGCGGCTTGTCCGCCGGCCGGTCCTCGCGCGGCAGCATCTCCTCGACCACGACCGCGATCGAGTGCGGCAGCTCGTCCCGTACGCCTTCGAGCGCGGCCTCGCGGATCAGCTCGGCCACCATGACCATCTCGGGCTCGTCGGTGAGGTCACCCTCCGGGTAGAGCGGCGGGCTCTCCGGCAGCAGCGGGACCAGCAGATCGGCGACGAGCTCGACCTGGTCGCCGCTGACCGCCGAGACCGGGATGATCTCCGCCCACTCGAAGCCCAGCTCCTTGCCGAGCTGGTCGATCGCGATCAACTGCTCGGCCAGGACGCGGGAGTCGACGAGGTCGGTCTTGGTGACGAGCGCGACCTTCGGCGTCTTCCGGATCCCGGCGAGCTCCTTGGCGATGAAGCGGTCACCGGGGCCGAGCTTCTGGTCGGCGGGCACGCAGAAACCGATGACGTCGACCTCGGCCCAGGTGGTCCGTACGACGTCGTTCAGCCGCTCGCCGAGCAGCGTGCGCGGCTTGTGGAGACCGGGGGTGTCGACCAGGATCAGCTGCGCCTCGGGCCGGTGCACGATGCCGCGCACCGTGTGGCGCGTGGTCTGCGGCCGGCTCGACGTGATCGCCACCTTCTGGCCGACCAGAGCGTTCGTGAGGGTGGACTTGCCCGCGTTGGGGCGACCGACGAAGCAGGCGAAACCGGCCCGGTGGGGGGCTTCGGACGGTTCGGCGGAAGTCTCGGGAGACGAAGGGGTACGAGCGCTCATGCCGCCCATTCTCCCCGATGGTCCCGCCCTCGCCGACCAGTCGGTCCGGAGGCGGGCCCTCCGGATGGCTCAGCCGGCGCTCACCGTGCTCCGCACGGTCCCGTCGGGAGCGGCCACCAGCACGGGCGTACCGGCTCCGCCGAGGTCGCGTACAGCGGCGCGGTCCTCGTCACTCGCCGCCTCGGCGTCGGTGACGACGGCGGCGGCCTCCAGCGAGGTGGCGCCGCTCGCGACGGCCATGGCGACGGCGGTCCGCAGCGCGCTGAGCTTGAGGGAGTCGAGGTCGACGGTCCCGGCGGCATAGGTCCGCCCGGTGTCGTCCCGCACGGCGGCCCCCTCGGGCACCCCGTTACGGGCACGCGCGCTGCGGGCCAACGTGATGATCTTGCGGTCCTCGGGGTCGAGGTCGGTGTTCTGCGTCGTCATGCGCCCGAGCATAGAGAGCCCGGCCGGCCGAGCAGACGGAAGGGATGCCCCGCCGGATCCACGAAGACGCTCCACCCGGCGGGGTCGACCCGGAGCAACACGGCGCCGAGGCCGAGGACTTGCTCCCGGGCCCGCTCGATGTCCGCGACGTCGAGGTCCAGATGGAACTGCTGCGGATACTCCCCGTCGGGCCACCGCGGCGCCCGGTGGTCCGGCACCCGCTGGAACGCGAACACCGGGCCGTCACCGGTGTGCAGGGTCGCGAAGCCGTCGTCCACGGCCCACCGGGGGTCGGGCCGATTGACGGTGCCGCCGAGGAGCCCCTGATAGAACCGCGCGAGCTCCAGCACGTCCGGGCAGTCCAGTACGACGGATTGCAGCGTCCCGATCACCGACGGACCGCCCCTCCGTCGCGCAGGACGTCCCCGTCCTCCGGAACCCGCGACTCGCACGGGTCGCACAGGACCAGCTCGATCCACCTGCTTTCACGCCGGGACCCGTCCGCGCCACAGCGTTCACAGACCGTCTCGCTGCGCCGGGCGAACACCTCGATCAGCGCGTGGAACCGCTCGCACTCGCCGTCCGTCCAGTTCCCGCCCCGTTCCCACGCGCGAGGAAACGCCTGGAAGGCCAGGGACGCCCACTTCTGCTTCACGGCGAGCAACTCGTACTCGGGAAACTCCGCCACGACGGCCCGATGACACGCCAGCACCAGATCCCGCCAGCCCGGCCCCACTTGAACCACACCCGGAGGGTTCCTGAAGTGCCGCTGGACCTGGTCCAGCCCGTCCTGCGGGGCCTCCCCGCGCTCAACTGCCATCAGGCGCTCCCCGAGACGTACTAGGCGTCGAAGTCGTACTCAAGAACGTACGCCGCCGAGTCGAGAACCATCTCGTTGATTTCGACCGCTCGCCCGTCGCCGGCGAACGCCGTGCGGCAGATCAGCACGACGGGCGTCCCGTCGGAGAGGTCCAACCGCCGCTCTGCTCGCCCTGCGCGGTGAAGTCGGCCCATGCCTGCCCCCACCTCCGGCGACGGTGCACCGTCCTGGGGGCGCGCGTTCGAACTCGTCGGGGTACGAGGGGCCCTCTACCGTCCGGGGTATCCGGCCCCGATCGCGTGGGACGCGAACAGCGTGGGCTTCGAAGATCCCCGCATCCGCTGGATCCGCGCCGGACAGTCGCTCGTCCGGCTGCGCGGGATCACCGTCATCCGCCTCGGCTCCCTCCGCCCGGACCCGTCGACGACGCACAGAGCGCAGCGCCCGTCCGGCCGAGCGTGAAACGTCACGATTCCGGCTCAGGATGCGAGCTTAAGATCGCATGAATGGCATGCCAACAAAGGGTGAAATAGCCATGTCTTCTAGCTTTTGACCTCGGGTATCCTCCCGTTCCACACCGGCCGGTCACCTGATCAGGACCGATGTCGTCGGGGGGCGAGCGTGCCGTGCCGGGCTCCCGGGCGGGTTGTCCGAGCAGACGAGGAAGAGGTCCATGAAACGCATACTCATACGCTCCGGGAAGAGCCCGTTCTACGTCGCCAGTCAGCAGGAGTTCCTGCAGAAGGACCTGATCGGCACGAACTCCGGGAATCTGCTCTTCAGCGACGCCGCGCACAAGATCCTGCTCACCGAGCGGACCGAAGTCACGTCGAACGGTATCGGCACCGTCGCGACGCCGGAGCGGGCGCGGCAGATCAACCGGGACTACGACGTCTTCGTCGTGCCGCTGGCCAACGCCTTCCGGCCGTCCTTCAAGCCCAACCTGAACAAGCTCTCCGCCCTCATCGAGCAGCTCACCATCCCCGTCGTCGTCGTGGGCGTGGGCGCGCAGGTGCCCGAGGACTACGACACCGCCCGGCTCGCGCCCATCGAGGCCTCGGTGAAGAGATTCGTCAAGGCCGTCCTGGAGAGATCCGCGTCCATCGGCGTACGCGGTGAACTGACCGCCTCCTACCTGGAACGGCTCGGCTTCAAGCGGCACGTCGAGGTCATCGGCTGTCCGTCGATGTTCCTCCACGGCGGCACCTTCCCGACCCTGCGGGACCCGGGCCAGATCGACGCCCACTCCCGGATAGCGATCAACATGTCGCCCGGTGCGACAGCCGTCGGCGACATGGAAGGCCTGGCCCGTCACGCGCTGAGCCGCTTCCCGCATCTCAGGTACTACGCGCAGAACATCGCCGACGCCGAAGTCCTCTTCTGGGGCGACACCTCCGCCGTCACCGGCCCCACGACCCGCTTCCCCAGGCAGTTGACGCACCCGCTGTTCTCGGAGAACCGGGTGCGGGTCCCGCTCGATCCCAAGACCTGGATGGACGAACTGGCGACGTACGACTTCGTCTACGGCACCCGCATCCACGGCAACATCGCGCCCCTGCTCGCCGGCACGCCCAGCGTCGTCCTCGTCCATGACTCCCGGACCCTGGAACTCTGCCGCTACTTCGGCATCCCGCACCGGATGCTCAGCGCCACGCCCGCCGACATCCATCCGCGCGAGTTGTACGAGCAGGCCGACTACAGCGAGCTGGTGAACGGGCACAAGGAGCGCTTCGACCGTTTCGTGGCCTTCCTCGACCGGAACGGTCTGGAGAACACCTTCACGCACGGCGACGGCGGCGCCGCCTACGACCTGCGGCTCGGCGCCCTCGATCTGCCGCCGTCACTGGGCGTGTGGGACGGCACCGACGACGGCTCGCTGCACTACCGCTTCAGCAGGCTGCACGAGCGTCACACCGTCGCCGACCGCAGTATCAACATACTCACCAAGAAGAACAACGAGCTCCAGAGGCAGCTCAACCTCATGGAGCGGCGGCTGGCCAGTCTGGAGAAGAGCCTGCCGGTGCGGATCGGTCCGGCCGTCCGGCGTCAGGTACGGCGCCGGCTGCGGCCCAACAACTGATCCGCCCGAAGAGCCCGCTACGGCCGGTCCAGCCGGAGGCGCTCCGACTTCGGGAGGCCGGCCACCACCAGGTCGTAGCTGTCCTCGATCAGCTCGCGCACCGTCCGCGCCGGGAGGCCGGGGACCGTGACCGTGTTCCAGTGGCGTTTGTTGAGGTGCCAGCCGGGGACGATTTCCGGGTGGGCCGCGCGCAGGCGGATCGCCTCGTCCGGGTCGCACTTGAGTGAGACCTTCAACGGCTCGCCGTCCAGGGCCGTGAGCGCGAAGACCTTTCCCACCACCTTGAAGACCGAGGTCTCCGGGTTGAAGGGGAACTCCTCCGTCACCGCGTTGAACTCCAGGCAGAACGCCCGCAGTTCGTCCCGCGACAGCGAACCGTCCCGGGAGGCGTTCACCGTGTCGTCGCCGGCTCGGCCGGCTCCGCGAGGACCGTCACGATCTTGTTCCGGCGGCCCGCCGGGGACTCCGCCGTCAGTCGCAGCGTGCGCCCGTCCGGCAGCTCCACCAGCGCGCTGGCACCGGCGATCGGCACCCGGCCGAGCGCCTTCGCGAGCAGACCGCCCACGGTCTCCACGTCCTCGTCGTCGAACTCGTCGAGCCCGTACAGCTCCCCGAGATCGCCGATGTCGAGCCGGGCCGTGACCCGGTAGGAGTCGGTGCCGGTCTCCTCGACCGGCGGCAGTTCACGGTCGTACTCGTCCGTGATCTCGCCGACGATCTCCTCCAGGATGTCCTCGATCGTCACGATGCCGGCCGTGCCGCCGTACTCGTCGATGACGACGGCGACGTGATTGCGCTCCTGCTGCATCTCCCGCAGCAGATCGCCCGCGTTCTTCGTGTCCGGCACGAACGCCGCCGGGCGCATCGCGGTGGAGACCAGATCGGCCTCGGAGTCACGGTTGATGTGCGTCTTCCTGACGAGGTCCTTGAGGTAGACGATGCCGACGATGTCGTCCTCGTTCTCCCCCGTGACCGGGATCCGGGAGAAGCCGGAGCGCAGCGCCAGCGTCAGGGCCTGCCGGATCGTCTTGTAGCGCTCGATGCAGACCAGGTCCGTACGCGGGACCATGACCTCCCGCACCAGCGTGTCGCCCAGCTCGAAGACCGAGTGCACCATCCGGCGCTCGTCGTCCTCGATCAGCGACTCCTGCTCGGCAAGGTCCACCATCGCCCGCAGCTCGGCCTCGCTCGCGAACGGTCCTTTACGGAAGCCCTTGCCGGGTGTGAGCGCGTTGCCCAGGAGGATCAGCAGCTGCGGGATCGGGCCCATGATCCGGGCCAGCGGCAGCAGCACGTACGCCGCGACGGTCGCCGTGTTCAGCGGGTGCTGGCGGCCGATGGTGCGCGGTGAGACGCCCACGGCGACGTAACTCACGAGGACCATCACGCCGATCGCGACGAGCAGCGCGGCCCAGGTCTCGGAGAACTCCTCCAGGCAGACGTACGTGACCAGCACCCCCGCCGCCATCTCGCAGGCGACCCGCACCAGCAGCGCCACGTTGAGATACCGCGTCGGGTCGGCGGCGATCTGCGCCAGCTTGTCGGCGCCGCGCCGCCCGGAGCGCTCCGCCTCGGCGGCGCGGAAGCTGGAGACGCGGGCCAGGCCCGCCTCGGCGCAGGCCGCCAGCCAGGCGACGACGACCAGCGCGACCGCCCCGACGATCAGTTGCGCGATCACGAGACGGTCGGCGCGGGAGAGGGACCGGTCAGGCCCTGTTCGGCCCGCCAGCCGTCCACGATGGCCGCCTGGAGGCCGAACATCTCGGCCTTCTCGTCCGGCTCCTCGTGGTCGTACCCGAGGAGGTGCAGCACACCGTGGACGGTGAGGAGCTGAAGCTCCTCGTCCATGGAGTGCTGCGTCGGCGCTTCCTCGCCCTGGGTCTTCGCGACCTCCGGGCAGAGCACGACGTCACCGAGGAGCCCCTGCGGGGGCTCCTCGTCGTCCTTCACCGGCGGACGCAGCTCGTCCATCGGGAAGGACATGACATCGGTCGGACCCGGGAGGTCCATCCACTGCATGTGCAGCTGCTCCATGGCGGCCGAGTCCACCACGATCACCGACAGCTCGGAGAGGGGGTGGATACGCATCCGCGTGAGCGCGTAGCGGGCGGCCCCGAGGATCGCCTGCTCGTCGACCTCGGTGCCTGACTCGTTGTTGACGTCGATCGACATGGTGCGGTGTGACTCTCCCGGTTAGTGCCGCTGGTCGTGCCGCTGCTCAGCTGTGCGGTTCGTTGCCGTTGCGGCTGTCGTACTGCTCGTAGGCGTCGACGATACGGCCGACGAGCTTGTGCCGTACGACATCCTCGGAGGTGAGCCGGGAGAAGTGCACGTCCTCCACGTCGTGCAGGATGTCCTGCACTTGGCGCAGCCCGCTCTTCGTCCCGCCGGGAAGGTCGACCTGGGTCACGTCGCCCGTGATGACGATCTTCGAGTCGAAGCCGAGCCTCGTCAGGAACATCTTCATCTGCTGCGAGCTGGTGTTCTGCGCCTCGTCGAGGATGATGAATGCGTCGTTCAGCGTCCGGCCGCGCATGTACGCCAGGGGCGCCACCTCGATCGTGCCCGCCGCCATCAGGCGCGGGATCGAGTCGGGGTCGAGCATGTCGTGCAGCGCGTCGTAGAGAGGGCGCAGATACGGGTCGATCTTCTCGTACAGCGTGCCGGGCAGGAAGCCGAGCCGCTCCCCCGCCTCCACCGCGGGCCTGGTCAGGATGATCCTGGTGACCTGCTTGGACTGAAGGGCCTGCACGGCCTTGGCCATGGCGAGATACGTCTTGCCCGTACCCGCCGGGCCGATACCGAAGACGATCGTGTGCTTGTCGATCGCGTCCACATAACGCTTCTGGTTGAGCGTCTTGGGGCGGATCGTGCGGCCACGGCTGGAGACGATGTTCTGAGTGAGAACTTCGGCGGGAGTCTCGGGACCGTCCGCGCCGCCGTTCTCGCTCGCCCTGAGCATGGCGATCGAGCGTTCCACTGCGTCCTCCGTCATCGGCTGACCGGTGCGGAGCACCAGCATCATCTCGTCGAACAGGCTCTGGATGAGAGCGACCTCGGCCGCGTCGCCCACGGCGCTGATCTCATTGCCCCGGACATGGATGTCGGCGGCCGGGAACGCCTTCTCGATCACGCGCAGCAACGAGTCACCGGAACCCAGGATCGTCACCATCGGGTGCTTGGCGGGGATGGTGAAGTGGGCTCGCGCCTGACCGGGCGCGGGGGTCGGAACTGTGGGTGTCTGAGTCATGGGCCGGCACTGTGGCCTGCACATACCTCCCGTTGCAGGGTTCTCGCCGCTCGACAACCTCTGGGTACCAGCGTACGACCCCGCACTGACAAGCCCGTAGGGCTTTTCCGCGCGCGTTCGTCCCGTCAGCCCACGACACCGGCCAGCAGCCTCGCCGTACCCTCCGGAGCCTCCACCTGGAAGTGGTGGCTCCCGAGGTCGACCAGCACGATGTCGAGGCGGTCCGCGTAGCGGTCGATCGCCTCCTGCGCCATCAGATCACGAATGGCGAACACGGTGATCGGCTGCTTCGTCTCGCGCAGCGCCGCGTCCATGTCCCAGTGCACCAGGCCCTCGATGGCCCGCAGACCCCCGGGCTGGCGCACCCTGACCATCTTCTGGAAGTAGGCGTCCTTGCGCGCCGGGTCGGTCCCGGCCGGGGAGCCCCCTTCGACCAGGCCGCGCACCGCCGTGGGGAAGTCGTCGCGGAACAGGCCCAGCAGGGCGCCGGCCTGCTCCTCGCTCTGCGCCGGGAACAGGGACAGATAGTGCAGCCCGTCGAGTGCGACCACGTGCGAGACGGTGTCGGGGAGCAGCCGGCCGACCTCGACGGCGACCGCCGCGCCGTGGGAGTGCCCGGCCACGACGGCCGTGGTCACGGACTGGGCCTCCAGCACCGCCGCCACGTCGCGGGCGAACTCCTCGATGGTCCATACGGCTCGCGTCGAGCGGGACTCGCCGTGCTCGGCGAGGTCGACGGCGAGGACCCGGTAGCCGGCGGGCAGGTGGCCGGTCACGGCGTCGTAGTCGCCGCGGTCGCACGCCCAGCCGTGGATGAGGACCAGGACCGGCCCGTCGGCGGGTCCGGTGGCGGTGTACCGGATGGTCGTGTGGTCCGATCGCCGGACATGGAGGTTCTCGCCGGTGGTGGCGCTTGAGGTGGTCACAGTGCTTCCTTCTTTCGTACGTTACGTATGGTGCCGGATGGGGCTTCTGGAGGGATGCGGCGGTCTCTACGGAGCGGTGGAGCCGGTGGCCCGGGAAGCGTCATTCGCCCGGGGCCTCAGTCGCCCGGGGCCGCGACCGCTCGGCGCTGGGCCCGCAGCTGGCCCAGCCGCAGGAGGAAGGCGGCGGAGACGATCGCCACGATCGCCAGTGCGTAGATCTCGGTGGCGGTCCGCAGGCCGACGGCGGTGACGGCGATGCCGCCGAGCACGGCGGGCACGCTGTTGCCGAGGTAGTTGATGATGTTCGCGGAGGCGAAGACCGCGCCGCGCTCGTGCGGCCCGGCGAGCCGGGCGAACGTGCCGAACGTCGCCAGTACCGAGGCGCCGAAGCCGACGCCCGCGACGACGGTCCCGGCGGCGGCGAGCCAGACGAGGTCCGTCACCGTTCCCGCGAGGGCGGTCAGCACGCCGAGCCCGAGCAGCGCGGACGAGGGAGCCAGCAGCGAGGCCGCGGAACGGGTGCGCAGTACGGCCACCGTGAGCGCCCCGGTGCCCGCCAGGAGCGTCACGACGACGCCGCCGACCAGCCGGCTCCGCAGCCCGAACAGCTCGCCCGCGACGGACGGGCCGAGGGAGAGGAACAGCCCGGCCAGCGCCCAGGCGGCCACCATGGCCGGCACCACCGGCACGATGTCCGCGCGCAGGTGAGCGGGCAGCGCCGCTCGTGGGCGCAGGGAGGCGACGGCTCCCGGCCGGCGTGGGGAGGTCTCCGGCAGAAGTGCGGTCATGGCCAGTGCCAGCACCATGGCGCCGAGCAGCAGGCCGTAGACCAGCCGGGTCGGGGCGGGGCCGAACTCCACCAGCGCACCGGAACCGAGAGCGCCGAGGGCGAGTCCGGTCAGGGGCGCCACCGAGGTGACGACCCCCGCGCGCCCCGGGGCGTGCGGCGGTTCGAGGTCGACGAGCGTGGCGCTGAGCGTGGTCGTCGCCGCACCGGTGGCGATGCCCTGAAGCACCCGGGCGACGGCCAGGACGACCACGTTCCCGGCGGCGAGGAAGACCACGAGCGCGACGATCTCCAGCGCGATCGCCGCGGCGAGCACCGGCCGGCGGCCGAGGTGGTCCGACAGCGCCCCGACGACGAGCAGCGAGCCCAGCAGGCCGACCACGTACAGGGCGAAGACGACGGTCAGCACCCATGCCGAGAAGTGCCATTGCTGCTGGTAGACGGGGTAGAGCGGGGACGGCACGCTGGAGGCGGCCAGAAAGACGACGAAGACGGCGGCGACGCCGGGGAAGGCGGTACCGCGTGGCACACGGTGCCTGCCCTCGTCGGGCCGCACGGCGGACAGGGCGGAGTCGGCGGATACGGCGGAGTCAGTAGACATAGTCATCTCGCAGCGATCTGTGCGTTAGTGGCTTCACGCTAACACAAAAGCATTGATCACTGCTTTTTAGTCGCAGTGATCAATGCGATACTGGCCACGTGCCCACTACTGCGTCCTCCGCCTCAACGACCGGGAGCCGGCCGGGGGGCCGCTCCGCCCGAGTCCGCGCGGCCGTCCACCGGGCCGTCGAGGAACTGGTCGCCGACGAGCCCAACGAACCCCTGACGATCCCGGTCGTGGCCGCCCGCGCCGGCGTGCACGCCACCACGGTCTACCGCCGCTGGGGCGCCGTCGGTGATCTGCTCGCCGACGTCGTGACCAGCCGTTTCTCCGGCGACATCGTGGTGCCGGACACCGGAAGCCTCCGCGGCGACCTGGAACGCTACGCGTGCGACCTCGCCAAGGACCTCTGCGACCCGGACACCCTCGCCCTGGTACGCGCCACCATCGGCACCGGCGGCGAACAGGGCGCCGCGGCCTGCCGCGGCGACCGCGAGCGGCAGCTCGAAGCCATCCTGGAACGCGAACAGGGCCGGGGGCATCAGCCCCCGACCCTGGAACACACCACGGACGCCGTACTCGCGCCTCTTTACTACCGGGCCGTCTTCACCAACGCCCCTCTCACCCTCGACTGGGCGCGCGGCCTCGTCTCACATCTGCTGCCGGACTGACCGACAAGGCACTTCCCGGGCCTGTCCGGCGGACAGGAGCTAGCGCCTCCTGACCTTCACCACGACCGGGTCGCTGGTGGAGCCGGTCGCCCGCTCCCCCTCGGCCGGGACGTACTCGGCCGTGAACGTCCTGTTGCCGACCGTGGTGTCCGGCCTCAGGGTGTAGGCCGCCTTGCCGGACCGCACGGGCGCGGTGGACAGCTTCTGCCCGCCCGACCTGAAGACCACGGTCCCGGCCGGCTCGGCCTTCGGGTCCAGCGTCACCTTGGCGGTGAGCTCGACCGGGTCCTTGGTGCCGTACCACTGCGAGTCGTCCGATGCCTTGAGCTTCACCGAGGACTTCGCGGCCGGGGCCTCCTGCGCGCCCAGCATGGCGGGCGGCCGGTTCTCCGCCCCGCGGCCCCAGTCGCTGCTCGCGCCGTCGGTGGTGAGCTTGAAGTTCACCGTGCCGGCGGAGAGCAGGTCGTGCTCCGAGATCCAGCTGCGCCCGGTCTTCCTGCCCGCGACGGTCAGCGTGTCGATGTACTGGATCGTCGACGCCTTCGCCCCCGGCGCGTTCAGGGTCAGCCGGGTGCCGTCGGGCCGGGTGATGACGGCCTTCGGGAACATCGGCGCGGAGAAGATGTAGTTGCCGGAGCCGGGCTGCGCCTCGAAGAAGCCCAGCATCGCGAACGCGGCCATCGCCGAGCTGGCACCGAGGTCGTCGTTGCCGGGAACGCCGTTGTACGTGTCGGTGTAGAGGGCCCGCTGGGCGCGGGTGACCGCGGACGTCTTCCAGGGGCTGTCCGTCCACGCGTACATCCACGGGGCGTGGAAGTCGGGCTCGTTGTTCGGGTTGAACTCGAAGTGGCCGTTGTAGTCGATCGGCCCGGTCACCCAGTGCTTGGACGCCGCCGTCGAGACGTCGTCCTCGATCGCCGGGAAGGTGAAGAACGTGTCGAGCCGCTTCTCGGCCTCGTCGGCGCCGCCCATCAGCTCGAACAGGGCCTCGGGGTGCTGCTGGCCGAGCCACTGGTACTGCCAGGCGGTGCCTTCCTTGAAGCCCTTGCCGTTCACGACGGCGTCGGTCGGTACGAAGCTGCCGTCGGCGGCGCGGACCTGCGGGAATCCGGTGTAGCCCTTGGACTCGGCGTCCGGATTCCAGATGTGCGCGAACTCGTCGCAGCGCGGGCGGAGTTGGTCCGCCTCCTCGTACTTCTTGAGACCGATGGCCATCGTGCCGAGCGCACAGTCCGCGAGGGAGTATTCGAGACCGATGGAAGCGGCCTCGTTCGCACTCAGCTCGGCGGGAATGTAGCCCTTCTCGATGTACTGCGGGTTGAATTCACGCGCCTTGATGTTGGTGGCGGGCGGCGGCACCTCGTTGACGTTCTTCCACAGCGCGGCGAACAGCTTCTCGGAGAGTTCGTCGTCGAGCAATCCGCGCGAATAGAGGGTCACGATGAACGGAGTGACGGGGTCACCGCTGGTCGCATTCGTCTCCGCCTGACCGAGCGACCAGCGGGGCACCCAGCCGCCCTGTTCGTAGATCGCCAGGATCGAACGGGCGATATCCGTCGCGCGTTTGGGTTCGAGAAACGCGACAAGCTGATTCTGGGAACGGTACGTGTCCCACATCGACAGCATCTGGTAATAGTCGTCGCCCGGTGCGACCTTGTGCTTCTTTCCGTCGAAGCCCTGATAGGTGCCGTCCACGTCCTGGGCGACCGACGGGTGCAGCAGGCTGTGGTACAGCTCGGTGTAGAAGGTCTTCAGGTCCTCGTCCGAGTCACTGGAGACCCGTACGCTCCGGAGCTGCTTCTGCCACGCCTTGTGGGCGTCGGCGCGCACCGTGTCGAAGGACTTCAGCTTGTCCGCGGCGCCCTTCGAACCCTTGGAGCCCGTGGAGAGTTCGGCGACACGGTTCTTCTCCGCGCCCTCGACCGAGGTGTACGAGACGCCGGTGTGGGTGACGACCGGGGCCTTGCCGCCGGGTGCGAAGGAGATCACGGCGCCGCCGGTGGCCGCCGTACGCCCGGCGACCGGGACCTTCTCGCCGCGGTTCCAGGTGGCGACGCCGGCGATCGGCTCGGAGAGGGTCATGCTGAAGTGCAGGGTGTAGCGGCTCGGCCGGTCGGGCCCGCAGAACGAACCGCTCGTCACGGAACCCTGGATCTTGTCGCCGACCACCTTGACGTCGCTGGCGAACGTCTGGCCCCACACATCCGTCACATTGACGATCAGCTTGCGGTCCTGCGCGCCCTTGTCATAGGTGAAACGGTCCACACCGGTGCGGGTGGTCGACGTCAACTCGGCGCGGATGTTGTTCTTTTCGAGCGTGACGCCGTAGTAACCCGGCTTCGCCACCTCGGTGTCATGACTGAATTTCGACATGTTCGCCGACAGAGAGGTGTCGGTCACGTCGCCCACGGTCGGCATCACACGTATCCAACTGCCCGCGGGGCAGCCGATACCGGAGAGATGCACCTGACTGAAGCCCGTCAGCGTGGTCGCGTCGTAGTTGTACGCGGCATTTCCCACATTCGTGTCGGGGCTGTTCTGCACCATGCCGAAAGGCATCGACGCCCCGGGGAAGGTCATTCCCGAAGTGGTCGTGCCCACCATGGGATTGACATAGACGGTGGGATCCGAAACCAAAGGCGGTGCGGCGCTCGCGGCGGGGGCTCCCAGCATGCCCGCCACCACCGCCGCCGCGACCGTTCCCACCGCCGTTCGCCAACGTGTGCCGAATCTGGACATGGTGGACCCCTCCCGTTTGACAACGTTGTCTACCAGACACCTCGGATGTTTACAGGTGGTGTGGGGCAAGTCAATAGACCGCGCAGCGGCAACCGACGGCGCCGGCGCGGGCACCCGAGGTCAGCCGGAACGTCCGATCGCGGGTACCTGAGATCAGCCGGAACGCCCGAAGCCGATCGTCGGCACGGCCCTGCGCAGCGGCCACGGCCGGCTCGGCGCGGGCAACAGCCCTGTCAGGAAGGCGTATCGGCGCAGCGCCGCCGGATCCTGGTCCGACGACTCCTGGACGTAACTCCACCAGGCGGCGACCTCCGCCCAGCCGGGCGCCGACAGCGATCCGCCGAACTCCTGGACCGACAGGGCGGCGGTGAGTCCGGAGAACGCGAGCCGGTCGGCGAGCGGCCAGCCGGCGAGCGTGCCGGTGACGAACCCGGCGACGAACACGTCGCCCGCGCCCGTCGGATCGAGCGCCTCCACACCGATGGCCGGCACCTCGGCGGTGGCGCCGCTGGCGCTGTCCACCGCGTACGCACCCTCCGCGCCCAGGGTCACGACCACCAGCGGCACCAGCTCGGCGAGCGCCCGCGCGGCGGCCCTGGGGCAGTCGGTACGGGTGTAGCGCATCGCCTCCTCGGCGTTGGGCAGGAACGCCTCGCAGTGCGCCAGGTCGGGAAGTCCGGCCAGGTCCCAGCGGCCGGTGTCGTCCCACCCCACGTCGGCGAAGACCCGCGCCCCGTGCTCGGCGGCGCGGGCGATCCACCCGTCGCTGCGGCCCGGTGTGAGCGCGGCGACGGCGGCGCGCGCGCGTGGCGGGCACTCGGGCAGGGCGCCTTCGGGCGGCGGGGCCTCGTGGCCGTGCGAGACCATCGTGCGCTCGCCCTCGTACGCCATGGAGACGGTGACCGGCGAGTGCCAGCCGGGGACGGTACGGGAGCGCGAGAGGTCGATGCCCTCGCCCTGCTCCAGGGCGTCCCAGCAGTACTCGCCGTAGTGGTCGTCGCCGAAGGCGGCGGCGAGCGACGTACGCAGGCCGAGACGGGCCAGCGCGCTGGCCATGTTGGCGATGCCGCCGGGGCTCGAACCCATGCCCCTGGCCCAGGACTCGGTGCCGCGCACGGGGGCGCTGGCGAGGCCGGTGAAGATGATGTCGAGGAAGACCGTGCCGGTCAGGTAGACGTCGCAGTCCGGGTCGTCCGGGGCGCGCAGGGCGCCCAGCGGGTCGACATGGGCGGTGTGCTCCTGCGGCGTTCCTTCACGTGGGGTCACGGTCGCGCTCCCGGATCGGCGTACGGATCCGGACAGTGTGCCCGATGGCACTGACAGTCGGCGTGAGGAGCGTGCCGGGCGGTCGGGTCACGTCGGTGACGGGAACGGCGGCGGGGGCAACCCCCGCGCCCGTCGGACGTCTCACACTGAAAGGGGGCATCATGAGCAACGAACATCAAATCGCCTTTTTCCTGCGGGAGTTGTCGGCGCCGCAGCCGTGGCGGCGGGCCGCCGCGGCCAAGGGGCTCGGCCGGACCGGAAGCGCCGGGGACGCGTCGGCGCTCGTCGCGGCGGGCGCCGATCCGGATCCCTCGGTCCGTGCCGCCGCCGCGGTCGGCCTCGGCCGCCTCGGCGCTCCCGGCGGGCCCGCCCGCGGTGTCGGCACCGCCACCACCGCCAGCACCGCCACCGGCGAGTTACTGATCGGTCTGATGGGGGACGCCGACCCGCGTGTACGGCGCCGGGCCTCGCTCGCCGCCGACCGGCTCGGGCTGACCGGCCCGGCCGTCACGGAGGCGTTCACACGGCTGCTGCGGGACGAGGACCGGCATGTGCGCCTCAACGCGCTCGTCGCACTGACGCGACTGGGGACGATCGGTGACATCGAGGCGGTGGTGCGGCTGCTGGGAGACCCCGAGAGCATGGTCTGGGGGCACGCGCGGATGCTGGTGTGGAAGCGGATGGATGACAGCGACGTCAAAGCGGAGCTTCTTCGCTCGGCGCGGCACGGATCCGGCGCGGCCCGTGCCCGTGCGCTGGACACCTTGCCCTCCCGCTGCACGCCGCGGCTGTGGGACTCACTGATCGAGGGTCTGCACGACCCGGCCCCGGAGGTGCGCCGGGCGGTGGTGCGCAAACTGGGCGACGGTCCGAGGCGCGGAACCGCCGATCTGCTGCTCGCGCGGCTGGACGACGAACGGGACCCGGATGTCGCACGTGCGCTGCTCGGGACCCTGGGATGGCTGGGTGAGCACCGCGCCCTGCCGGCGGCGCGGCGCTGGATCGACCATCCCGAGCTGGGTCCGACCGTCGTGGAGGCGCTGGCCCGTATGGGCACTTCGGCCGCCGTCCGGCGGCTGAGGTCCGTCCTCACGCAGTGGCCCTGCCACCCCGAGCTCCGGGCGGCGGCGGCCGGGGCCGTCGGCGGGCTCGGCGACCGGCGGGACCTCGATCTCCTCCTTCCGCTCCTGCGGGACGAGGACGTACGGGTGCGGGCCGGGGGGCTGAACGGCCTTGGCCAACTGGGCCGACTGGGCCGGCACCGGCTGCCTAGCCGGGACCGCGGCAGGGCGGCGCGGTCGCTGCTGGACTGTCTGGTGACCGACCCGCAGGTGGCCTGGCAGGCCGGTCGCGCGCTGGCCCACTATCCCGAAGTCCTGCCGTCGATAAGGCTGTTGCTGGACGAGCGGTCGGCGAATGCCGAGGTCCGCGCGGCGGCGCTGTCGCTGCTGGACGAGCCGGACACGGCGGACGGGGCGCGCTTCGTGGCGCACCTGGACGACCCGGAGGAGGCCGTCCGCTACCAGGCCGTGCACGGCCTGGGCGAGTATCTGCGGGAGTACGGCGGCCCGCCGGCGGGCGCGGACGGGGCGATCGAGTCGCTGACCGCGCTCACGGACGACGCCTCGCGCCGTACCCGTGACGCGGCGGCCAAGGTGCTCGACGGGTGGAGACCGGCGACCGCCCGGCCCTGACCGGCCGACGGCCCCTGCCGTGCGGGAAAGCGGCCGGGGCCCCGGCGGGTCAACCGGAGCGTTTGGGCAGCGGTACGCGTACGAGGTCGGCCGCGACGGTCAGCTCGCCCTCGTAACCGGCCGCCCTGGCCTGCCGCTCGAACTCCGCCGGGTCCCCGTAGCGCTGCGAGAAGTGCGTCAGTACGAGGTGCCGTACACCGGCCTCCGCCGCCACCGTCCCCGCCTGACCGGCGGTCAGATGACCGTGGTCGGCGGCCAGTTGCGCGTCATCGTCGAGGAAGGTGGACTCGATGACCAGCATGTCGCAGCCGTCGGCCAGCGCGTGTACCCCGTCGCACAGCCGGGTGTCCATGACGAAAGCGAAGCGCTGGCCCCTGCGTTCCTCGCTGACGTCGGCGAGCGTCACCCCGCGCAGTTCGCCGTCCCGCTGGAGGCGCCCCACGTCGGGCCCCTCGATGCCGTGCGCGGCGAGGCGTTCCGGGAGCATCCGGCGGCCGTCGGGCTCGGTGATCCGGTAGCCGTAGGACTCGACGGGGTGCGAGAGCTTGTGGGCCCGGAGGGTGTACGAGGCGGTCCTGGCGAGCACGCCGTCGGCGTCGACGGGCGCCTCGGTGATGCCGACGGTCTCGCGGTACGCCGTCGCGTACCGCAGCCTCCTGAAGAAGTGCTGTCCGCTCGCCGGGTAGTGCGCGGTGACCTCGTGCGGGACCCGGTCCAGGTTGACGCGCTGGATCACCCCGGCGAGGCCGAGGGAGTGGTCGCCGTGGAAGTGCGTGACGCAGATGCGGTTGATGTCGTACGCCGCGACTCCGGCGCGCACCATCTGGCGCTGGGTGCCGTCGCCGGGGTCGAAGAGGATGCCCTCGCCGTCCCAGCGCAGCAGATAGCCGTTGTGGTTGCGGTGCCGGGTGGGGACCTGGCTGGCGGTGCCCAGGACGACGAGCTCTCGTACGGACAAGGTGTCGGCCGCCTACCCGGGGGGCCAGTTGAGGCCGCGCCCGCCCAGGACGTGGGCGTGCGCGTGGAAGACGGTCTGGCCCGCGCCGCTGCCGGTGTTGAAGACGATCCGGTAGCCGCTGCCCGCGGTCTTGTCCTCGGCGGCGACCTCGGCGGACTCGCGCAGGATGTCGGCGGCGATCTGCGGCTCGGCGGCGGCGAGCGAGGCCGCGTCCGGGTAGTGGACCTTGGGGATCACCAGCACATGCGTGGGGGCCTGCGGGTTGATGTCCCTGAAGGCCACGGTGGTGTCCGTCTCGCGTACGACGGTGGCGGGCACCTCCCCGGCGACGATCTTGCAGAACAGGCAGTCGGCCTGTCGTTCTCCCGCCATGGTCCGGGTCTCCTCATCGGTCGGCCGGTCGCCCCTGGTCACTTCTGTACGGAGGCGTACTTCCGTACCAGGGCATGCTATCCGCCCGCCGGTCTCCCGCGATCAGGACCAGCGGCCGGTGCGGCCCAGCAGCAGCGCGGCGGCGGCCGTGCCGGCGGTGGAGGTGCGCAGGACGGTGCGGCCGAGCCGGTACGGGGTGGCGCCGGCGTCCGCGAACAGCGCCAGTTCGTCCGGTGAGACGCCGCCCTCGGGGCCGACGACGAGCACGATGCTTCCGGTACCGGGGAGTTCGGCGGTGGCCAGCGGCTCGCTGCCGTCCTCGTGCAGGACGGCGGCGAAGTCGGCCGCCGCCAGTAGCGCCGCGACCTCTTTGGAGGACATCGCCTCGGCGACCTCGGGGAAGCGGAGCCTGCGGGACTGCTTGCCCGCCTCGCGGGCGGTGGCGCGCCATTTCCCCAGGGCCTTGGCGCCCCGTTCGCCCTTCCACTGCGTGATGCAGCGCGCGGCCTGCCAGGGCACGATCGCGTCGACGCCGGTCTCGGTCATCGTCTCGACGGACAGTTCGCCCCGGTCGCCCTTGGGCAGCGCCTGGACCACGGTGATACGGGGCGCGGGCTCGTCCTCCGTACGAAGGCCGCCGACCGCCACGTCCAGCCGGTCCTTGCCGTGGACGGCGGCGACCGTCCCGTAGGCCCCGGTGCCCGCGCCGTCGGTCAGGACGACCTCCTCCCCCACGCGCAGCCTCCTTACGGAGACGGCGTGGCGGCCCTCGGGGCCGTCGAGTGTGACGGTGCCCGGCCGCAGGGCGCCGGGGGTGTCGACGACGAAGACAGGTGCGGTCATGAGGCGTTTCCCAGGGTCAACGAGGCGCGGGCGGCTTCGAGTTCGTCGACGAGGACGTCGACGAGCTGTCCGGCGGGCAGATCGCGGGCCATCCGGTGGCCCTGGCCGGCCCACAGGGCCATGCCCTGGGGGTCGCCGACCTTGGCGGCGGCCTTGCGGAGTCCGGCGGTGAGGTGGTGCACCTCCGGGTACGCGGGCGGGGCGTAGGGGCCGTGTTCGCGCATGAAGCGGTTGACGAGACCGCGCGCGGGCCGGCCGGAGAAGGCGCGGGTGAGTTCGGTGCGGGTGAACAGCGGGTCGGTCATGGCGTGCTTGTGGAGGGCGTGGGCACCGGACTCCGGGCAGACGAGGAAGGCGGTGCCCAACTGGGCGGCGCCGGCGCCCGCGGCGAGGACGGCGGCGATCTGGGCGCCGCGCATGAGCCCGCCGGCCGCGATGATCGGCAGCCGTACGGAGTCCCGTACCTGCGTGACGAGCGACAGCAGCCCGATACCCGCGCCGTCGGTGGCGGGGTCGTCGCGGTGCGTGCCCTGGTGTCCGCCGGCCTCGACGCCCTGGACGCAGACGACGTCGGCGCCCGACCACTCGGCGGTCTGGGCCTCCTCGGGCGTGGTCACCGTGACGACGGTGAGGGTGCCGACGCGGGTGAAGGCGTCGAGGGTGGTGGGGGTGGGGCAGCCGAAGGTGAACGACACGACCGGGACGGGATCGTCGAGGAGTATCGCGAGCTTGGCCTCGTACCCGTCGTCGTGACCCGCGTCGGGGTCGCCGAGCGGGGTGCCGTACCAGCCCGCCTCACCGGCGAGCTGTTCGCGGTACACCTCCACGGCGGCGTGGTCGTCGTGGTGCGGCTGCGGCATGAACAGATTGATCCCGAACGCAGCTCCGCTGAGCCCCCGGAGCTGTTTGACCTCCTGGTACATCCCGTCGGCGGTCTTGTACCCGGCGGCGAGGAAGCCGAGCCCCCCGGCATCACCGACGGCCGCGACCAGCTGCGGGCAGGACGCGCCGCCGGCCATGGGAGCCTGCACGATCGGATACCGGCAGATGTCGGTCAACACGGAGGACATGCACGCATGGTGCCATGTCGCCCGTGGAGCATTGGTGCCGGTTCGTCGTCAGGCGCCGGACGGGCTGGAAAGCAGCC